>JAURFB010000112.1 GCA_030827165.1 Marivivens sp.
CCCAGGCCTGATCATAGATGGTCATGGTGATCTCCTCATGTTCGGGCTTCGGCCCGTCGGTCGTGAAGGTCGCCCCTCGGGGCGGCCCGGGTCATTCAGCGGCAACGCTCGCGGATTGGGCGAGATAGCCAAGGATTGCTGCTGCGGCGTCGCGGCCATCGCGGATCGCCCAGACAACGAGCGAGGCGCCGCGCACGATATCTCCGGCGGCGAAGACACCGTCGAGGCTGGTCTGGCCGGTTGAAGCCACGGCACGCACTGTGCCCCAGCGGGTCACGTCGAGGCCGTCGACACCCCAAAGCTTGGGCAGGTCTTCCGGCTCGAAGCCCAGCGCCTTGATCACAAGATCGGCCCCTTCGACATAGTCCGACCCCTCGATCACTTCGGGGCTCTGACGGCCGGTGGCATCTGGCGCGCCGAGGCGCATCTTCTGCACCTTGACGCCGCTGACCGGATCGCCTTCGAAGGCGGTCGGCGCAGCGAGCCAGACGAACTCGACGCCCTCTTCCTCGGCATTCGCCACCTCGCGCTGCGAGCCGGGCATATTGGCGCGGTCGCGGCGGTAGAGGCATTTGACGCTTGTCGCGCCCTGACGGATCGCCGTGCGAACACAGTCCATCGCCGTATCGCCGCCGCCGATCACGACAACGCGCTTGCCCTCGGCGTTCAGCTCGCCGCTTTCATAGTCCGGCACTTCGTCACCAAAGCTCTTGCGGTTCGAGGCGGTCAGATAATCAATCGCACGGACGATCCCGGCGCCATTTGCGCCTTCGCCGTCAAGATCGCGGGTTTTGTAGACGCCGGTGGCAATCAGCACGGCGTCGTGCTTGCCGCGGATTGCGTCGAAAGACAGATCCTCGCCGATAGCGCAATTAGGAACGAATTCGACACCGCCCCTGGCAAGCTGATCGATGCGGGCCATGACCGTGTCTTTCTCGAGCTTGAAGCCCGGAATGCCATAGGTCAGGAGGCCCCCGGCGCGGTCATGCCGGTCATAAACCGTGACCTGCACACCTTCGCGGCGCAGGGCATCGGCGGCTGCAAGGCCCGCCGGGCCTGCCCCGATGATTCCGACGCTTTCTGCGCGTTCCTGGCGCGGCGTGATCGGCTTGACCCAGCCCTCGGCCCAGGCGGTGTCGGTGAGATAGCGCTCGACCGAGCCGATGGTCACGGTGCCGTGGCCCGACTGTTCAATCACGCAGTTGCCTTCGCAAAGGCGATCCTGTGGGCAGATGCGGCCGCAGATCTCGGGGAAGGTATTGGTGGCCTGACTGATCTCGTAGGCTTCTTGCAGACGACCCTCGGCGGTCAGGCGGAGCCAGTCGGGAATGTTGTTGTGGAGGGGGCAATGCGCCTGGCAGTAGGGCACACCACATTGGCTGCAACGGCTCGCCTGCTCGGCAGCCTTCTCGCGCGCGTAGTCGGCATAGATCTCGTCGAAATCCTTGCGGCGGTCGTCGGCAGTCCGTTTGGCGGGCATGTCCCGGTTTACTGTCACGAACGTAAGCATCTTTTGAGTAGCCATCTGCAAGCCTCCGCAATCCTTCGGAAAGCCTGAATAGGGCGAGCATACTGAAATGAAAAGTCAGCTATACTGACCTAAATGCCAAAAAATTATGCTCGCCCCGTCGCAAATGGCGAATTCATGTGATTTATAGGTAACTCATGCTTACCTATATTCGGATCAAGCTACCCAAAGCCCAACAATCGCTCCGCATCCCACGATGATTCGCCACCACCCGAAAAGCGCGTAGCCATTGCGGCTCACATAGCCGAGCAGCCCCTTCACAACGAGAACGGCTGCGATGAACGCCACGACAAACCCAACAGCGATCTCGCCCAGGGCGCTGGCATCAAGAACGTCACGGTTCTTGAAGAGATCATAGGCAAAAGCGCCCGCCATCGTCGGCATCGACAGGAAGAACGAAAACTCTGCCGCCGTGCGCCTGGAAGCGCCAAGCATCATCGCGCCGACGATGGTCGCGCCGGAACGGCTCACGCCGGGAATCATGGCGAGGCATTGGATAACGCCAATGGCCAGCGACGTCTTGATCGGCAGGCGCATCGCGTCGTCGTGATGTGGCTCGGGGGCGATCTTGTCGACCACCAGAAGCACAACCCCGCCCACCACCAACATGACGGCTATCAGCATCGGCGTTTCGAAAAGCACATTCTTTATGAAATCATGCGCCAGAACCCCGATCACCACGGCAGGCGCGAAGGCAATAAGCACCGAGGCAATGAAGCGCCGCGCCTGCGGATCATGCGGCGCATCGCGCAGAACGCCGATCAGCTTGCCCGCATAGACCGACAGGATCGCCAAAACGGCGCCGAGTTGGATCACGACCTCGAACGTCTTGCCCGCGCTTTCAAAGCCCAGAAAATGACCCGCCAAAAGAATGTGCCCGGTCGACGAAACCGGGATGAACTCGGTCAAACCTTCGATAAGCCCCAGAAGGGCGGCGATCAGGGTGCTGTTGTCCATCGTGATCGCCCCTGTGCCCGGCTATCAGGCTTTGCGGAAGTTCTTGGCCGAAGCCTTGATCTCGGAATACTGGCCCGAGGGGCGGAAGCGCCACAGATAGTCGGGCAGCACAGCGCCAAGCGCACGCGGTTCGATACCCAGCTCTTTGAGCCCCGGCACGCCGTCGTGCGCCACGTTGTCAACCTTGAGATCCTTGATCTGGTCGGCAGTGATCAGCTTGGGGATGATGCCCAGCGAAAGGAAATTTCCGATCCCGAGCCCAAAGGCCAATGCCTTTGCTGCAAACCACGGCAGGTTGACGATAAGCCGGCGGCGGCGGATCACGCCGAGCATGACGGTCATCATCTCGCGGAAGGTAAAGACCTCGGGGCCGCCCAGCTCGTAAACGCCCGGCTTGGCCTTGCCGAGGATGCCGGCGACAGCCGCCTGCGCCACATCATCGATATGGACCGGCTGGAATTTCGTATCGGCGCCCACAATCGGCAAGACCGGCCCACCCCAGATCGCCATGGTGGCAAACCGGTTGAAGAAGTTGTCCTCGATTCCGAAGATCACGGACGGGCGCAGGATCATTGCATTCGGATAATGCGCGAGAACACCGGCCTCGCCGGCGGCCTTGGTCTTGCTGTAGTCGCTCTCGGCTTCTGCATCGGCACCAATCGCCGAGATGTGGACGAGTTGCGCCACACCCTGATCCGCCGCGATGCGGGCGATCCGGGTCGCGCCTTCGGCTTGAACGGCGGCGAAATTGTTGCGGCCGCCCTTGTCGAACGTGCCGACACAGTTCACCGCAGCATCCGCGCCCTGCATCGCCGCCGCGACAGAGGCGTCATCGCGGATGTTGCAGAATACCGGCTCGACCTGTCCGACCACGCCGTAGGGCTTTACATGAAGCGCCTCGTTCGGATTGCGGACGGCGACGCGCACGCGCCAGCCCTCTTTCGCCATCCGGCGCGCAACATACCGCCCCACAAACCCCGATCCGCCGAAAATGGTAACAAGCTTGGACATGGCTGCCTCACGTTCAATTCGATCACGGGTTTACCCCTCGCGCCCCTGCCAGACAAGGCGCATTTCCCCCGCCCGCAATGACAAAGCAATCAGACCCAAGGAATCGCGTTGACAGTCTC
>JAURFB010000028.1 GCA_030827165.1 Marivivens sp.
ACCGGCGCGGTCGAGGTGTTTCTTGATCTGGCCACCGATGGTTCGGTGACAGGCGCCGGAAACATCCGCACCGCCCGCAAGCTCTTGGACGGGCGGGTTTTTCCCTAACCGTTGACCGAAGTCGGGCGGAGAGCGTAGGCTCGGCGGATTACTTCTCGCCATTGGTTCCTTGTTTTGCCCTGAAAGGGCCCCCCATGATCACCACATCCCGCGACGGATTCGCCGCGATGCTTTCCCGCAGGGGCATCCATTACGGCTGGGCGATGGTTTTCCTTGCCTTCTTCCACACTGTCTTTGCCTCGGCCTCGATGGGGGTGCCAAGCGTCCTGATCGTGCCGATGTCGGAAGACCTTGGCTGGAGCCTTGGCGAACTGTCTGCGCCGCAGGGTCTGCGTCTGGCCATCTTTGGCCTGACCGCGCCTTTCGCCGGGGGGTTGATGCTGCGATACGGGCCACGGGCAATGATCACTGTGGCCGGGGCCTGCCTCATCGTGGGGCTTTACCTCGCGGTCACGACCACGACGAAATGGCAGCTCTGGCTTGGGCAAGGAATTCTCCTCGGCATCGCCCCGGGCTTGACCGCTTCGCAGATTTCCTCGGTGATCGCCTCGCGGTGGTTCAAGGACAGGCAGGGATTGGTCCTTGGAGTTCTGGGCGGCACATCGGCCGCCGGGATGCTTTTGTTCATGCCGCTTGCCGGATGGGTCAGCATCGGTTGGGGCTGGCGGGTGGCGATGGGCATACCGATGGTCGGCGCGGTTCTCAGCTGGCTTCTCTTTGTCTGGCTCGCTCGCGACCGGCCGCAAGAGCTTGGCCTGCCGCTCTACGGCGAAACCGAGGTGCAGCCAGCGCCGCCGCCCTACCGCACCAATTTCGTCCGTCTCTCGTTCACTGCCCTGTCGATGGGGTCGAAACGCTGGGTCTTCTGGATCCTCGTCTTTTCCTTCGGCATCTGCGGCATCTCGAGCTTTGGCCTGACCTCGGCTCACCTCATCCCCTTCTGCGGCGATCTGGGCGTTCCATATGCAACTGCGGCCTGGGTTCTGGCCCTGATCGGCGTCTTTGATCTGATCGGCACGATCGGCTCGGGCTGGCTCTCGGACCGGTTCGACAACCGCTGGCTTCTTGGCTGGTACTACGGTTTCCGTGGCCTCAGCCTGATCTGGCTGGTCTATGCCAACCCGTCTTTCGCCATGCTGTCGATCTTTGCCATCGTCTACGGCCTTGACTTCATCGCCACCCTGCCGCCGACGATCCGCTTGACGGTTGGCGCTTTTGGCCGCGAAATGGGGCCGGCTGTCTTCGGATGGATCTTTGCCTCGCACCATGTTGCGGCGGGCTTGATGGCGGTCGGCGCGGGCGTCAGCCGGGACATGATCGGGTCGTATGTGCCAGCCTTCCTTTTTGCCGGCATCTTGTGCCTTTTCGCGACGGCGAGCTTCTTCTTTCTTCGAAAATCCGCCATTCAAAACCCCGCGATGGCCTGAGACGAGGCCTGTCATTACCGCTAAGACCTGATAGCCTTGCGCCATGAGCGCGATCTTCACCTTCGACAATTCCTATGCCCGAGATCTTGAGGGGCTGTATCTGCCATGGAGCGGCGCCAAGGCACCAGCGCCGCAGGTGCTGCGGCTCAACGCTGCTCTGGCGGCCGAGCTTGGGGTTGATCCCGAGGCGCTGGAATCGCCCGAAGGCGCAGCCTTTCTCGCCGGAAGCGCCGCGCCCGAAGGGGCCGCGCCGCTTGCCATGGCCTATGCCGGGCATCAGTTTGGCGGCTTCTCGCCCCAGCTTGGCGACGGGCGCGCCCTCCTTCTTGGCGAGGTGATCGATCAAAACGGCAAGCGACGGGATATTCACCTCAAGGGCTCGGGCCGCACGCCTTTTTCTCGCGGCGGCGATGGCAAGGCTGTGCTTGGCCCCGTGCTGCGCGAATACCTGATCGGCGAGGCGATGCACGCGCTTGGCGTGCCGACCACCCGCGCCTTGGCCGCCAGCCTGACGGGCGAAACTGTTTGGCGCGAGGGGGGCAAACCGGGCGCGGTTCTGGCAAGGGTTGCCTCCTCGCACCTGCGGGTCGGCACGTTTCAGTTCTTCGCCGCGCGCGGCGAGACCGACCGACTGCGCCAATTGGCCGACTATGCCATTGCCAGACATTTTCCCGACCTTGCGGGGGCGCCGGACAAATACCTCCTTCTCCTCTCCCGCGTCAGCGACGGACAGGCGCGCCTGATCGCGCAGTGGGTCAACCTCGGCTTCGTGCACGGGGTTATGAATACCGACAATGTCGCCATTTCCGGCGAGACCATCGACTATGGTCCCTGCGCCTTCATCGACGCCTACGATCCCAAGGCCGTATTCAGCTCGATCGACCATAACGGACGATATGCCTACGGCAACCAGCCCAACATCGCCCAGTGGAATCTCGCCCGCTTTGCCGAGAGCCTGCTGGACCTGATCGACCCCGAAGACAGTGACGCCGCCATAGCCAGGTCAACCGAGACGCTCGGGGCTTTCCCGCATCACTATCAGGCAGCGTGGCTTGCGGGCGTGCGGGCCAAGATGGGTCTGATGAAAGAGCTTCCCGCCGATCTTGATCTGGCGAACGATCTCTTGGCGCTCATGGCTGAGAGCCATGCGGACTTTACCCAGACCTTCCGCGCGCTTTCCGGCGTTGTCCGAGCGGCGGCGGATGGATTCCGGGGCCGTTTCCTTGATCTCGCCGCCGCCGACCGCTGGCTTGGCCGGTATGTGGGGCGGCTGGCGGAGGAAGATATCGCCCCCGAGGCGCGGGCGGCGGCGATGGATCGGGTCAATCCGATTTACATCCCGCGCAACCACAAGGTCGAGGCGGCCCTCGAAGCGGCCGAAGCCGGAAATATGGCGCCCTTCGACGCGCTCCTCGGCGCAATCAGCGCGCCGTTTGCGCCGCAGGCGGGGTTGGAGGCCTATGCCGAACCCGCCCCCGACGATTTCGGCCCCTACACTACCTACTGCGGGACCTGATCGTCCCGCTCGCCGCTGGCGTTGATGGCTTCGGCGACCATCGCCAACTGGACCATTGGATCGTCGCTGGCGCGCGCCGCGACGGCAAGAGCCGCCGACATCTCGCGATAGCTGCGCTCGAAATAACGCCGGCCTTTTGTCCAGTCGAGAAAGCCCATGCCGTGCGGCGTCACTAGCTCGATCACAACGTCGCCCTCGGTCGAGATGTGCTCCAACTGACGGCGCGACGAGACGATCATTGTTCTTGAAAGAATGGAAAAAACCTTCGGGAACCGAGGCTTGCGCTTCACGAACAAGCGCACAAAGGCCCCGAACCGGCCGGGCAGCTGATCATAGGAGGACCTGACCCGCCATTCGTTTTCCTGTCGGAAATTGAAAACCAGGTTCGGCCCTGCCTTCAGGTCGCGCATGGCAGAAATCGGAACGTTGTCGATCAAGGCGCCATCGATGAACACTTCACCATCGTCAGACACCATCGGCGGAAGAAGCGCCGGGATCGAGCCTGACGCCCGCACCGCACGCCACAACTCGCCCGTTCGCAGGATGCTCAGATCATGCTTGGTAAGGCTGGTCGCGGCGGCAAAGAAATTGAGGGGAAGATCCTCGATCCGGCGCAGACCGTAGTGTTCTTTCATCGAGCGATCGAGCGTGTGATGATCAATGACGCTGTAAAGTGGCACGGTGGGCTTCTTGAGCGCTTTGCTCGTGACAAAGACCTCTTCGCACAGATCCATCACCCGCTCTGGCTCGAGCCCCATCGCCACGGCCCCGGCGACCGCCGCGCCTGCGCTGGTTCCGCCGATCATGTCGATGGCGATGCCATGTTCGACAAGCGCCTTGATTGCCCCCAGATGACCCGACCCAAAGGCCCCGCCGCCACACAGAACGACGCCCAGCGCATTGCCCGTCACAAACCTGCTCAGGCGTGCAAAGTCTCCATCGCGACCAAGGGCAACATGGTGATGCAGGGCAAATTCCCGTGGCGCGGTCCAGGCTTGGGTGTGGGCGATCGGCTCATCGGGGCCGTTCCGCACAACGATCAGGTGCCGGTTCTCCGGCAATACCGCCCGCGAGATCGCATGTTCTGCCGCACCGATCGCCACCGGATCGGGCCCGTCAGGCTGCGATCCGAGGACATAGATCGTGTCGCAGTTTGCGGCGATACGCTCAAGAACAGCCGGGTCGGCCGCGCCGTCGCTCAAGATCACCGCGCCATTGCCCTGCGATTCACAGGATTGAAGCAGGCTGATTGGATCGTGGGCCTTGTCCCCCTTGTATTGGACAAACTGCCAGCCGGGGTGATGCCCCAGCGCTGACGCAAAAGACGAGGCAAATAGCGGAGACATTGGCGCCTCGCCCACAGAGACGATCGCCACCAAACGCCCCGGACGTGGCCGCAGCCTGGGGCTTGCGGTCGTTACCCGCGCAAGCCTTCCGGCCACCGATGACAGGATGCTCCGCTCCAAACCTGCAACCTGCCCAGCGACCTCTCGATAGCCGTCTTCCGAGATCGCCAATACCTCGCTGTCTCGCGAGGCGATCACATCGGCAGATCGCACGCCGCCCGCAAAGAACGCCAACTCACCGATCGGCTCACCGACCGAAATCTCAGCGATTGGGCCCGAGGGCCCCATCACGGCGAACCTCCCCCTCAGGACAATGAACAGGTCCGAGGCCGGGTCGCCGCGCTGAATGAGCAAGGATTCACTGCCGATTTGCCGCCGCTCGGCAACACTGAGGATCTTGGCAAGCACTTGGGTTTCCAGATCGGAAAAGACAGGGACTGCGCGCAGCGTCTCGATCGCGTCGGGCGCGTTTTCAACAACCATTCCAGCCTACTTTCTCGGGATCCAGATGCTTCCATCCCGCACAGAGGCCATCGCCGCCTCGATAAACCATATCCCCTCAAGTCCCGCCTCGATGCCCGGCAAGAGCGGGCAATCTTTGCCCATGATGGCGTCTGCGATCTCGTCATAGAGGGTGGCGAAGGCTTCCAGATACCCCTCGGGGTGGCCGGGCGGTATGCGGGTCCAGGCATCGCCCACTCCGGCGCCGCCCCGCGTCAGGATCTGCTTGGGCGCGCCAAGTAGGGTCAGGGCCATTCGGTTCGGATCCTCCTGTGCCCACTCAAGCCCGCCCTTCTCGCCATAGACTCGCAGGCGCAGGCCATTCTCGTTGCCCGCGGCAACCTGACTGGCCCAAAGCATCCCCCGTGCGCCATTCTCAAACCGCAGAAGGATGTTGGCATTGTCGTCCACGCGCCGCCCCGGACCGAAGGATTGCAGATCGGCCGCCAGCGCCTCGACCCCAAGGCCTGTGACAAATGTCGCCAGATTGAGAGCATGGGTGCCGATATCGCCGATCGCCCCGGCTCCGCCGGTTTTCGCGGGATCGGTGCGCCAGCCCGCCTGCTTTTGCCCCTCGGCCTCGACCGATCTGGAAAGCCAATCCTGCGCGTATTCCACCTGAACCACCCGGATCGCCCCAAGTGCGCCATCGGCGACGAGCTGACGCGCATGACGGACAAGAGGATAGCCGGTGTAATTATGCGTGAGGAAAAACCGCGCCGTGCTGCGCGCGGCCACGGCGGCAATCGCGTCCGCCTCGGCCCTGGTCGCGCAGAGCGGCTTGTCGCAGATCACGTGAATACCTGCATCGAGGAAAGCGATGGCTGGCCCAGCGTGAAGATGGTTGGGGGTAACGATGGCAACGGCTTCAATTCCGTCCCCTCGCGCCGCCTCGGCCCGGGCCATCTCGGCGAAATCGGCATAGCTGCGATCGGCAGCGATCCCCAGATCGGCCGCACTTTCCCGCGCCCGAACCGGATCAGAGGATAAAGCCCCCGCCACCAGATCATACCGGCCATCCAGCCGCGCTGCGATCCGGTGCACACCGCCAATAAATGCGCCGCGCCCGCCTCCTACCATGCCAAGCCTTATTTTGCGCATCTCCATGCCCTCGCAGATACTGTTGTATCGTCCCGCAACGTGTCTGGCGATAAAGCCAAAGCTGTCAACTGGTCGCAAGCCCTTGCTTGCGAAGCGCTTCGGCCAGATGGTAGAGCCATGCCACCAGAACGCAGAGCGCCCCCATGGTCCACCAAAGCGCCGGCCCGCCGCCAAGATGGAGCAGGCCGCCGCCGATGAGGGGGCCAAACGCAAAGCCGAACCCTGCAAGCGATGACGCGCCGAAATAACTGCCTTTCATCTCGTCGGGAGCCATCCTGTCGATGATGAGGTTGATCGTCGGAAACAGGATCACCTCGCCGATCGACAGCACGATGACGGCGAACAGGATGGTGTATTGCGAGGAAATCGGCACGACGGCGATCATCGCAAAGGCGATCCCCATGAGGCTTATGCCCAGCATCGCGCGTGAGAGTGGGGCAATGCCGCTCAAGAGCGCCAGCAAGGGAAACTGCAAGACCAAGACTGTCGCGGCGTTTACAAACGTGACCTTTGGATAAAAAGTCGCCGGATCGATTTCGCCACCTTGTTGGATGTATTGGATCAGGCCAGCTTCCAACTGCGAATAGGCAATTCCGCCGATCCCGAGCGCCAGCACGAATATTTGAAAGGCCTTGTCCCGCGCCAGAACCGTGAGCGCTTCGGTAAACGAGAATGCCTTGCCGGCCAGCCGCCCCCGAAGCGGAGTGCGAAAGAAAATGATGGCCGCGGCGACAAAATAGGCAGTCATCACACCGGCGACGATCAGGAACGTCTCTTGTCGCCCGGTAATACCCCAAGCGACCCCGACCAGTGGCCCGAAGGCTGCCCCGAGATTCAGCGAATAATACCGCATATGCAGTGCGAGGTCCTTGGCTTCGCGATCTTCCAGCTCGTCCGTCAACAAGGCGCGCCCCGGCGCTTCGATCGCGTTGGAAGCGACGCTCTGGATCAGCATCGCCGTGAGGATCACCCACAGATTCTCGGTCAAACCAAGCAGGCACAACGCCAAAATGGCGATGAAAAGGCCGATCATGATGACCCGCCTGCGCCCAAACTTGTCGGACAGGTAGCCGATGTAGAGCCCGGTAATTGCCGCTGAAAAGCCGGAAACACTCAGGAAAGCGCCGACCTGAAACGTATCGAGCCCGTGATCGCGATGCAGGATCACCGCAAGATAAGGCCAGACCATGAAAAACACGAAACGGCTCGCCATCGTCGCGAGGATGATGAGCCAGACGACCGGCGTGAACTGGGAGATAGACCGAAACACGATGCGCCCCTGCAAATAGAGCCCCGGCTATGATCCGAGTTGCCGCTCCGATCAACCCACGTCATCGGCGGACGTAGAGATTCTGGCTGGTTTGGGATTGCATAGCCACAAGATCGGTCGTCTTCTCGGTTTCAGGTGCGGCGTGTTTTGAGGAGATGTCGAGTGCAAAAATCCGGCCGCGATCTGTTGAAAACGGCACTTTTGGCCATTGGCTTGATCGGACTGGCGACCGGCATTGCGCTTGGCTTTTCCGGGCGTGCCGCCGCCGCTGATCTTGTCTGGACCATCGGCGTCCTGCCGGTGCTTGCCGCGCTTGTCGTCGAAATCGTCCGGTCCGTGCTGGAGGGCGAAATCGGGCTCGACATTGTCGCAGCCCTGTCGATGTCGGCGGCACTTCTGTTCGGCGAAACCCTTGCCGCCGCCGTCGTGGCCGTCATGTATTCGGGCGGCAATTTTCTCGAGATCTTTGCCGAGGGCCGCGCCCGGCGCGAGATGCATGGCCTTCTTGCCCGTGTGCCACGCTCCGCCACCCGACACCGCAACGGCGCGCTCGAGGAGGTTGCACTCGACGATATCATACCCGGCGACCGGCTTTTGATACGGCAGGGGGATGTGGTCCCTGTAGATTGATCGATCGCCTCTGATGTCGCCTTCCTGGATACGTCCGCCCTGACCGGTGAATCGCTGCCGGTGCGGCTTGCGAGCGGCCAGGAAGCCATGAGCGGCTCGACCAATGCGGGCGAAGCCTTCGATCTTGACGTAACGCGGCCCGCAGCGGCCAGCACATCTGCCGGGATCATCCGTCTTGTCTCGGAGGCGCAGAAATCCAGGGCGCCCATGGCACGCATGGCCGACCGTTGGTCATTGGGATTTCTGGCCGTGACCGTTGCCTTGGCCACGGCGGCCTGGTGGTTTTCCGGCGATCCGATCCGGGCGGTCGCGGTCTTGGTGGTGGCAACACCCTGCCCATTGATCTTGGCTGTTCCGGTGGCGCTCGTCGCGGGTCTTTCCCGCGCGGCGCATTTCGGCGTCCTGATCAAGTGTGCGAGGCCGCTGGAGGCCATGGCGCGGATCCAGACCCTTATCCTCGACAAAACCGGAACTCTGACGGACGGTCGACCCCGGATCATTGCGATCGACTCCCGAAATGGCTGGAGCGAGAACGATGTGCTGCGCTATGCGGCCGCTTTGGATCAGGCCTCCAAACATCCCGTCGCGCAGGCGGTTGTCGCCGCGGCCCAGCAGCGGAACCTTGCCCTTCCGATCCCGACCGAGGTTGCCGAACAGCCGGGAGAGGGCGTGTCCGGCCGCGTCGAGGGAAAACGGATCGTTGTCGGTGGTCAGATCTTTGTTGCAAGCCATCATGATGAGGCTGACCGCGATCACCCCGCCCTTCTTTCCGGCTCGGCCTTGGTGGCGCTGGCGATCGACGGCAAACTGGCCGGTCACATCGTCATGGCCGACCCGCTGCGCGAGGGCGTCGCGTCCATGTTGGGCCGGCTGCGCCGAGGCGGAATCGGCCGGCTGTTGCTCGCCACAGGCGACAGGGCAGAGGTTGCTCAAAGGGTGACAGAAGGGCTTGGCTTTGATGGCGTTCGCTCTGATCTCGGCCCAGATCAGAAGGTTCTTCTGGTTCTGACCGAGCGCAAGAACGGCCCTGTGATGATGGTGGGTGACGGAGTCAATGACGCGCCGGCCCTCGCCGCAGCGGACGTCGGCGTTGCGATGGGCGCCCGTGGCGCGGCAGCTTCGGCCGAGGCGGCGGATGTCGTCCTTTTGGTCGACGAGATCGACCGGCTCGCCATTGTTATGGAAATCGCAAAAGGCGCGCGGCGTATCGCATTGGAAAGTGTCGTCGCGGGGATCGGCCTATCGGTCTTGGGAATGATCGCCGCGGCCCTAGGGTATCTCACGCCTGTCCAAGGCGCGATCTTGCAGGAGGTGATCGATGTCGCAGTGATCCTCAATGCCTTGCGGGCGCTGCGCATCTCGCCAAATCCTGACGTAGTGGCTTGATTTCAGACCAGGCCTTTTTCGCGGGCCATCATCGCCGCATGGGTGCGGTTTTTCGCGCCCATCTTCCCGGCCAACGACCGCACGTGCATCTTGATCGTCACTTCCTGGAGGTCGAGATCACGCGCGATTTCCTTATTGGACTTTCCGGCACAAATCCCGGCCAAAACCTCTTTTTCCCGGCTTGAAAGCCCAAAGGTATCTTCAGAATTACCCTTGAACAGATATTCGAAGGGTGCAAACTTTTCGCCTGAAATCATAAACTTGACGGCAAATACCATAGATTTGGCGCTCATCGTCTTGGGAATGAACCCCGCCGCACCAAGCGCGAGCGCCGCTTCTGCAATCCCTCTCGATGCAGAGCCTGAAAGGATCGCAACGGGCTTGCCGTGGTTGGCTCGGATCATCGATCGCAGGCCATCAAGGCCGTTCATTCCCGGCATCTCGTAGTCAAGGAGGACCAAGTCGAACGGTCCAGACGATCCTACTCTCTCCAATGCCTCGGAAAAATCGTTGGCTCTTTCCACGTTGGCTCCGGTCTGGCTTGCGAGGAAGGTAGCGATGATATCCCGAACCAACGTATGGTCGTCTGCAATTAGGATAGACATAGATCGAAACCACCGAAAAAACTTGCTTGCTGGCCGGCGACGTGACCGACCCATAGCGGAAGGTAGATAGAACCCAATACCAAAGTATATTAACGAACTCAAACGATATAAACCCGGCAGAAATCGGATATCACTCCCTTCGATCGCCGATAGGCGGATTCAAGTCCTGGCGGCGACGCGTCAGATGAAAGCTTTCTTCACCTTCCTTGCGGTCTTCCTGGCCATTGCCGGACCCGCCAGGCCGATGGAGCTGCGCGCTCCGACAGAGGCCGTGATACTAACGGTCGGCGGGGCGATCGCAGTCACCAATTACGGAGATACGGCTGTCTTCGACCGGCCGATGTTGGAAGATCTCGGGGGCGACGTTATCGTCACCTCAACGGTCTGGACCAACGGGGTTTCGGAGTTCGAAGGCATAAAGCTTTCAACTCTGGCCGAATTGCTAGGCGTTACGGCAGGGACATTCGTCAGCGTTGCGCTTAACGACTACAATGTCGAGATTCCAGTTTCGGACGCCACCTATCTTGAGCCAATTCTCGCATACAAGAGAAACGGCAGCTATCTGACCGTCAGGGACAAGGGGCCACTTTGGGTCATCTATCCCTATGACGGGAACGAGAATGCTCGCACCGAACTCATTTATTCACGCAGCATCTGGCAACTCGACCGAATGATCGTGGAAGAATGAAGAATTTCTATCTGGATCTGTTCTTTGGCTCGGACGAAAATAGTGGGCGTGCAAACCGTTTTCTGGCAGGTTTGACGATCGTAATTCTCTTGTTCGCCACCTATAGCGGATGGCGGGTCCAGAACGAAATCGGCAATATGACCGAAGCGAAGAATGATGTCATTCCGTGGAATCTGGGCCAACTTGAAATTGAATTTATCGGATTTTCTCAAAGCCTTCGCAGCTATGAGGAAAGCCTCGGGCGGGCAGACTCTGAAGACGTTGAAAGACTGCGGTCCGAAATCAGGACCCGCTTTGACATTTTCTATAGCCGCGTGGCAACGATCAATGAAAGCGATATCTACCGGATGGTCCGGACTTCGGAAGAAAGTTCCGACAAATTTCGCGATGTCCTGACTTTCACGTTCGAAACGTCGGAGCTGATCGACACCCTTGAGAGCCTTGGCGTCGAGAGCATCGGCCGGCTGAGAGAACAGACCGTTCTGATGCACCCGACAGTGCGCCAGACAAGCCTGACAGGCGTCAAACTTCAGGCGATACAATCGGAAAGCTACCGGCAGCGCGTTTTTGAGACTCTGGCGCAATATTGGCTGTCGGTCTCTGGCCTGTTTCTGGCGATGACGATTGTTGCTTGTCTGCTTTGGATTACCGCCAGGGCATTGCGCAAACAAACCGTCGAGACTTTGGCCTATGCCGCGCGGTTGAAAGCAGTCTTCGACGCATCACCCTATCCAATTCTGGTCGTTGACGGCGGTGACAAGATACTTGATGTCAACAAAGCGGCCGAGGTCGCCTTCAGGTATAGCTGGCACGACCTTACGGCCCTGCAGATACAGGATATCCTGGTTCAGGACAGCTTGAACCACAACGCCGATGATACCGCTCTTCGGCCAGAAGTCTTCGCCGAGACCGGACAGGGCTCCGTCGGAAAGAGCCTTCTTGCGAGACGTCGGGACGGATCAACATTTCAGTCGATAACATTCCGCTCGACCGCAACCGAAGGCCAAAGCAACGACGAAATCTATGTTGTCCGCGACATTACCGAGACACTCAGGCATGAAAAAGAGTTGTTGGAATCGCGCGATCATGCGCGCGCCAGCGAACGTGCAAAAGAGCGCCTCCTTGCGGTGGTCAGCCATGAAATGCGCACGCCGCTTCATGCGATCCTTGGGGCAATTGAACAGCTCGACGGAACCTGGCAGAGCGCCAAGCAAGAACATCTCGCTGGCATTGCTGAAGATTCAGCCCGCAATCTGCTGCATCAGGTTGATAACCTTCTTCTCGTTGCACGGGATCGCTCAATAGAAAACGCCGTCACCAGAAAGCCCTTCGATCTCAGAATTCTTGTTGAAAAAGTAATTGGCGCAAATTCGATACTTGCCACCCGGAATGGCAACCACCTCGCGCTTGAAGAATTCCCGCAGGATTTGGGCGAGGTGATTGGTGATCCTGATCGGTTGCGGCAAATTCTGGTCAATCTGGTCTCGAACGCTGTCAAGTTTACCAAAGACGGTCGGATCACCCTTAAAATTCGGAAAAATTCCGCAACCGGGAGTATCGATTTTGAGGTTCGCGATACGGGCATCGGCATCGCGCAAGACGGGCAAGAGCGGATCTTTGAAGATTTCTACTCGACCAACTGGACGGATCAGACACTGTCTGCCGGGACAGGGCTTGGCCTTGGAATAACGCGGCGCTTCACTGAATCCATGGGTGGATCCATTTCGGTCGAGAGCGGGCTCGGCAAGGGTAGTCGGTTTTACTTTTCAATCCCGCTTGAAGAAGCTCGAACAAGGGATCGCGGTCGCAAGCTGCTAAGTCTTGACCCAAGGGAAACGGCTGAAAGGATCCAAGACGCCAATATTCGCCGGATACTCGTTGCAGAGGACGACAAATTCAGCCGAAGTCTGTTGCGCGACGGGTTGCATGAATTGGGTTTTGAAGTTTCCACAACAGACAACGGGCGGGATGCCGTTCGCCTTGCCGAACAGTCGCATTTCGATTGCATCATTCTGGACGTCAATATGCCCAGACTAGGCGGGCTCGAGGCGGCGTCTGAAATCCGCTCAGGGAATGGGGCCTCGTGCTCCTGCCCAATAATTGCACTTACAGCGCATGTGTTTCCTGAGGAAACGGAAAGAGCATCTGCTGCCGGAATCGACATGATCCTTACAAAGCCGATCTTGCGGCAGGAGCTTTTGCTGGTGCTTCTGGGCCTTCCCGAGAACGCCTCGGCCGCGACCCCGCTGATCGACGAAACGCAGTTCCAAGATATGATCGGGCTTTATGGCCCCGCGATCGCCGACGAGGTGATCTGGCGGTATCATCAGGACTGTATCCAGCGGTTGGACGCGTTGGACGGGAAGGCCAATTCCAAAGCCGCACAGGAACGCCTCTTGAAAGAACTGCATACCATGGCAGGTTCGTCTGCCCTTATCGGTGCGCAGCAATGCGTAGCGAAGCTCGGAGAGCTGGAAACCCTGGCACGCAGCGGCAAATTCTCCGAAGCCTTTGACGAGCTTCCCGATTTGCGGTCGTTGCTTGAGCTAACCGTTCAAGAGCTTCAAGAAAGTCTGGGCAACACGGGTGAACCTCAGCCCGGCCGGACGAATGACCCGGCGCCAAAGTCTCCGCCTGCAAATTGAGATCTCCATTTTCGTCGGCAGCTTGGGTCTGGCAGACGCAGGTCATCCCGGATTTGTCACGGCGGCCGCTCTCGAGCGATAGTTCGGCATAACCCAAAGTATATCTGGTCGTAACTTATGAGATCCTCGTCTCTCTTTGGTCTCTGACGTCCAAATTGACCACATTTTGCCCGACTCGCCTGATGCCTTGCCCTCGCTGGCATCAATTCTCGACGGGACCCGAAATGCTTTCTTCCTTCGTATCATCTCTGCGCCGAAATGGCCGTCTTCAAGACCGCACAGAAACCGCCTCTGCCCCTATTGATGCGGACACCCAGGAACGGCAACGCCCAATGGCCCCCTCGATCGGTGACCGAGGCTTGGGGCAGCGCGCATTGTTTTCACACGTCTATTCCGCTGCGGGCCCAACGTCGGCGGACCAAGCCGGAATCACGGCGGGGACCCAGCTTGAGACCATCGACGGGCCGAAACCAGTCGAGGACATTCGCGCCGGCGATCTCGTCCGGACTTTCGACAACGGTTTTCAGGAGGTGCAGTCGATCCAACGAGAATCGGGGCGGTCTCGGCTGAATACAAATGGCTCAAGTTCCAGGCTCGTTTGGGTTGACGCAGGTGCGCTTGATAACGAGGCACCGCTGGTGCTCCCACCCGACCAACCCATTTTGATTGAGAGCGACTTGGCGGAAATGGCTTTCGGTGATCCATTTGCCGTTGTCACAGCCGACTCGCTTGTTGGCGAGGCCTTTGCGTGTTTCGTTTCGAATTGAGAAGTATTCGACATCTATAGAATCAACTTTTCCCAACCACAGCTTGCGTATTGTGCCGGGGGCGCCCTTGTCTGGTTTGACGGAGCCGAAACGGCCAGAGACGTGGCGAGCCCAACCTGCAGCTACAGGATCTTCACCGATCGGGTTGGCCGCGCGCTGGCTGGGGTCCGGGCGATCGAATCGCAGCCTGATAATGGCATCCGGAACGGATTCTTTGCCGAGGACTCCGGTGCGGTGTCGGTGGATTTCGTGATCCTGACTGCCGCTGCCGCAGGCTTGGGGGCCGTTGCATTGTCGATCGTCGGTTCCGGCGCCGTCGAGATGTCTGGCAAGATCGAATCATTCCTGGCCAATATCCAGATCGGCGCGATGTGATCCCCCATTTCCTTCACCGCTTTTGAGGCGGCTTTCGAAGATCCCGGCTTTCAAGGCCCCGACATGATCCATCCGTCTCGCAAGGCCGGCCTCAAGGTTGTCCATAGATCGTCGCGGATTTTCCTTGGCAAAAGCAGGCCCGAGCGGCTCAAAAGAAATCCCCCGCAATGATCTGCGAGGGAGGAGGTCTGACACATTCTCCATCAGACGTTATCGTTGAGGTCGCACAAGTCTATTGGACGATCCCGACATACGACAGGGGCGCAAAAGACTGTGTCCATGCTCCAAAGTATCGGCATTTTCTTTTGCTTGAGTCGGACCTCGCGCGCGCGGTTTTCCCGATCAAAACCCGGCTTGATTGTGGCCGAACACCGGAATCGCACTTGTTGACCTTTTGCTGAGCACCGCTCATTCTGACCCAACCAAAAACCGCGCCGCACAGACAAGCGGTGAACGTTCAAAGGGAGATCATGATGTTCAAACACGTTGCCTGGGCAATCGTTGCCGCGACACTTGCGATGCCGGCCTTTGCTGCCGATCTGGGGGGCCAGATCATCAACATCGGCTCGGACACTACCTATCCGCCGCACGAGTTTATCGAAGACGGCGTCGTCAAAGGCTTTGACGTCGATGTTGTCGCCGCGATCTGCGAGCGCATCAACTGTCAGCCCAACTGGATCACCACCGCGTGGGACGGTATCTTCGGCGCGCTGGCCGACGGCCAGTTCGACATGGTCGTCTCGGGCGTGACCATCACCGAAGAGCGCGACAAGATCGTCGACTTCTCCGATCCCTACATCATCGTCCAGCAGGGCGTTCTGATGCGTGTCGAGGATGCCAGCAAAACGATCGACGATTTCAAGTCGGGCTCCATGCGCCTTGCCTCCCAGAACGGCACCACCAACGCGGCACTGGGTGAAGAGCTTGTCGGCCGCGACAACCTTGCCCTGTTCGACGCCTTCAACAACGCAGTCGTCGCGCTGCAAAACGGCGACGTTGACGGCGTGATCATCGACTCGACCTCGGCTGCCGCCTACGAGCAGGAGTTTGCGGGCGAGCTGACCGTGGCCATCACCGGCCTTTCGTCGGATCCGCTGGGCCTTGTGTTCCAGGAAGGCTCCGAGCTTCAGGATGCCTTCAACGAAGGTCTGCAGGCGATCAAGGATGACGGCACTCTGAACGAGCTCGTCATCAAGTGGTGGCCGAAGTAATATTCGGCATTCCGCCCCGGTCCGGACAACCGGACCGGGGCTTTTTTCTTCCCTGAAAGGCCCTGTCGAATGACTGCCCTCTTCAGCTGGATGCGCGGCATCCGTGCCTCCAACCTTGTCTTTCTCTCCGTTTTCCCCGTCATAATCTGGCTGATCGCCACTTCGCGAAGCTACGGCCCTGCCCTCAAGGCAGTGCTCGGAATCGAAAACGATCCCTGGACGCTTTTCGCGATGTTCCTGATGTTTTCGGCAGTCGGCGTCGCCGGTTTTCTGGGAAGCCTTTGGGTGCTGCGCTCGCTTCGCCCCGACGAGGGCCCGGAAAGCATCGCCCGCGACCGACGCCGCGCGGCGATTGCGCTTGCGGTCCAGACCGTTCTTCTGGCGCTCTTGTCGCAGATGTCGTCGGTCGATGCCTATCTTGTCTCGGTGATTGTCAACGAATTCGATCCCCGTTCGGTCGATTTCGTCATCGTCGCAGACAATACGTTCATTCTCGATCCCGATTTTCAGGCCGCGATGCTTGTGGCCGCGCGCAAATACCTTCTGGTGGCGGCCGGTCTGGCGCTTCTTTCGCTGGGCTGGGCCATCGCGCCGATCACCGCGCATCGGACTTTGGCGGGGCGGGCACTCTGGCTTGCGCTTCTGCTGATCAATTTCGCAGCCGCCTTTTATGTCCTGATGCTGGCCCATGCCGGCTTTGCGGTCGGCATCATGGTGACGCTCAGGGCGGCCTTCTTTGCCTATATCGGCGCGTCGATCCTCGGCCTTGTCTGGGCGCTTCTGACACGGCTCAACCCCTCAAAGACCGCTTCGATCATTTTCGGAGTTTTGGGGGTGCTTCTCGTTGCCTCGTCGTTCTGGTTCTTCACGCGGCCTCATATCGAGGTCGAACTGGTGGGATCGCTCGACGGGCGGATCGGCATCGTCAGCGGCACGCCGCAGGGCCTGACCGATACGATCCGTTACGGAGAGTTCGGCGATGTGACGCCGGACGAGCCCTACAAGATCAGATCGCTGGCCACCGTCGAGCAAGCGCTTGATCTTCTTGAAAAAGGCTCCATTACCTCGGCACTCTTGCCACAAGGGCTCGTCACGGATCAGCCGATCCTCTGGCAGGCCAATTACCTGCCCGTCACCACCAAGACTATTGCCATCGTCTGCCTCGCCCTTGGCGCGCTGTTCCTCCTCCTTGTCGGGATCGGCGCGATCCTGACGGCGCACCCACTGGCCGTATTTTCCGATTTCTTCGTCGATACGATCCGCGGCGTGCCGATGCTGGTGATCATTCTCTATGTCGGTCTGCCGCTCGCCGGGGCGCTCAAGAGCGCCTCGGCCGGCTATATCGACCTTCAGATGATGACCCGCGGGATCATGGCCATCGCTATCGGCTATTCCGCCTATATGGCCGAGATCTTCCGTGCCGGCATCGAAGCCATTCCGAAGGGCCAGGTCGAGGCGGCGCGCACGCTCGGCCTCAAGGAAATGCAGATCGCTCGGTTCATCATCGTGCCGCAGGCCGTTGCGATCGTTCTGCCCGCGCTTGGCAATGAATTCATCGCAATGTTGAAGGATACGTCGCTCGTGTCGATCCTGTCCGTGCGGGATCTCACGCAGCGGATGCGCGAATTTCAGGCCCAGAGCTTCCTTGCGTTCGAGCCCTTCAACTCGGCCGCGCTCATCTATGTGCTGCTGACGCTGATCGCCGCCTCGGGGATCAAGTCGCTCGACAGGATGGTCAACAAGGGCAAATCGCATTGAGCCCAAACGCGCTGACCGCGACGACGTGGTATGATCAAACGGGGATTGCCCCGCCTCAGACCATGGCCCTTGCCGATCTGGCACCGGCCTATGACACGGTGATTGTCGGCGGCGGGCTCGCGGGCCTTTCCCTGCTCTGGCATCTGGCCGAGGCGGGCGTTTCGGCGGCCCTTCTCGACGCGGGCAGGATCGCGGGCGGCGCATCCGGGCGCAACGGGGGCTTTTGTTCGGCGGGTTGGGCCGCCGGCGAAGATCAGGTGATCAGGCTCGTCGGCAAGGGCAAGGCTGCGGTGCTCGAAGACGCCGCTTCAGGTGGAGTCCGCTGGATGCGCGAGCGCATGGGGCGGAAAGGCTATGAAGGAGCAGACCCGAAGGTCGGCATCCTGACCGTCTCGCTTTCGGGGCGGCCGCCCGCCGTGATGGATGCCGCCTCGCGCCTTCTGACCGGCGCGGCGCTGAAAGCAGAGACGACAAGCCCGCGCTATCGCTATGGTTTTCACTCCGACGGCGGGGTTCAGTTTCACCCGCTGAATTTCATGCGCGCTCTTGCCGGCGATGCGCTCGGGGCGGGGCAAGCTATTGTGGAAGGCGCGAAGATCGACAGGATTGACCGGCAAGGCTCCCGCCTTGCCGTCACTTCGGGCCGCAAGACGATCCAAGCCGACCGTGTGGTTCTGGCGACGGGCGGCTATGGCGGGCCGGAAACCGGGGGGCTTTCGCGGCTTCTCCTGCCGATCCGGACCTATATCGGCGTCACTGATCCGATGCCGGATATCCTTTCCGAACATATCCCCACCCGCGCCGGGGTTGACGACACGCGCCGCGCCGGCAACTACTACCGCCGCCTGCCCGACGGGCGGCTTCTCTGGGGTCTCGGGATCACCGCCTTCGGCACGCTCGAGGTCGAGGCCGTGCGCCGCATGGTCGCCAAGGATATCGGCAATATCTATCCCGGCCTCGCACGCGACATGCACAAGGCCGCTGTCGGGATCGACACGGCCTGGGCCGGCAACATGGGCTATGCCCACCATTTCATGCCCTATGTGGGCGAGATTGAGCCCGGACTATTCACCATCGCTGGCTTTGGCGGCCACGGGATGAATACGGCCCCCGCCGCCGCGATTGCCCTGTCGAAGGCGCTGCTGGGCGAACCGGCCGCGCTTGAACCCTTCTCGGCGATCCCCCGTCAGGCCACATTCGGCCCGATCGGCGCGGTCGCGGCAGAGGCCAGCTATCGCTGGCGGCAGATGAACGACCGGCTTGCAGAGGCATTGTCGTGACAATCGAACCCAGATCCTTTCCAACACCGGCCGACGGTCTTCGCGCCTTCTACGAAGAAGAGATTTCGGGCGAGACCTTCTTCGCGACCCTTGCGTCTTATCACTTAGAAGAGGCGCGAGAGGCCCTGTTGCTCATGTCGGCCATCGAGGGCGCGATGCTTGAGGTCTTGGCGCCGATGGCGCAGCGGCTTGGCGTTGATCCGGCGCGGGCCACGGCAATTCGCGACGAGGGTCGCACTGAAGCCGAGGCGCTGAAATCCCTCGGCTGGACGGAACTGCTGGATCGAATGTGCCGCGATTATCCCGTTTTCGTCGCCGAGTTCGAGGCGGTCGCAAATTCGGCGCCTCCCGATGATCGGGATGGAGCGCAGTTACTTCTCGATCACGAGGTGGCGCTCCTTGACTATGCCCGCGCTGCCAAAGCCGAGCGACACGACAGCCTTGTGATCCTTGTGAGTTTTTTCGAAAGACTGCGCGGCTGACAATCCTTCAGGCGGCGGCCAAACGGCGCTTTCCTGCCAGCGAAGATACGATCATCCCGCCAATCATCGCCAAAAGTAAGGTAAGGCCACCAAGCCCGCCCCAGGTGATCGAAGCCAAAGCCGGGCCCGGGCAGAACCCGGCAAGCGCCCAACCGGCGCCAAACAGGGCCGAGCCGGCAAGAAGACGGCCGTCGATGACCTTTCGCGGCATTGTCGGGAAAGCAACCCCCGTCACCGAGACCTTGCGGCGCGGCGCGATCCGCCACGCCAGAAGCATCGGCAGGATGGCTCCGCCAAGAACGAAGGCAAGCGTCGGATCCCAATCGCCAAATAGATCCAGCCAGCCCTGAACCTTGGCGGTGTCAGTCATGCCCGATATCAGAAGGCCAAGGCCGAAGAGGCCGCCGGAAACAGCAGAAATCAGGTTGCGCATCACAGGACTCCCAAGATGTGGCGGGCCACGGCCATGACGGCAAAACCGGCGGCGAGGTAGACGAGGGTGGAGACGATGCTGCGCGTTGAAAACCGCGACATCCCGCAGACGCCGTGGCCAGATGTGCAGCCGTTGGCAAGGCGCGTACCCAGACCGACCATAAGGCCGGCAATCACGAGAAGCGGCAGGTTGCCCGAAACATGGGTCTGCGGGGCGCCGAAGATCACGACGGCAATCGCCGGAGCTCCAACGAGCGCACCAAGGAACCAGAGCCGCTCGGTGGTCGTGTCGGGTTCGCTCCCCTCGACGACCGAGCCAAGGATGCCGCTGGCACCGAGGATGCGGGCGTTGCCCAGCAAGAGAACGGCCGCCGAAAGTCCGATCACAAGGCCGCCCGCAAGGCCAAAGATCCAGTCGGCGGGAATCGATGAAAGGGACACGGGCGATCTCCTACGGTTCCTCCTATAAGTCGCACTCAGCCTAACCAATTGCAATTGTTTCCAAAAAATAAGGAGACCGTGGCGGGTTGGGGCGCCAAAGCAGAATACCGCTCCAGCCGCCCTTGCCGGAACAGAACAAAATTCCGCTCCAGCCCGAGACGGGAAAACATCATTCCGATTTCGGAAGTTGGGCTCAGGCGGCGATTTCGGCCAAAACCCGGCCCAGCATCGCATCAAGCGCTTCCAGCTGGCTCAGGTCGATATACTCGTCCGGCTTGTGCCCTTGCCCCGCCATCGACCCCGGACCGCAGACCACCACAGGCAGGTCCACCTTGGCGAAAAAGCCGCCTTCGGTGCCAAAAGGAACCTTGAACGTCCCGCCTTGCCCTGTAAGGCGCTGCACGAGTTCAACGACTTCTGACGCAGGGTCCACCGCGAGGCCGGGATAGGCGTTGCGTTCTTCGATCTCGATCCGCGCCTGCGGAAAGGCGCCCAAATAACGGGCGGCGATCTCGTCGGCACGCGCCCCCAGGTCGGCGATCATCGTGCGGGGATCGTCAGCCGCGAGGTGGCGGATTTCAAAGTCGATCTCGGCTCTGTCGGGAACGATATTGAGCGCCCTGCCGCCCGAGATCTTGCCGACGTGGAGGGTTGAATAGGGGATGTCGTAGCCGTCATCCTTGTTGCCCCCGACCGCAATCGCGGCCTGTATTTCGCGAAGGGCCGAGACGAAATCGGCGGCCAAATGGATCGCATTGACGAAATCCGGCGCCATGGCCGAATGGCCCGCCTGCCCGTGGCAAACCGCCCGCAGCGCCACCTTGCCCTTGTGGCCGATGGCGGTCTGCATCCCGGTCGGCTCGCCGACGATCACCGCGCGGGGCTGGCCGAGCATGGGAAGAAGATCGGGCAACATCTCCTTCAGGCCGAGGCAGCCCACCTCTTCATCGTAGGAGAGGATAATCTTGAGCGGCTCGCGCAACTTTGCCCTGCCTGCCCGTTCGGCAGCTGCCAGAACGCCCGCCACAAAGCCCTTCATATCCGTCGTGCCACGGCCATAAGCGCGGCCCGCCTCAAGGGTCAGGCGAAAGGGATCGCGCGTCCAGACCTGCCCCTCGACCGGAACAACATCCGTATGCCCCGAGAGGGCGACCCCCTGCCCATCCGGGCCGATCTCGGCATAGAGGCCCGCCTTCTCTCCGGTCGCATCGGAAAACCGCTGCACCCGCGCCCCGGCAGCCTTCAGCAGAGATTCAACATAGTCCACGAGCGCGAGGTTCGATTTCGCGCTGACCGTATCGAAGGAGATCAGGCGCTCGAGGATTTCGAGGGTGCGGGTCATCTCAGTCGGCAAGGCGCGTCACCTCGCGACGGAATGGCAGAGCGTCGCCAAGATCGGGCATGTCCAGTTCGCGGGCATAACGGTGCCCGGCATGGGTGGCCCACGCGATCGGCCCCGGCGCATTGGCATCGCCAATCACCTTGACCGAGAGGATGCCGGCATCGTTCCAATCGGCTTTCCGCGCTTGAAGGTCGTGAAAGAGGTCGTCCTGCGACTGCCGCGAGCCGACGATCACCACCGCGTCGCAGGATGTCCGCTCACGGGCATCCGTATAGCTGCAATTGGTCTCGACCTCGCCCGCATGGATTGCCGCCACACCCCGGTTCAGTATTATCTTCACCCCCGCCCCGGCAAGGCGGACATGGATCGCCACTTGTTCAAGCGTGTTGCGCGCCCAGTCGGAGACATAGGGCGCAGGCGTCACCAACGTGACCTCGCAACCCGCCTGCGCCAGAAGCTCGGCCAAGACCCCGCCCATGTAATAGTGGTCGTCGTCATAAACGACGACGCGCCCCTTGGGCAGCCGCCCCTCCATCAGATCGTCGGGGGTATAGACCGGCATCGAAGGGTCCATCGGCATCGCCACGACGTGCTGCCGCGCAACGCCATCACGCCGCCAGGTTGATCCGGTGGCGATGCAGACGTTCTGAAACCCGAAGTCGAGGATCTGGCCCGCGTCGAGGCGCGAGGCGAGGTAGGTCTCCACATTGGGCCTCTGCGACAGCTGATACTGGCGATAATCCACGACCCGCCCCCATGCCGACAGCCCCGGCAATTTGCGCTCTCGGGCAACCCGCCCGCCGATCTCTTCCCGCGCCTCGGCAATCGCCACGTCATAGCCGCGCAGCGAGAGCGCTCGCGCCGCTTCAAGCCCCGCCGGGCCTGAGCCGACAATCAGCACGTTCTGGCTCGTCCCTTTCGGATTCATCCGCTCTGGATGCCAACCGCGCCGCCATTCCTCCATCCATGTCGGGTTTTGGGTGCAGCGGCCCATGCCTTGGGTCATGTCGCCGGTGATGCAGATATTGCAGCCGATGCATTCGCGGATGTCCTCGATCCGCCCTTCCTCGATCTTCTTGGGCAGGAAGGGATCGGCAATCGAGGGCCGCGCGCAGCCGATGAAATCGAGCGTGCCTTGCCGGATCATCCGCGCCATCACATCGGGGCTGGTGAAACGCCCCACGCCGACAACAGGCTTGTCGGAAAGTTCGCGGATGCCGCGCACCAGCGCCTCTTGCGCGGCCTCTTCCTTGAAGCGCGAGGGGCCGGAGCAATCTTCCCACGTTCCATGCGCCAGATCCCACAGATCGGGCAGATCGCGGTTCATCTCGATGAAATCGCGCACCTCGGCGTTGGAAAACCCCAGCTCGCCAATGGTCTCGTCCAGCGAGACACGAAGTGTAAAGGCCATCGTCTCGCCCACTGCGTCGCGCATATCGGCGATGACCTCTCGGGCAAAGCGGGCGCGGTTCTCAAGTTTGCCGCCATACTCATCAGTCCGCTGGTTGGTGGCCCGGCTGAGAAAATGCTGAAAGATGCCAAAGCCGTGCGCGCCATAAAGGCAGACTAGGTCAAACCCCGCCGTCTGGCACCGTTTGGCGGCATTGACGAACCAGCGGCGCAGGTTGCGGATGTCCTCCCTGTCCATCGCGCGCGCCTGCACCGGATCGTTGGTGAAGGTGCGGATCGGCAGGGCCGTGGGCGCGAGGGGAACCTCCTTGGTATAGAGGTTCGGCCCGTTGATCCCCGAATAGGCGAGCTGGATGCCGGCGAGGCCCCCGTGGGTTTTCATCCGCTCGGCCATGCGGGCGATCGAGGGGATATCCTGATCCTCCCAAAGCCGTAGTTCGATGAAAGGAGTGATCTCGGACGAGTGGTGCATCTCGGTCTGTTCGGTGAAGATCACGCCCCAGCCGCCCTCGGCCTTGATCCCCCGCATCTCGGCGGCGGCCGACGGATCGCGAAAGCCGCCCCCGTTGCAATGCGGCACCTGATAGAAGCGGTTCTTGGCGGTATGCGGGCCGATCTTCACCGGTTCGAACAGAATATCATAGCGAGGATCGCGCATCGGTTTATTCGTCTCCCGGCACGCCATAGGAGGGCGCGGCGCGCGGATCGAGGGCGCGCTGGACATAGGCGTCAAGTTGCGGCCTGTAGATGTCCCACGCCGTCGCGATGGCCCCGATCGGGTCGCCTTCGGTCCAGTCACAGCGCAGATCGGCCACCGGCCAGCTTACCTTGTCGACAATCTTCATCCCCGCCGAATGGACAGGCCCGGCCTCGCCACCCGCCGCAAGCCCCGCCCGCATGGCGGCGATCAGCCGGTCGCCAAGATGGCCCTTGGCAGAGAGGAAGCCGTCGACAATCGCCTTGGGAACATCCGCATCCGCCAAGAGATTGCCACCCGAGGCGACATTTTCGGCCCGTGCCTCGCTCCAGACGCCCAGCGAGTTCGGCCCCGAATGGATCGCCGTGCCGCCGGTGGCATCGACGATCAGAACCTGCCGGTAGTGGATGAATGCGCCGCGCCGCTGGATTTCGGCCACGGCCTCGGCGGCGCTCATCCCGCCTTCCATCAGGTCTAGCCCGAGAGGGCCAAGCGAGGGGTCGGTCACGTTCTGCGAAGCGACTGCGCCAACGCCGGCCCGCGCGTAAGAGCAACGCGCCGCCACAGCGGGAGACGAGGACGAGATCGCGACCCCGAACATGCCGGTATCCTTGCAGCGGGCGACGAGGGAAAAGGTCATGCGCCTAGTCCGGGATCACGGCGGTGCCGTCGATTTCCACCAGCCAGTCGGGCCGCGCAAAGGCGCTCACGACCAAACCGGTCGAGACCGGATGCACGCCTTTGATATACTCCCCCATCGTCCGATAGACCGCCTCGCGGTGGCGCACGTCGGTGATATAGACCACGACCTTCACCAGATGCTCCATCTGGCCGCCGCATTCCTCGATCAACTGCTTGATGTTCTGCATGACTTTGTGGGTCTGCTCGACCGGATCGTGGCTGGCGATGTTCTTGGCGGTATCGAGCTCCTGCGGGCACTGACCGCGCAGATAGATGGTCCGTCCGCCCTGCGTCACAACCGCTTGGCACAGATCGTTGTCGAGCTTCTGTTCGGGGTAGGTGTCCTTGGTGTTGAACTTGCGGTGGCGGTAGTGGGCCATGAGGGTCTCCGGGGGGTCAGGTGCGTTCGGCGGGGGCCTTGTAGGCGCAATAGCTGCGTTGAATGCCGATCTGGTCGGCGATGAAGCGGGCATCGTGCCAGACGCCCCAGATGAAGGACGAACCACGCCGCGAGAGCCACGGCAGGCCGAGGAAATAGATACCCGGCTCTTGTGAGACGCCGCGTTGGTGGATCGGGCGGCCGGTCTCGTCAAAGGCATCCACCTTGAGCCAGCCGAAATCGAGCGCATAGCCGGTGGCCCAAAGGATCGTCGTGATCCCTGCCTTCTTCAGATCCAGTTCAAGGATCGGGCTCGTCATGCATTTGGGATCGGGGCCGATCTCATGCGCCTCTGGCTCCAGCGGCAGATCAAGGCCGTTGCGTTCGGAATAGGCATCGGCCTCGCGCAGAACCGAGAGGTAATTGGCATCGCCGCGCCGAATGTTGTCGGCCAGATCGGGGGCAAAGCGCAGAACGCCGTTCTCATAAGCGGCGGTCAGGCCGACAAGATTCATCCTCTCGCTGGCAAGGCGGCGGAAATCTATCGTCTTGCCACCGCCCGCACCGCTCACGGCAATGGCGATATGTTCGGTGCCGGGGCGGGGCGCAGGCGCATCCCATTTACCCAAGACGCCGAGCCACCAGCAATAATCCCGCCCGCGATAGGCGCGCGGCGGGCGGTCATGTGCTCCGACCGAGAGATAGACGGTGCGGCCCGAGGCGCGCAACTCGTCGGCGATCTGGACACCGGACGACCCCGCCCCGACGACCAGAACCGCCCCTGCGGGCAGCTGGCCGGGATTGCGGTATCCGTTCGAATGCATCTGCAAGACATTAGCGCTTTCGGGGACGATCTGCGGATAGGTCGGCTTCTGGAACGGCCCCGTCGCCGCCACCACATTCGCCGCCTCGATCACGCCGTCCGAAGTTTCGACCCGAAATCCCTCGCGCCCCTCAAGACGGGTGACGCTTTGGACCTCGACCCCGCAGCGGATCGGCGCGTCAAAGCTTTTGGCGTAGCCGACAAAGTAGTCGGCTACCTTTTCCTTCGGGGCAAACTCGTCGGGGTCGAACGCGTCAAATTCCATCCCTGGAAAACGGTCGTGCCAAACCGGGCCATTGGCCACGAGGCTGTCCCACCGCTCTGACCGCCAGCGCTCGGCGATCCGGCCGCGTTCGAGGACGAGATGGGGAATGCCGGCCCTGGTCAGGTGCTCGCTCATGGCAACCCCCGCCTGCCCAGCCCCGACAACCAGGGTATTCACTTTCTCGACTGACACGGCGCTTCTCTCCCTGCACTTGGCGTCATACTGCCGAGGCGCGGGAGCGGGTGATAGCGAAATCTTCGGATCAGGAGCTCAGATCAGCGCGTTGAGGGCGTTCTCGACAAGCGCCTTGGCCTCTTCGGGGCTGGCCTGCGTTGGGATTTCGAAAGCCTCGCCGATCCGAAGCGTCACGCGGGCTGTCGGCAGCGGCAGCTCCATCTTGTCCCAGCGGCTCGCGACGATCTTTTTCCGGCTTGAGGTGGCCGAGATCGGCAACAGCAAGGCGCCGAATTCGACCGCAAGCGCGGCGGCGCCCGGCTTGGCCTCATGCCGCGGCCCGAGCGGACCGTCGGGCGCGATCGCAACCAGGGCATTGGGATGAGACAGCTCTTCGCGGATCGCACGGCGTCCGCCATGATTGCCCCGTTCGACTTGTATCGAGTGATACCCGAGCCAGCTGCAAAACCTTGCAATGACCGATCCACGGAAAGAATAACTTGTCACCACCAGCGCCGGCTGCCCCGCGATAAGCCTGAAGAGCGGGACATATGTGCCGTGCCAGACGATACCGATGATGGGCTTTCCTGTGGCCCGTGCCTCGTCGAGCCGGCGCATCTCACTCTTGTCGATCCGCCAAGTCGCACTCCAGAGCGCCAAGAGGGAATAGATGATCCCGGCCACGAGGATGGCCGCAATCTTGCCAAACGGGCGGCCTTCTTCCCAATTCAGTCGCTGGGGCCTGGGTTCGGTCAACGTAAGGCGCCTCTTGCTCTTGGCAGCAAGGTGATCCCGACCGCTCGGAAGAGGTTTTCAAGCATATCCACCTCGGCGGCAAGGCCCTCCAATATGCGCTCCCACTCAGATCGGCGTTGCTGGTCTTCGCTCCGGGCAACCTCCGATACCTGGGCATACAGCGCTTCGACGTTCTCCAACATTGCTGCGATAGAATAGGGCTCGGCTCCAGCTCGCGCCGCGATGCGATCCTTCTCGATCTGGTCGGTGCTTCGCCCGGCAAAGCCGAACAGGGCGGCGGCAAAGGCTTCGGGGCTGGCATCTGCACCAAGTTGAACGCAGCTCGCGCAGTGGCGCAGCGCATCGCGAACACCAGAGGCATCGAGCGCGACAACCGGCACCCCTGAGGCGAGCGCCTCGGCCACAACGAGGCCCTGAGTCTCCGATATGGAAGCAAAGGCAAACACGTCGATCGCCGAATAGAAGGCAACCACGTCATCACCCTCTTTCGGCCCGAGGAAATGCATCCGCGGACGAACGGGATCTTTGTCAAGCCGCGCTGTCATCTCGGCGCGCATCGGACCATCGCCGGCAAAGATGAACTGCGCTTTCGGGTTTTCTTCCAGAAACCGGACCGCGGCGGCGAACAGAAAATCGAGATTCTTTTCGGCGGTCAGCCGCCCCAGATGTCCGACGACTACATCCTCTTTCGTCAACCCAGGCCTTTTGTGGTTTCCTGCGCAATTCCCCTTGGCAAAACGTTCCGTATCGATGCCGGTCGGGATCACCGAAATCGGCGAGCGAACCTCTTGCCGAAGCAACAGATCCTTCATGCTCTGGCTGGGTGCGATAATGGCATCGGCAAGGTTGGCATACCCGTTGGCCAGATTGCGGACGAGGTCCGGCCAAAGGCGTTGGGAATCGACGAACTGTCTGACGTAGATGTCGTAGCGCGTGTGGTAGGTGTAGACGAGCGGAACGCCGCAGGTCGCCGCGACCCGCAGGGCCGTATGCCCCAGCAAGAAGGGGTGATGCGAATGGACAATATCCGGCCCGAAGGCATCGATCTCGTCCTGAATGGATCGCGACAGGGGGATCGGCATCGAATAGTCGGAATTTCCCATATGCTTGAGTGCTGGAACGCGCATGACACCGGGCGTATCTTCCTCATGGCCCTTGAAGGTCGGCGCGATAACCAAGACCTTGTGCCCACGCCGCCGCAGACCGCTGCAAAGCGTGTCGACGCTCCGCGCCACGCCCCCGACGTGAGGCAAATAGGTGTTGGTGAACATCAGGATATTAATGGCTCAATCTCCTGGAGCCGCTGCACGCTTCGGAATCATATAGGCACCCCGCGCCAGTCTTGCACCCCGACCCCTGCGATTTCAATTTTTTCCGGTCCGCAAACCGGCTGAGACCGGGGGCAGGACGATCGCAAATATGGCCATTTTCAAATGGTTTGACCCGCTCCCCCATTTCCCGCTTGACCGCAAGCTTGCTGGTGGGATGCTGTCGACAATCGGTCAATCCTGGAGGCAGAAATGAAGTTCAGCGTTCCCAAGATGAGCTGCGTCATTGCACCTCGGCCATCGAAAAGTCCATCGCCGCCACCGACCCGGCGGCGGGCGTGACCTGTGATCTCCAAAGCCGCAACGTAACGGTGACAACCGGCAAATCCGCCGCCGATATTGCCGCAGCGATCAAGAAAGCAGGCTACGAGTCCGAGCTTCTGGCCGGCTGATCCGGCAACCTGACCTGAAAGGAAAGCCGATGCAGCTTCGCGCCGCGCATCCCTATGCTTCGCGCCGCTCGGCGGTTTTGGC
>JAURFB010000109.1 GCA_030827165.1 Marivivens sp.
GGAGCGAGAGGCCGGTGATCACCTCGGGCATCACGATCGGCGCATAAAGCATACCCGACATCACGGTGCGGCCCTTGAAGCGCCCGCCGCGGACGATGACATAGGCCGCCATCGTTCCAAGGATCGTCGCCAGCGTCGAGGACATCAGGCCCACCCGCAATGTAACCCATGCCGCATCGAGGAAAGCCTGATCGCGGAACAGCTCGCCATACCATTTGGTCGAGAAGCCGGCCCAGATGGCAACGTTGCGGCCGCCGTTGAACGAATAGATCACGAGGATCAGCATCGGTAGGTAAAGGAAGGCAAAACCCAGCGTCAGGGATGTGGCGTTGAACCAGCTAAAGCGTCTCATTTCTGGGCCTCCGCCTGACGTTCCTGGCTGCGCTGGAAGAGCACGATCGGCACAACGACGATCAGCAACAAAAGCACCGCCACGGCACTGGCAACCGGCCAGTCACGGTTGGAACTGAATTCTTCGAACAGGATCTTGCCGATCATCAGCGTATTTGATCCGCCTAGCAGCGAGGGGATCACGAACTCGCCGATCACCGGGATGAAGACAAGAAAGCTACCCGCCACGATGCCCGGTCGCGAAAGCGGCAGGGTCACCAGCCAGAACGCCGAGGTGCGGGTGCAGCCGAGGTCTTCGGCGGCCTCAAGAAGCGAGATGTCCAGCTTATCCAGCGCGGCATAGATCGGCAGGATCATGAAGGGCAGATAGGTGTAGACGATGCCGATATAGACAGCGGTATTGGTATTCAGGATCGTCAGAGGTTCGTCGACAATGCCCAGCCACATCAGGGTCGCGTTGAGAAAGCCCTCCTTGCCGAGAATGCCCATCCACGAATAGACGCGGATCAGGAACGAGGTCCAAAACGGCAGGATGACCAACATCATCAGCGTCGCCCGCCATTCCTCCGGCGCGCGGGCCATGCCGTAGGCAATGGGATAACCCACAAGAAGTGTGATCGCGGTCGAAAAGATCGCGATCTGAAGGCTCGAGACATAGGCTTTCCAATAAAGCGGGTCGGTCTTGAGGAAGAGGAAGTTGTCGAAGTCGAGCTTGCTGAAGAAATCCTTGAGGCCAGCCCAGCCTTCGGAGAGGTCGAGGGTCGGCGCATAGGGCGGGATCGACAGCGCGATATCCGACAGCGAGATTTTCAGAACGATGATGAACGGCACCAGGAACAACCCCAGGAGCCAGAGATATGGAACACCGATCAGCATTAGGCGGCGGTAGTTCATGACGCGCCCCTATTCGGTCAGTATGACACCGGCGGTGTCGGTGAACGAAAGCCATACCTGATCGTCCCAGGTGAAGTGCCGGTTGGCGAGGCGGCGGGTATTGGATTCTTGCGCCTTGATCACCTGACCGGTGGGCAGCATGACGTGATAGGTCGAGATATTGCCGAGGTAGGCGATGTCATGGACCGAGCCTTGAATGGCATTGGCCGCATCTTTTGGTTTTTCTGCCGAGATCGCGACCTTTTCCGGGCGGACCGCATAGGTGACGCGGGTGCCTTCGGCGATCTCACGGGGGCAGGTGCCGCGCAGGGCGGTTTGGCCCTCGGCCCAGCTGACCTCGTATTTGTCGGCGCCAACTTTCCTGGAATTGCCCTCGACCAAGTTCACCTCGCCGATGAAGTCGGCGACATAGACGAAATTGGGGGTCTCGTAGATCGCGGCAGGTGTTGCGACTTGGATCAGCTTGCCGTGGTCCATGACCGCGACGCGGCTGGCAACGGTCATCGCCTCTTCCTGATCGTGGGTCACGATCACGAAGGTGGTGCCGGTCTTTTCCTGAATGTCCATCAGCTCGAACTGGGTGTCGTGGCGCAACTTCTTGTCGAGCGCGCCGAGCGGTTCGTCGAGAAGGAGCAGCTTCGGGGCCTTGGCAAGGCTGCGGGCAAGGGCGACGCGCTGGCGCTGGCCGCCGGAAATCTGGTGGGGTTTGCGCTTGGCGAATTTCTCCATGCGCGTCAGGCGCAACATCTCGTCAACGCGGGCGCCAATCTCGTCCTTGGGCATCGAAGAGCGACGCAAGCCGAAGGCGATGTTGTCCCAGACGGATAGATGCGGAAAGAGAGCATATGACTGGAACATCATGTTCACAGGCCGCTTGTTCGGCGGGACGGCGCTGATGTCTTTGCCGCCCAGAAGAATGGTCCCCTCGGACGCAGACTCGAAGCCGGCGAGCATCCGCATGATCGTTGTCTTGCCACAGCCCGACGGGCCTAGAAGGGCAAAGAACTCACGCTCGAAGATGTCGAGGCTGAGATTGTCGATCGCCGTGAAATTGCCAAAGCGTTTGGTGACATTCTTGAACTGAATGACCGGCTTCTGGGTCTGGTCTTCCCAAGGGGCGAACACGACAGGGGTCTTCGATGGCTGCGCCATAATATCCTCGTATCACAGAAAAACCCCGCGCCAGTGTTCCGGCGCGGGGCGATGTTTTCAAAGAGCCTTAGGTGCCCGACTTAACGCGGGTCCACAAGCGCGTCACGACACGCTGGACAGCGGCGTCATAGGGCATCGTGGTGTAGAGGTTCTCCAGAGTGGCTTCGTCGGGATAGATCGCGGTGTCGCCGATCACGTCTTCCACAAGGAACTCTTGCGAGGCCTTGTTGCCATTGGCGTAGTAGACGTAGTTCGAGGCCGCAGCCATGTTCTGGGCGTCCATGATGAAGTCCAGGAACTTGTGGGCGCCATCGGGGTTCGGAGCGTCGACCGGGATGGCCATCATGTCGAACCACATCAAAGCGCCTTCCACCGGCGCGTTATAGGCGATCTCGTTGCCGTTGTCGGCTTCCCAGGCGCGGTCACGCGATTGCAGGATGTCGCCCGACCAACCGAAAGCGACGCAGATCTCGCCGTTGGCGAGGGCGTTGATGTATTCGGACGAGTGGAACTTCTGAACATAGGGACGAATGGCCATCAGCACGGGCTCGGCCTTGGCGATGACGTCGGGATCGACGCTGGCCGGATCCTCGCCGATGTATTTGAGCGCGGCCGGGATGATCTCGGTCGGCGCATCAAGCAGCTGAACGCCACAAGCGGCCAGCTTTTCGATGTTGGCCGGATCGAAGATCAGCGCGAGGCTGTCGATCGGAGCGTCGGCGCCCAGGACTTCCTGAACCTTGCCGACGTTCACACCGATACCGGTCGTGCCCCACATGTAGTTGATGGAGTACTCGTTGCCGGGGTCGTACTGGGCGGTGCGATCGTTGATGACATCCCAGAGGTTGCCCGCGTTCGACAGCTTGGAATAATCGAGCTTCTGGAACGCGCCGGCAGAAATCTGGCGCTGCAGGAAGGTGCCCGAGGGAACGACAATGTCGTAGCCCGAGCCGCCGGCCAACATCTTGGTCTCCAGGACTTCGTTCGAATCGAAAACGTCATAGATCAGGTCGATGCCGGTTTCTTCTTCGAACTTGGTCAGAAGCTCTTCGTCGATATAGTCCGACCAGTTGTAAACGCGGACTTCTTCGGCCGCAGCAGCACTTGCTACCAGAGCCAAAGTCGCTGCCGAAAGCAGCCAGGTCTTCTTCATGGTTTGGTCTCCCAGTGGTGGTTATTGGACTTATTGGAGATAAATTTGATCAAACACGGTGCGTTTGGCAACATATATCTTCATCTGAGTCAGAATGGATGGGGCCATGCCACGCCGAAGATTGCAAGCAGGGGCGACCAAAACTCTTTCATTCACGGCAGTTTGCCGCAAATCCGGCAAAGACTCGAAAGGGAGCAAAAGTTTTTGGCCAAACAGCAAGCCAAGGCCGGTCGCGCGCCGAATCGTCGCGGCAGGGCATTGGGGCTAGCGGATGCGGGGCTCACGTCAGGAAACCGCCCTTGACCCGGCAAAACAGGGCTTCGGGAGGGAAGGGGCGGCGGTCAATCAC
>JAURFB010000113.1 GCA_030827165.1 Marivivens sp.
ACCTTCTGGCGAGGACCAATCTCGGCATAGAGGACAGGTTTTCCCTCAAAGTCGATCCCGTAGAGCTTGAGCGTGCGGGCACCCGACCGGTTTTCAACCGAAAATTCGCGGGTCTGGTCGGACCCGAGCGACCGCATATTTACGTAGCTACAGGCGCCCTCGGCATTGGCCGTGGTCACAAGGGCAAACGACAGAGCTATAAACGCCAACAGAGCTTTCATGCTTCACACCTCGAGAAACCCCCCGGTCAAGTTCATGCCGGATGCAAAAGGACTAACAGTGCGAAGCGGGTTTCGCGACACGTTCTTGCGAATGCGGGCCGCTGCCCCTACCTGTGACTGAACGAGATGAGGCCCCTATGACCGACCTGACCCCCCGCGAGATCGTTTCCGAGCTTGATCGTTTCATCATCGGCCAAAGGGACGCCAAGCGCGCCGTGGCCGTGGCGCTACGTAATCGCTGGCGGCGCAAGCAGCTTGGCGACGATCTGCGCGACGAGGTTTATCCCAAGAACATCCTGATGATCGGGCCGACCGGTGTCGGCAAGACCGAGATCAGCCGCCGCCTGGCCAAGCTGGCGCGGGCACCGTTTATCAAGGTCGAGGCGACGAAATTCACCGAGGTCGGCTATGTGGGCCGCGATGTCGAGCAGATCGTCCGCGACCTTGTTGATATCGCCATCGCGCAAACCCGCGAGCATATGCGCGAAGAGGTCAAGGCGGCTGCGCAGGCTGCGGCCGAGGATCGTGTGATCACCGCCATCGCCGGAACCGACGCCCGCGAAGGCACGCGCGAGGCATTTCGCAAGAAGCTTCGATCAGGCGAGTTGGACAACACCGTTATCGAGCTTGAGGTTGCCGACACTTCAAGCCCGATGGGCGGATTTGAAATTCCGGGGCAGCCGGGCGGAATGCCCGGAATGATGAATCTGGGCGATCTTTTCGGCAAAGCGTTTCAGCGCACGACGCGCAAACGCCTGACGGTTGCCGAGAGCTATGAGGTCTTGATCGGCGAAGAGGCCGACAAGCTTCTTGACGACGAGACCGTGAAGAAGATCGCGCTTGATGCGGTCGAGCAAAACGGGATCGTGTTCCTCGACGAGATCGACAAGGTCTGCGCCCGCGCCGAAACGCGCGGCGCCGATATAAGCCGCGAAGGCGTGCAGCGCGATCTTCTGCCGCTGATCGAAGGGACGACGGTTTCAACCAAACACGGGCCGGTCAAGACCGACCACGTTCTCTTCATCGCCTCAGGCGCCTTCCACATCGCCAAGCCCTCAGACCTTCTGCCCGAACTTCAGGGGCGCCTGCCGATCAGGGTCGAGCTGCGCGCGCTGACCGAAGAGGATTTCGTTCGCATCCTGACCGAGACAGACAACGCCCTGACGCGGCAATATTCGGCCCTGATGGGGACAGAAAGCGTCGAGGTGAGCTTTACCGACGACGGCATCGCGGCGCTTGCCAAGATTGCCGCCGAAGTGAACCGCTCGGTCGAAAACATTGGCGCGCGGCGGCTTTATACGGTGATGGAGCGGGTCTTCGAGGATCTGAGCTTTACCGCACCGGATCGCGCGGGCGAGGCCGTGACGGTTGATGCCGCTTTCGTCGAAAAGCATCTGGGCGAGCTGAGCCGGTCGGCCGACTTGGGGCGCTACGTCCTTTAGGGCTGGTCTGGCGCACGTCCTGCGCCATAAAGGGGCAACCCGAAAGGAATGCCCTCGATGCCCTTTCTTCGTTTTCTGCAGGAGAATGCGCCCTTCCTCATGGCGGGCGTGCTTTTGTCGTTCCTGTCCTCATTCGGGCAAACTTTCTTCATTTCCATATTTGGCGGAGAAATCCGTGCCGCCTTTGGCCTGAGCAACGGCGAGTGGGGCGGGATATACACGCTTGGCACGGGCGCCTCTGCTGTTCTGCTGCTTCTGGCCGGTGGGCTGACCGACAGATTTCGCGTGCGTTTCTTGGGAACATTGGTTGTTGGGCTTTTGGGGGTCGCCTGTTTTGCCATGGCGCTCAACCCTTGGGCCGCCGGGCTGCCCTTCGTGATCCTCGCGCTGCGTTTCTTTGGGCAAGGCATGACAAGCACCGTTTCAGTCGTTGCGATGGCGCGGTGGCTTGTTGCAACCAGGGGTCGTGCTCTGGCGATTGCAGCGCTTGGGTTTTCCTTGGGCGAGGCAACGCTTCCTCTGACATTCGTCTGGCTCAAGCGGCACGTTGACTGGCATCTTCTCTGGCTTGGGGCTGGCGTGTTTTGCCTGCTCATGCTGCCAATCCTTCTGGGGCTGTTGCGTCTCGAGCGCACTCCGCTCGCCATGGCTGAGGACCACACGTCAACGGGAATGGACGGCAGGCATTGGACGCGGATTGAAGCGCTCAAATCCCCTCTGTTTTGGTCGTTGTCTCTCGCCATGATGCTGATGCCGGCATTCAGCACCGCGTTCTGGCTTCATCAGGTGCATTTCGCCGAGGTCAAGGGCTGGGATCATCTGGCGCTGGTGTCTGTCTTTCCGCTTGGAACGCTTGCACTTGTAATTTCGACCCAGGTCTTCGGCTGGGCAATCGACCGCTGGGGCGTGGTCCAGCTCCTGCCGGTCTATCTGTTGCCTTTTGCGCTTGGGTTTCTGGCCCATGCGCAGGCCGATCATGTCTGGTGGTCCGCGGTCGGAGTCATTTTGATGGGGGTCTCTGGCGGTGGGCAATCGACCATCCCTGCCGCTTGCTGGGCACAGTTCTTTGGCACCCGCCATATCGGGGCAATCAAATCAACTGTGGTGTCGATGATGGTTTTGGGGTCGGCAATTGGCCCTGGTCTAACCGGATGGCTCATTGATCTTGGCTATTCGTTTCCAGGCCAGCTTTGGGCCTATGCCGCGATCTTTCTGCTGGCATCCGGCGCGATGATTATTCCGCTTCGAGCCGCAGCGGTGCGCCTATCGCCCGCGCCGTAGGTAGACGTAATAGGCCCCGTGCCCGCCGTGCCGTATATGCGCAGGAATGACCTGAAGCACCGCCTGCATCAGCGGCGGCAGGCGCAGCCATTGCGGAACCTGATGCCGCAAGACGCCGGGGCGGGTCGGGATCGGGCCGCTTTCGTCGCGATCCTTGCCCTTTCCGGTGATCACAAGAACAAGGCGCTTGCCGCTGGCGTGGGCCGAAAGGATGAAAGAGATCAACTCGGGGTGCGCTTCGGAAAGCGTCATGCCGTGCAGGTCGATCCTTCCCTCGGGTTCGATCCTTCCCTTGGTCAGCTTGCCATGCGCCCGCTTGTCCATCCTGAGGGGTTCTTGCGTCAGCTCATCAGCGACGGGCGCGGCGATTTCGTGTGGGCGGTGAGGCGTGGCCTTCTGTCCGACCCGAAAGGCGGGGATCGCCGCCGGCTCGGGCAGGACCGGATCCAGCACCGAGGGCCTGGGCGTCGGCGCGGGCTCGTGCCGCACCGGCCGATTGTGCACGGGAACGGTGCGTTGGGCGACCAAATCCCAAAGAGCGCGCTCTTCGGAAGATAGCTGCCTCTTGCGCCGCATCGGGTTTATTCGCCTGTGGCGACAAGCTGCCAGTTGGGATCGTCGCTGCCCATCA
>JAURFB010000014.1 GCA_030827165.1 Marivivens sp.
CGCCCGAGATCACACCGCCGGCAAGTCCGATGATCACGGTGCGGCCGCTCATCGCGCGGAGGCGCCGGTGCCGGGTTCCTAGCAGATAGGCGGCCACAAATATTTCGGCCGTGAAAAGCCAGGCCACATAGGCGAGCGCCTCTTGTGAGGCACGAACGCCGATTCCGTCGGCAATCGAATAGGCGGCAACGGTCAGCGCCGTGCCAAAGGCGGCCAGAACGCTGCCCTTGTGGGCGTGGCCAAGGCGGGATGGCCGCGCCAGAAGGAAGATCCCGCCCGAGATGGCGCCGATCCCGACCCAGGCCAGCGGCGGCAGCGCCTCGCCCACCGCCACCCAGGCCCCGAGGGCCACCAGCAAGGGCGCGGCGCCACGGGCGATGGGATAGACGACCGACAGATCGCCGCTGCCATAGGCCAGGTTGAGGAGATAGTAATAGCCCCAGTGGATCACGGTCGACGCGGCGATGAATTTCCACGAGGCCGGATCGGGCGCGGGCAGGTTCAGCGCCAGGGCAAAGGCGGGGATCACATGGCCAAGCGCAATGAGGCCCAGCATGACCGTTCGGTCGCCCGCGCCCTTGATCAGCGCATTCCAAAGCGCGTGCATCAGCGCCGCACACAAGACGATGGCGACAACGCCGGTGCTCAAATGGTCGCCTCCATGATCGCGGCGATCACGATATCGAGGGCGCGCGCGAGATCCTCGCGCGCAATGGTCAGCGGCGGCGAGAGGGTCAGCACCGATCCGGCGCTGATTTTGAACGAAAGCCCAGCCGCCAGCGCGGCATAATAGATACGCTCGGCCAGTTCCGGCGCCGGTGTGCGGCTCTCGCGGCTCTCGACCATCTCGACGCCAAACATGAGGCCCCGCCCGCGAATGTCGCCGACATGTGCGTTGGCGAAAAGCGCCTCGCGCAGCCGCTCCATGGCCCAGGCTCCAAGTTCCGCCGCCCGATTCACAAGCCCCTCGTCCTCGATAATCTCGATCGTGGTCAACGCGGCCCGCGCCGTGACCGGGTTCTTCTCGTGGGTATAATGGCCGATGGCGAAATCTCCGGCGACGTTCAGCCCGTCGCGCGCGATCACCGCCGCGATAGGCAGAATGCCACCGCCAAGCGCCTTGCCGAGCGTGACGATATCGGGGGTGATCCCGTCATGCTCGAAGGCAAACATCCGGCCCGTCTTGCCAAGTCCGGTCGGGATCTCGTCCATGATCAAGAGCGCCCCGTGCCGGTGGCACGCCTCCTGCACCGCTTTCCAATAGCCCGGCGGCGGCACAACCGGCACGGCGCGCATCGGCTCGGCAATCACGGCCGCCACATCGCCTTCGCGGCCAAGCACGTAATCGACCATCCTCGCGCAGGCGAGGCCACAGCTTTCCGGCCCCGCGTGCCCATAAGCGCAGTGATAGCAGTGGAACGGCGCGATATGTTCGGCGCCGGGCAAGAGGGGCCCCGCGATATGGCTACGGAAGGTCGCCTCGCCCCCGACCGACGAGGCGCCGAACCCCGCCCCGTGAAAGGCGTCCCAGAAGCTCAGCGTCTTGAACCGCCCTGTCGCCGCCCGCGCGAGCCGCAGAGCAACCTCGTTGGCATCCGACCCGCCGGTGGTGAAGAGAACCCGCCCAAGATCGCCCGGCGCAACGGCCTTCAGTTTCTCGGCAAGCGCGACCGACACTTCATTGGTAAACCGCCTCGGCGAAAAGGGCAGGGCGTCAAGCTGATCCTTGATCGCCGCCACAAGGCGCGGATGGCCGTAGCCGATGAGGTGAACCGAGTTGCCGTGGAAATCCATATAGCGGTGGCCGGCGGTATCCTCGATCCAGATGCCTTCGGCCTTGGCTATCGTGGAAACGCAAGGCGAAGAGAGCGACTGGTGCAGAAACGCCTCCGCATCCCGCCGCAACAGATCGCGGGTCGGTGTATCCTTTTCTCGAGAAGCCCAGTCGGCCCGCGCCTTGGACGTATTGGCCTCACCCTCGGTATGGCGCATCCATCGCCCCTTCTTTTGGCCCCAAATACTCCCGCCGGAGGCGGCCCTACGGCCAGGGCAGCGAATAGGTCTTCACATTGGTGAAAAACTTCATCGCCTCGCTGACCCCTTCCTTCACGCCATTGCCGGAATCCTTGATCCCGCCAAAGGGCGAGGTCTCGATGCGGTAGCCGGGCTGCTCCCAGATATTCACGGTGCCCACGTTCAGCCCCTCGATAAAGGCCTGCATCCGGCGGAAATCGTTGGTGCAGACGCCAGACGACAGGCCAAAGGCGGTCGAGTTGGACAGGCGCATCACCTCGACGTCATTGTCCGGCACCCGCACAATAGGAACGATGGGGCCGAAAGTTTCCTCCATGACAAGCTCGCTGTCATGCGGGACATGATCCACGACGATGGGGGGCAAAAGCGCCCCCTTGCGGCCCGGATCATAAAGAACCTTCGCCCCCTGCTTTTCCGCCATGTAGACGCGTTTCTCGAAAAGCTCGGCGGCCTTGGAATGGATCACACAGCCCAGCTCGGTCGCCGGGTCCATCGGGTCGCCAAACTTGATCGCTTTGGCCTTGGCCAGCACCAGCGGCACGAAGCGGTCGGCCACGCTTTCTTGCACGAGGATGCGCTTGACGGCCGTGCAGCGCTGGCCCGAATTGCCGGTCGCGCCTGCCACGGCAATGGTGGCGGCTTTCTCCAGATCGGCATCGTCAAGGTCATTGAGGATGATGATCGGATCATTCCCTCCCAGCTCAAGCGCCGTGCGCTTATAGCCCGCCTTGCCGGCGATCATCTTGCCCACCGGGACGCCGCCGGTGAAGGTGATGATGTCGATGTTCTGGTTGGTGATCATCTCGTCGCCAATATCGGCCGGAAGGCCGGTGACGATCTGGAACATCTCCGGCGGCAGCCCCGCCTCATAAAGAATATCGGCCAGCGCGATGGCGGTCAGCGGTGTGAGCTCGGTCGGTTTGCAGACCATCTTGTTGTTGGTGGCAATCGACGGAGCGATCTTGTGGCTGACCATGTTGAGGGGGTGATTGAACGGCGTGATGGCCGAGATCGCCCGCACCGGCTCGCGCTTGGTATAGATCTTCCGCGCCTTGCCGTTGTGCGTCAGGTCACAGGAGAAGATCTGCCCGTCATCCTGAAGCGCCTGCGCTGCGGCGAAGGTATAGACGTCCTGCGCGCGCTTGGTCTCGTAGATGGCGTGCTGCCAGCAGATACCCAGCTCCAACACCAGCCATTTCGCCAGATACTCGCGCCGCTCGCCAATCAGCTCGCCCGTGCGCTTGAGGATCTGGCTGCGCTCGTAGCGGGTGAGCTTCGATTGGTAGTTCGCCGCAATCTCAAAGGCGCGGGCGGCGTGTTCGGCAGTGCCTGCCGGAACAGTGCCGACAACCTCGTCGGTATAGGGATAGCGGACCTCGATCACCTTGTCGGTGAAGACCTTCTCGCCCCCGATGCGCATTCCCTCGTGGCGGATCTCGAAACTGGTCATGGCGGCTCCCCCAGTCAAAGCGCGGCGGCGCGGGTGGCAAAGAAGAAAGCGTCGAAATTCCGCAGCCTGGGCGCGTTCGGCACGTCGAGCACACGGTTGACGATGAACGGGACCTCCTGCTCGGTCAGGCCGCCGTGCGAGCGCAGCGGCTCTTTGAGGGCGGCCAGATCGTGCCGGTGGGCCGAGGTGCCGATGGTCATGTTGACGGTCGAGATCATCGTCAGATCGCCGATCCGGTCGGCGGGCAGCTCATAGGTGGCGACAGCCTCTTCCTTTGTCAGAACCTCGAGCATCCGGGGCAGCGCCTTCAGTCGGGAGATGATCTCTGCCCGGTCGGCGCCCTTCGGCAGATAAGTGGTGGCAAACGAGCCGAGCGCGCCATGATGGACCACATAAGGATCGGTGATCGGCAAGATCACGCGGGCGGCATCCTTTCCGAGCCATTCGTCCATCAGGTCTTGCACATAGATCACTGCAGGCTCGCCCTTTTCGTCATGCTTGGGCTTCATGCCGTGATCGGCGGTGACGACAATCGCAGCGCCAAGCGCGTCAAGTTCGCCCAGATAACGGTCGAACATGGCATAGAAATCCTTGGCGCCCTGCTCGTCGGGGGCGAACTTGTGCTGGATATAGTCGGTGGTCGAAAGATACATCACATCCGGCGCCCACTCCTTGAGAAGCCTCACGCCGGCGGCAAAGACAAACTCGGACAGACCCGCCGAATAGACTTCGGGCACCGGCATCCCGAGCCAGGCGCTCGCATTTTCGATGCCGTGCTCGGCCAGGGTCGTGGCGCCTGACCGTTCGGACGAGAAGGCAATCGCCCGATCCTCGTCAAACCGCAGGCCCGCGCCAAGAAGGGCGCGCAGCTTGTCCTTGGCGGTGACGACAGCGACGCGGGCACCGGCCTCGTAGAAGCGTGAGAAGATGGTCGGCGCACGCAGGAAGCGCACATCGTTCATCATCACCTCTTCTCCGGTTTCGGGATCGTAGAGGTAGTTGCCGCAGATCCCGTGGACCGCAGGCGGACGGCCCGTGGCAATGGAGAGGTTGTTGGGGTTGGTGAACGACGGGATCACGGAATGGGCGAGGCGGTCGGTCCCGCTCTCGCGCATTTTCTTGAGGTTGGGCATCAGCCCATCGGCAATCGCAACATCCAGATACTCTGGCTCGCAGCCGTCAAGGCAGATGGCGATGGCACAGGTTTTCGGGGCGGGATAGGTGCGATCATTCGCCGTCACCGTGGGGAGGTTGGTCATCGGTCTTTCCTTATTTCAAGCGGCAAGTTTCTTGCGTTCTTCCAATGCGGCGGCGGGCGGCGCGGCGCTTTCCACACCCATTTCCGCCAGCGCGTCGCGGGCGGCCCCGACCACGCGGGTCATGACGTGTTCATCCATTCTTCCGATCACGCCGATGCGGAAGCTGTCCACGACGGTAAGTTTGCCGGGATAGATGATGAAACCCTTCTGCTTCATCAGATCGTAGAAGTTCGAAAAGACGAAATTCGGATCGGCAGGGCAAAAGAAGGTCACGATGATCGGCGAGAGCCAGCGCGAGGCGAGTAGGGTCTCGAACCCGAGGCCGCGCATCCCTTCGACCATGACGTCGCGGTTGCGGGCATAACGCGCGCCGCGGCCGGAAACACCACCCTCGGCCTCGTGCAGCTTCAACGCCTCGATGAAGGCCGCGACCACATGGGTCGGCGGGGTGTAGCGCCACTGGCCGGTCTTTTCCATGTTGGCCCACTGGGCGTGGACATCGAGGGCGAGCGAGTGGCTGTTGCCCTTGGAGGCTTCGAGGAGCGATGTCCTGGCGATGACAAAACCGAAGCCGGGAACACCCTCGATGCATTTGTTGGCTGACGAGACGAAGGCCTCGAACTTGATCTTGGAGGGCTCGAGCGGCACCGCGCCAAAAGCTGACATGCTGTCGATCAAGAGCTTGCGCCCAGCGGCATAGGTTGCCTCGGAAATTTCCTCGATCGGGTTGAGGATGCCCGAACTGGTCTCGCAATGGATTGCAAGGACATGGGTGATCGAAGGATCGTCAGCGAGTATACGGGCCACCTCGTCGCCACGCGGCGGAAGGTAATCGCCCTTGTCGAGCAGCACCTTCGCGCGGCCAAGATAGTCCATCGTCGTTGCCGCACGGAGGCCATAGGCGCCGTTGGCGAGAACCAGAACCTTGCCATCGCGCGGAACGAAGCTGCCGAGCATCGCCTCGACACAGAACGAGCCCGAGCCTTGCATCGGCACGCAATCATATTGATCCGACCACTCGCCCAAAAGCGCCAGCAGGCGGCGGCGCATATCGCGGGTCATGGCGCGGAAATCGTCGTCCCAGCTGCCCCAATCTTTCAGCATCGCTTGCTTGACCTCATAGGCCGTGGTCAGCGGGCCGGGGGTGAGAAGATAGGGTTCGCCCATCTTTGGCGGGGGAAAGGCGTTTGCGGCAGTCATGGAGGGCTCCGGTCCCGAGAGGATTCGAGGCGGAAATTGACGCAAGCAAAGCTATATGTAAAATCTTTAAATAGTATCACTCGATATGTGGAATCTATAAGTGCGCTACAGCCAGATACGTGCCTTTCATCAGGTGGCCCTGCACGGCGGCTTTTCCCGCGCGGCCGAAATGCTCAACCAGACCCAGCCGGCCCTGTCTGATCAGGTGCGTCGGCTCGAGGAGGAGCACGACGTCCTGCTCTTTCACCGCGAGGGGCGGCGCATCCGGCTGACCGAGGCGGGCGAGGCGCTATTGCTGCTGACCCGCAGGTTCTTCGAGGCCGAGGATGCGATCGCCTCGCACCTTGAGCATTCCCGCGCCGCGCTTGCGGGCAAGCTTCGGATCATGGCCGACTCAGCGCTGCACATCACTGGCGCGCTGGGCCGCTTCCGTGCGCGGCACCCGGAGGTGTTTGTCGAGATCAGCACCGGCAATTCCGAGCAAGTGCTGGCAGCACTCCGCGCCTACGAGGTCGAGATCGGGATCGTTGGCAGCGTCAGCCCCGCGCCGGACCTTGAGATGCTCGACCTCGGCGAGACGCCCATCGTCGCCATTGCCGCGCGGGGGCTTTTGCCGGCCGGGACCGTGAGCCTCAGCCTCGAGGATCTGCGGCGCCATCCGCTCGTATTCCGCGAAAAGGGATCGCGCACCCGGCAGGGGCTTGAGCAAGAGGCCCGCCGGCGGGGCGTTCGTCTTGCGCCCGCGATCGAGGTCGAGGGCCGCGAGGCGATGCGCGAGGTCGTCGCCTCAGGCGCGGGAATCGGCTTTGTGTCCGAGGCCGAACAGGGATTTGATCCACGCATCGAACGGGTGCTTTTGTCAGGTGTCAGCCTGAGCATGCGGGAAACGGCCGTTCATCTGACGATGCGTCGCACATTGCCCGCCATCCGCGCCTTCATGGCCGAGATTGCGGCACGACCGGCTCTGAGCTGACTTTGGCGCGACGTGAAGCGGATTGGGGTCTTAAACCCAATTTACCCTTCAGGAGCGGCGCACGAACAGGAAGCCACGCCGTGAAAATTCCGTTTGCCAGGTGGCCTCATGGGCAGAGATAACCGACCCGAAATCTCCGATGTTGGAGGCTTCGTCGGCGATCAATAGCCAGCCCTGCTCGTTCACGTGATCAAGCATTGTCTTGAGCGTCGACAGTCGTGCCGAGCGAACCAGCATATGCAACGTCCGGTCAATCAGAACGATGTCAAACATCCCATCAGGCTCGTAGGTCGCAGTGTCTGCCACAACGCCCTCAATGGGCAGGTTTTCCCGCGCTGCCACGGCTTTGAGGTCGCGGATTCCGTTCGTCGAGATATCCACCCCGACAACTCTATGCCCTTTTCTTGCGATGAAGATTGCATCGCGCCCTTGTCCGCATCCGATATCCAAGACCCGGACGTTCTGCTGATCAAGCTGGACAAAGAAGTCGACGAAAACCGAAGTTGGTTTCCCCAAAGCGTCGCGGGTCTCGCCGTATAGTTTGTCATAGTCATAGGCCATGGCATCAGCGTTAGCGGATCGGCCATCGGATAACCAACTGAAATATTTCGTGAACCAAGGCAAAAGCCCGGCTAGCGGACCTTGGTGCCGTTTGTCGCCAACCTCAGCCACCAGTCCATGGCTTTCGAACGCTCCCGGCATCCCCGCCAGCCACCTCTAACCCTTTAGAATCCCGATCAATTCGGCATGCAACTCGGGCGTTGCGGCGGCGGCGACGCGCACGTCTGATCCCATGCCAAGGGGCCGGCCTTCCCAGTCGGTGATCTTGCCGCCCGCCTCTTCGACGAGGAGCGAGACGGGCAGATAGTCGTAAGGCTCCAGGTCGCAATCGACGACCGCATCGATATGGCCGGCCGCCAAGAGCGCATAGGGCGCGCAGTCATAGCTGTAGCGGCGCTCGCGGCCCGAGGCCATCAGGCGGGCATGCACGTCGGGCCAGCCGCGCCAGATCTTTTCGCCCTCGTTGATATAAAGGATCGCCCCGCCAAGGTCGGTCCGGCCCGAGGTTGAAATCGGCGTGGTTCCCAGAAAAGCGCCGTCGCCCCGGGCGGCCGAATAGATTTCGGACAGGGCGGGCAGGCTCACCACCGAAGCCTGCATCTGCCCCTCGACCATGCGCCCGATCAGCATGCCGAACAGCGGGTGACCCGAGATGAAACTGCGTGTGCCGTCAATGGGGTCGATGATCCAAAGCCCGCTGCCCGTGCCTTCTGTCTGGCCAAACTCCTCGCCGAAGATGCCGTCATCTGGAAACCCGGCGTCGATCAGGCTGCGCAGCTTTTCCTCGACAGCGCGGTCGGCCCGCGTGACGGGGCTATCGTCGGCCTTGGTCTCGATGCTGAGGTATTTGCGGAAATAAGACATCGACACAGGGGTCGCGGCCTTCGCCATGGCAGTTGCCGCCGCCCGAACCTGAGCCGGGGTCTGGCGCTTTGCGGGGGAAGCGGGGCTGTCCATGTCGGGCCGTTGTCGCTAAATCGGAACGTTTTTGGGTGATTTCTGCATGTGCATTACCATATGCACACAGAATCACACAAAATGCCACATACTTCTTGATCCGACTCACTTGGCGGTATTTGCTCGTCCCAAGATCAGGGGGGGCCGGGTGAGCAAACGCCGTAACGTTCTATTTGTGATCATGGACCAGATGCGCGCAGACCTGCTGCACGGCGCATTTGCAAATCACGTCGATCTGCCCAACCTGCGCGCCTTGATGGGCGATGCGGTGACCTTCCGGCGGCATTATTCCGTTACCAACCCCTGCGGCCCCTCGCGCGCTTCGATCCTGACCGGCAAATACGCGATTAACCATCGCTCGGTCCGCAACGGAACGCCCCTGCCGCACGATACACCCAATCTGGCGACAGAGGTTCGCAAGGCGGGCTATCTGCCGCAGCTTTGGGGCTATACCGATATCGCGACAGACCCCCGGACGCTGACGGCCGGCGATCCGATGCTGAAATCCTATGAGCAGGTCATTCCCGGCTTCGTCGAGGCGCTCGAGATGCGGCTTGAGGAAAGCTGGCCCTGGCGGTCGCATCTGGCTGCGAAGGGCTATGAATTCGGCGAGGGCTACGAGGTTTTCCGGCCCAAAGGCGACACGGTCGATAGTCCGGCGCTCTATGCCTCACAGGACAGCGACACTGCCTTCCTGACCGACCGGTTTCTGGCCGACATTCGGGCGCGGCCTTCGGGCTGGTTCGCCCATTTGGCCTATATCCGGCCGCATCCGCCTTTGGTTGCGCCCGAGCCGTTCAACAAGATGTACGATCCGGCGAGCCTCCCATCGCCTCGGATCGTGCGGGACCGCGCCTCTCAAGCCGCGTCCCACCCCTATGACGGGCCGCTTTTGGAGCAAAAACGACCGTCCGACAATGTGATCGGGTTCCCTGATCTGGAAGACACACCTCAAAACGTTGCCGCCTTGCGGGCGATCTACCTGGCCCTCGCAACGGAGGTGGATCAGCACTTCGGCCGCATCATCCGGTTTCTCAAAGAGTCCGGTCAGTATGACGATACGCTTCTGGTCATCATGGCCGATCACGGCGAGATGCTGGGCGATCACCACGCTTGGGGCAAGATGCACTATTATGACGCGGCCTATCACACGCCGCTGATCATCCGCGATCCGGCCCTGAAAGAGGGGTTCGGCCGCGAGGTGGATGCGCCGACCGAGTCGATCGATGTCACGCCAACAATCCTCGATCTTCTGGGCCTCGACATTCCCGACACGATGGATGGCCGCAGCCTTGCGTCCTTCTTGCGTTGCAAAGCACCGGACGACTGGCGCGACTATAGCTATTCCGAGCTCGACTACGGCGATCCGGTTGAGCCGACGCTTTGGCAAACCCGGCTGGGCCTTGATTCCGATCTGACAAACTTTGCGATTCTGCGCGGCCGCAAGCACACGCTGGTTCACTTCAACGGCGGACTGCCACCGATCCTGTTTGACCATGAAAACGAAGGAGAGGCCCGCAATGTCGCGAATGACCCGGCGGCGTCGTCCATTCTTCTTGAAATGACTCAGCGTCTGCTGAACCATAGGCTAACACATACTGAAGGGCGTTTTGCCCGAACCATGATTACCGCCAAAGGCGCGCAGCGCGCATCCTAGGCGATCCGAAATACCGGCCGCTGCTTTTTATGGCCGTGAAATCAAGAGGGCGCGGCCCGGGCGCAACCTTGCTGTTACATTTGCCGGGCAGACTTCCACGCGAAGGCTTTTGCCTTTGCGGGGCTGACTGAGAGGGGGATACACGCGCCTATTTGAGCTTTCCAAGCTGGTCAAACCGGCCGGACGCCATCGGCGTCGAGGACCAAATGGACAATCCCTAGCGGCAGCACCGCCAGACGGATCTGATCCAAAATCAATAAGACCCGCACTTTCAATTCGTCACACGACAGGAGAGACTATGAAACGTTATTTATTGTCCGGCGTGGCAATGCTGGTGCTTCCAGCCGCTGCCTATGCCAACTGCCCGGCGGTCACCATGGGAGATTCCATGGGTGTCGCAGCCGGCGCCTTCCCGCAGCAATATGAGCTTTCCGAGTTTGAAACGGCCGCCGGCTGCTCCATGGAATTCTCGGAAAACCCTGCGATCGGCGAACTGAACGCCCGCATCGCCGGCAACCCGGCTCTGCCGCCGTTGGCGGATCGTCTTCCGGCCGAGCCTCTGGTTGTCGTGCCCTACGACAGCGTCGGCCACTACGGCGGCACGTTCGACGCTTTGTCGAACGCGACCGAAGCCGGCACCTCGGACTTCCTCTCGGTGCGCCACGTCAACCTCGTGCGTTATTCGGACAACCTTCAGACCATCGTGCCGAACGTGGCCAAGTCTTGGGAATGGAACGACGATTACACCCAGCTGACCTTCCACCTGCGTAAAGGTCACAAGTGGTCGGACGGCGCGCCCTTCACCTCGGCGGACGTCAAGTTCTGGTACGACAACCTGATGTTCGATTCCAACGTGATCGAAAAGCCCAAAGATTATGTCCTTGTGGGCGGCGAGCGCATGACGGTCGATACACCCGATGAGACCACCGTCGTCTTCAACCTGCCTGCGCCGAAGCCCGGCCTTTTGGCCCACTTCGCCACATCCTATGCGCAGGGCTTCCAGCCGATGCACTTCCTTGGCCAGTTCCATCCGGCGATCAACGCAGACGCCGACGCCCTGGCCCAGTCGCTCGGCTTTGAAAACGGCTATGACGCGATCAAGGCCTACTATGGCAGTTCGGACTGGACGGACACGCCCTCGCCGATGCTGAACTCGCCCGACAAGGTTGCCAACCTTCCGGGCGCGGCTGTGCCGACCCTCGAGAGCCACTTCGTGGTGAACGAGACGACCGAAGGCCGCCATTTCGTGGCCAACCCCTACTTCCACATGGTCGATACGACTGGTCAGCAGCTCCCCTACATCAACGAGATGGACGAGATCTACGCCAACGACCACGAGGTCCGTCTGCTCAAGCTGATCAACGGCGAAGTCGACTACAAGGCCCAGTCACTCGGTCTGCCGGACGCTCCGATCCTTCTCGAGAATCAGGGCAACGGCGACTATACGCTGCAAATCGCGCCGCGTATCTCGATGCCGACCGTGTCGTTCAACGTCACCCACGAAGACGAAGCCCGTCGGGCCGTCTTTGGCGACGTGAACTTCCGCAAGGCCATGTCGATCGCGATCGACCGCAACGAGATCAACGAGACCGCCTACTTTGGTCAGGGCGTTCCGCGCCAATACATCGGCTTCTCGCCGGTGCCGAGCTTCGTTGATCCCAGCTGGACGAGCTATGCCGCAGAATACGATCCCGATGGCGCCAAGGCGCTTCTGGATGGTGTTGGCGTCGTGGACGCGGACGGCGACGGAATGCGCGATCTGCCGAACGGCGACAAGCTGATCATCAACATGCAGTTCGCCCAGCAGGGTCTGCCGGGGCAGGTTGTCGAGCTCATTTCCCAGCAGTGGGCCGAGGTCGGTATTCAGACCACCGTCAAGGAAGTCACGCCCGACGAATACCGTTCGGCGCAGTCGTCCAACCAGCTTGACGTCGGCCTGTGGGAGAAGAGCCAGCCGCTTGCCATCGTTCTTGGCAACAACGAGCTCTGGGTCCCGCCGTTCGAGAACTACTTCGCGCACCGCAGCGGTATGCTCTGGGCCGAGTGGGTTGACAGCAACGGCGCGAGCGGTGTCGAGCCGCCCGACTACGTCAAGGGCCTGATCTCAGACATCAACGCCTTCCAGTCGACCCCGGTCGGCACGCCAGAGTCGGATGCCATCGGAGCCCGCATGGTGGAAGCGATGACCTCGAACCTGATGTTCATCGGCACGGTCCTGTCGTCTGGCCCGATCTATCACGCCAACGCTCTCAAGAACTTCCCGGAGTTCAAGACCGAGTCCTACGAATACTACCGGACCTACCCGTATCTGGGTGCCCAGTGGTATCTGGACGAGTGATCTGACCGGATAGAACCACCGGCCGGGGCGGTGCAATCCGCCCCGGCCAGACTTCCAACTGACGACAGACGGGACTTCGCCAGACATGGGGCAATTCATTCAATTCGTGATCACCCGCGCCACGATGGCACTGATCACCCTTCTGACGGTGTCGCTGATCGTCTTTACGCTGATGGAGCTTGTGCCCGGCACCTGCGCCGAGCGCTATCTGGCCTTCAAGAACACGCAAGGCTCGCAGATCACCATTGCCGATATCGAGGCCGAAGAGCGCCGGCTGGGGCTTGACCGGCCTTTCCCCGAACGTTGGGGCAAGTGGGTCTATAGCGTCTTTGTGCATGGCGAATTCGGCGACAGCTGTATCTTGCGTCTGAACATCAACCAGCTTCTGGCGGACAAGTTCTGGATTTCCCTAGGCATCTGTATGGCGGCACTCCTGCTGAGTTATGCGATCGCTGTCCCAATAGGCATTATCTCAGCCAGTTCGAGAAGCCCCGTGACCAACAACACGCTGCGCTTCGTCAGCTATCTTGGCCTCGCTCTCCCCAATTTCCTCTTGGCGCTGATCATCATGCTGATCGCGACGGTCTATTTTGGCGAAAGTCTGACGGGCCTCTATTCCAAGGAGCTCAGGGATGCGCCATGGAATCTGGCCAAATTCAAGGATTTCCTGGGTCACGCCTGGCTTCCCGTGTTCATCCTCGGCTGGTCTGCAACCGCCTTTGCGTTGCAAACCGTGCGGGCACTGATGCTCGATGAAATCGGCAAACTCTATGTGACGGCGGCCTCGGCGCGTGGGGTCTCCGGTGCGCGGCTCTTGTGGCGCTATCCGGCCAAGCATTCGCTTGGGCCGGTGATCAACTCGCTCGGCTTCGACCTCAATCGTATCTTCAACGAATTGCCGATCGTTGCCCTGATCCTGACATTGACCGAGGCCGGGGCGCTTTTGTTTGAATCGCTTGCGCGGTCAAACGACCAGCAGCTTGCTGGCGCGATTATCTTCCTTTTGACTGCCAGCATTGTCGCGCTGAATTTTGCGACGGACATCCTCCTGGCGCTGATAGATCCGCGCGTGCGTCGCGGAATGATGGGGTAGGCCGATGCTGTGGAGAAGGAAAGCAACCGCCGGAGTTGATCAGGCTGCCAAAGAGGCCTATTTCACCGCGTCGCAAGGGCAGCTGATCTGGTCGCGCTTCAGCTCGAACCGGACGGCGATGATCGCCGCTTGGGCATTGGTTCTGATGATCTTCATGGGCCTTTTCGCGCCCTTCCTGTCACCCTACGACCCCACCATCGCGGGCCGCGACGAGCAGTATGAGAACGGCCCGCCACAGATTCCGAAATTCTGGGACGAGAACGGCTTTTCCTGGCGGCCCTTCATCTATGCCACCGAGCGCGAGCGGTCGATGGCGACCAACTTCCGCTGGGTCATCACCGAGAACCGCGACGAGCGTCTTTACATGCAGTTCTTCACGAGGGACTGGGACTACAAGCTCTTTCACCTCGACTATGATCTTCCGGGCAAAGCCTTTGATGTCGATTTCGCCCTCATCTCATCAGACATTCACCTGTTTGGTGTCCAGGGCGGTCAGATCCACCTGTTCGGCACCGACGCGAGCGGCAAGGATATCTTTAGCCGGACGCTCCACGCGATCTGGACATCGCTTGCCGTCGGCACGCTCGGTGTCTTCATCTCGTTCGTCCTCGCGCTCATCATAGGAGGGGTGGCCGGCTATTTCGGCGGCTGGATCGACAGTGTCTTGCAGATGATCACAGACGCGATCCGAACGGTGCCCTCCATTCCGCTTTTCATGGCGCTCGCGGCTTTCATGCCCGACACGTGGAGCTCGGAGACACGTTTCTTCTTCATCTCGATCATCCTTGGCCTGATCGGCTGGCCCACGTTGGCGCGGCGGATCAGAACCCACCTTCTGACCGAGCGGACACAGGAATATGTGTTGGCCGCCGAGCTGAGCGGCGCGAAGCCGGGGCATATCATCCGGCGGCACCTGCTGCCGTCGTTCACCAGCTATATCATCGTCGATCTGATGATCTCGTTCCCCTACATGGTCCGGTCGGAAACGGCGCTGTCGTTCATCGGCCTTGGCCTGAAGGATCCGGTCAATTCGCTGGGGGCGCTCATGCAGAACGTCTCCAAGGCCGACGTCCTTCTGAACTATCAGTGGTATTTCATCCCGGTGATCTTCTTCATCGCTCTCGTTCTGGCCTTCGTCTTTGTCGGCGATGGCCTGCGCGATGCCGCTGACCCCTATTCGGATACGAAGAAATGACCTCTCTGATCGACGTAGAAAACCTCACGCTCAGCTTTCGCACCGATGAAGGCCTGGTGACGGCTGTCGACGACGTATCCTTTTCGCTCGGGAAGGGCGAGGTCATGGGACTGGTCGGCGAAAGCGGATCGGGCAAGTCGGTGACGGCAAAGGCGCTGATGCAGCTTAACCCCGGCAACGCGGTCTATGATCCCCGGAGCAAGATCACGCTGCACGACGAGGGGCGCGAGGTGGATGTGCTGTCGCTGAGGAAGTCGGCGGAGCTGAAAATCGTGCGCGGCGGTGCAATTTCGATGATCTTTCAAGAGCCGATGGCCTCTTTCGCGCCCGCGATCACCATCGGCAACCAGATGGTCGAACAGCTTCAGATACATACCGGCATGACCAAGGCCAAAGCCAAGGAAATCTCTATCGAGATGCTGGATCGCGTGGGCATTTCCGACCCCTCCAAACGGTTCGACCAATATGTGTTCGAACTCTCGGGCGGGATGCGCCAGCGGGCGATGATCGCCATGGCGCTGTCGACCAATCCCAAGCTCCTGATCGCCGACGAGCCGACCACCGCGCTTGATGTGACCATCCAGGCGCAGGTGATCGACCTGATGAAAGACCTCGTGAACGAATTTCACATGGGGATCATCTTTATCACTCACGATCTGGGCGTGATCGCCCAGACGGCCGACAAGGTCTGCGTCATGTATCTGGGCCGGATCGTCGAGGAAGGGCCGGTGCGCGAGGTGATCCGCAACCCCAAGCACCCCTATACCCGTGGCCTGATCGCCGCCTTGCCACGGTTTGACGATCTCGATGCGCCGCTGACGCCGGTGCCGGGCGATATTCCGTCGCCACTTGAACGGCCCACGGGTTGTGTCTTTCACACCCGATGCCGCGAGATCATCGGCGACGTGTGCAAGCGCGATCTGCCCGAAAACCGGTGGGTCGATCCGTCTCACCGCGTTGCCTGTCACCTCCACGCCAAGACGCCTGCACAGACGGAGGCCGTCCGATGAGCAGCGAAACCCTCATCTCCGCCAAAGACCTGACCGTTGGCTATAATGTCGGCAAGGGGTTCTTCGATCGGACCGTCCTCAAGGCCGTCAACGAGGTTTCGGTCGAGATCAAGCGCGGCTCGTTCTTCGGCCTTGTGGGCGAAAGCGGCTCGGGCAAGACAACGTTTGGCCGCGCTCTATTGAAGGCCGCGCCGATCACCGGCGGGGCGGCGACCTTCACCGACGGGCAGGTGAGCTATAATCTTGCGACCCTCGCGGGCGACGAGCTGAAGGATTATCGCAAGCGCGCCCAGCTCATCTTCCAAGACCCTTACGCCGCGCTCAGCCCGCGCATGACAGTGCGCGACATCATCGCCGAGCCGCTCGAAGTCATGAAGCTCACCAAAACCCGCGAAGAGACCGACGCCCGCGTGCGCGAGATCGCCGCGAAATGCCGGCTCAACCTTGAGCACCTGCGCCGCTTTCCGCACGCCTTCTCAGGCGGCCAGCGCCAGCGCATCTCGATCGCCCGCGCGCTTGTTTCGGGGCCGAAGTTCATCGTCGCCGATGAGAGCGTCGCGGCGCTTGATGTGTCGATCCAGGCCGACGTTCTCAATCTTCTCAAGCAGCTTCAGAAAGACCTTGGGCTGACCTTCCTCTTTATCAGCCATGATCTCTCGGTCGTCGCGCATACCTGCGATCATGTGGCGGTGATGTATCTGGGCCGGCTCGTTGAATCCGCACCCACCCGCCAGCTCTTCGCCGCGCCGCGCCACCCCTATACCAAGGCGCTTTTCTCGGCGATCCCCTCGCTTGATCCCGACGATCGGGGCAGCGCGCAAAAGCTCGTGGGCGAGATCCCTTCACCGCTGAATCAGCCGTCGGGGTGCAAGTTTCACACGCGTTGTCCGAATGCCATTGACAAGTGCCGGACGATCGAGCCGACGCTTGAAAACCCCGGCGACGGGCACGCTGTCTCGTGCCATCGCTGGCGCGAGCTTCTCGGGGCCGAAACGACGGCCTAGGCCGCCTCGCGACTGGGCGGGTCTTTCCGCGAACCGCGTAACACTTATGCAAGATATTCGAGCCTAACGTGGCCTACCGCCGACTCGGGATTTCCGGGCGCGGCGAAATTTTTTGGGCCACGTCGAGTTTGCAATGCAAGATACACCTGCCTATTTCGAGCTTCCGCTGCGCTATTCGCCGACGGAGGATGACGAGCTTCTCAACTTTCTGCGCAGCAACACGGGATCACCGGTTCAGATCGATGCGCGCGCCCTGCGAAGCATTGACGGGCTGCTGCTTGAACTTGTGATCATGGCGCGGCGCTCGTGGCTGGCATCGGGGATAACCTTCGATGTCCTCAACCTGCCGGCTGCGGTCGGGCAGGAGATCCGCCTGCTCGGGGCGGATCACGCCTTGGGGCTCGAGGAGGCTCAGGCATGAGTGTCAAGGTCCTCGCAATCGACGATTCCCGCACAATGCTCGGCCTTGTCCGGAAGGTCATGACCGACGCAGGTTTTGACTGCGTCATGGCAGAAGACGGAGAGAAAGGGCTCGAGGTGTTTTCTCGAGAAGCCCCTGACGTCGTGATCACCGATATCAATATGCCGAGGCTCGATGGCTATGGTGTGATCAGTGCCATCCGCGGCGGGAGATCGAACCAGACGGTGCCCGATCTTGTCCTGTCGGTGCGCAGGCTTGATACCCATTCGACAATCATGGCGCGTCGTCTTGGGCTGAACGGCGAGGAATTGTGCCCCGAAACCGGGCACGATTTCGTAGAGGCGCTCGGTGCGACGCTGATTGAAGCGATCTGGACCAATCAAAGTAGCCCGGCGCGGTCGGGATCGCCCGATGACGACGCGCCTTTGGCAGTCCGGATGCACGAGGCGGAAATTGTGCTGGCCCAAGCGCAAGGGGGGATGATCGAAGGAGAAAGGCGCCTTAGGGCGACGATTGCCGCCGAGCCGGGCAACTTTGACAACCATGTGATGCTGGCGACAGCGATCCATTCGAATCTTGTGATCGGCGGCTTTCAGGGACTCCGTTCGCCCAGCGACTTCCTGCGCGCGACCAACGAGATCGAAAACCTGCTGATGGCGGCGATGGAACATCTGGAAGGCAACGATATCCTGACCTTGGCGGCGGCCAAACTTTTTTGGTTCGTCGATCCGAAATGGCGCCAGTTGGCGATGGATATGGCCGAGGACGTTTTCGCGCGCACAACGAACTTTATCACCGCCTTCAGCACGGTCGGGCAATTGCGGATGTGGGATGGTCGCGGAGAAGAGGCCTTGACGCTTTTCGAACGCGCTCAGGAAATCGTGCCGGTCAAGGTGTCGCAGGTGGGTCTCTATATCAGTGTCCAGAAGGCGATGGCGCATGTTTCATTGGGCGATGTCAAGGGAGCCGGCGCCGAGATCGGCAAGGTGATCGAACGTGATCAGCGCGGGCTTTCGCGCTATGCATTGATGTTTGATCTCGGCAGGGCCTTTGACCGCGAAGCCGTTCTTGAGGCGACTTGCCGGGCGATGAGCCCCGAGGATGCACGGTCGTTCCTCTATTACATGCATTTCATGTATGCCCGGCACTTCGTCGATCCCCATGCCCGCCAGAATTTCATGCGCGAACCAGTCGCCGTCGTCCGGCGGTTTTTCGGGGGCAACGCCATTCCCTTTGAAGTCCGCGAAGATATCGACGAAAATTAGACTCCCGCGCGCTTGCATCCGGCCACGAAACTCATACCGTCCCGACAAAGCCGCGTCAGGGAGTCGTCCTGTCGTTCTTGGGCTGGATCGTCCTGCCCCTGAACGTCTAGGATGGGCTGGTCAATCGGCGGCAAAAGCCGGAGCAAGGAGAGAGAATGCGATACCACACTCCCGCGACATTCGAGGATGCCTCGGCGATCGCCGCCGCGACATCCGGCGTGACAAGGTTTCTGGCGGGCGGAACGGACGTTCTGGTGCAGATGCGCGCCGACATCGTCACCCCTGACGACCTGATCGACATCAAGCATATCCCCGGCGTGAAAGACGTCGTGCTGGAGGATGACGGCTGCTGGCGCATCGGTGCCGCTGTCGCCGGTGCCGAACTTACCGCTCACGCGGGCCTTTGCGCCGATTGGCCGGGCGTTGTTGAAGGCATGGGCCTTGTCGGCTCGACGCAAGTGCAGGGCAGGGCGACGCTGATCGGCAATCTGTGCAACGGCTCGCCTGCCGCCGATTCCGTTCCCGGCCTTGCGGCCGCTGGCGCCGAGGTCTCGGTCGTTGGCCCCAAGGGCGCGCGGCAGGTCAAGGTCGAGGATATTCCGGCCGGTCCGGGCCGCACGACGCTGGCCAAGGGCGAGGTGATTGCCGGAGTTTATCTGCCACCGCGCGGCAAGAGGGGCGGGGACGCCTACCTGCGCTTCATCCCGCGCACCGAGATGGATATCGCCGTGGTGGGCTGTGCGGTGAACCTTCGGGTTGACGGAGACAAGATCACCGAAGCTCGCGTGGTCCTTGGCGCTGTCGCCCCGACCATCGTCGTCGTGGCCGATGCCGCCAAGGCGCTGATCGGCTCGACGCTGGACGCCGCCGCGCTCGATGCTCTGGCCGCAGCCGCTTCGGCCGCCTGCCGACCCATCAACGACAAACGCGGAACCATCGCGTTCCGCACGGATGTGGCCGGTGTTCTTGCCCGCCGCGCCGCCAAAATCGCCTACGACCGCGCACGAGGTGCCAAATGACCCAGATCCATGTGACCACCACCGTGAACTGCGACGAGGTCGAGTTTCTCGCCGATCCGCGCGAGACGCTGCTCGATTGTCTGCGCGACAAGCTCGGTATGACCGGCGCCAAGGAAGGCTGCGGCACCGGGGATTGCGGCGCTTGCTCTGTTACCGTTGATGGCCGCCTCGTCTGCTCCTGCCTCGTCCTCGGCGTCGAGGCGCAGGGCAAGACCATCGAGACGGTCGAAGGCATTGCCGACGGCGAGAAGCTGCACCCTCTTCAGCGCAAGTTCATCCAACACGCTGCGCTTCAGTGCGGCATCTGCACGCCGGGCATCCTTGTCGCGGCCAAGGCGCTTTTGGCGCAGAATCCCGACCCGACCGAGGAAGAGGTGCGCTACTGGCTCGCCGGCAACCTTTGCCGTTGCACGGGCTATGACAAGATCATCCGGGCGGTCCTCGATGCCGCCGTCGAAATGCGGGAGGGCGTGTAATGCCTCTGGATACCAAAACCACCGGTTTCAAATATATCGGCACCCGCCCCGACCGCCCCGACGGGATCGACAAGGTGACTGGCAAGGCCCGCTACGGCGCCGATGCCTATGCGCCGGGGATGCTGCATGGCGTGATGGTGCGCTCGCCCCATGCCCACGCCAAGATCAAGAATATCGACGCCTCGAAGGCGCTGGCGCTGAAGGGGGTGAAGGCGGTTGTCACCCGCGCCGATTTCCCGACCGGCCTTGAGGGCGAAGACTGGAACATTCAGGAAAACTGCATGGCGGGCGAGGTGGCGCTCTATGACGGTCACGCCGTTGCCGCCGTCGCGGCGACCAGCCTTCTTCTGGCGCGTGAGGCCGCCAAGCTGATCGAGGTCGACTACGAGGTGTTGCCGCACGTCACCGATGTGGACGAGGCGATGAAGCCGGGCGCTCCGGCAATCCGCGCGGGTGCTGCCGACTATTCGGTGCCCGAAGGTCTTCATCCCAACGTGATGCGCTATATCGAATACGGCCACGGCGATCTGGAGGCGGGCTTTGCTGCGGCCGACCTCGTCATGGAAAACACCTACAAGACCGAGGCGACCCACCAAGGCTATATCGAGCCGCACGCCTGCCTTGCCCAATTGGGCGCGGATGGCAAAGGCGAGATGTGGGTCTGCACCCAGGGCCATTGGTTCGTCCGCCGGATGAGCGCCGCCGCTCTCGGGATCGACGTTGCCAACCTGCGCGTGACGCCCTCGGAAATCGGTGGCGGCTTTGGCGGCAAGACGACCGTGTTCATCGAGCCGGTCGCCCTTGCCCTCAGCCGCAAGGCAGGCAAGCCGGTCAAGATGGTGATGACCCGTTCGGAAGTCCTCCGCGCCACGGGCCCGACTTCCTCCTCCTCGATCGACGTGAAGATGGGGATGAAGAAAGACGGCACCATGACCGCCGCCAAGGTCACCATGCGGATGCAGGGCGGCGCCTTCCCGATGGCGCCGATCGACAGCGCGCTTGATTGTGCCTTCTCCTGCTACAATATCCCGGCGGTGCATCACGAGGGTTATGACGTTCTGGCCAACCGGCCCAAGCAGGCAGCCTATCGCGCCCCCGGCTCGCCGATGGCGGCCTTCGCCACCGAGAGCCTTGTTGACGAGATGTGCCGGGCGCTGAAGCTCGATCCTCTGAAAACGCGCCTCCAGAACGCCTCGCGCGAGGGCACCAAAGCCAGCTTTGGCCCGACCTTCCCGCGCATCGGCCTTGTCGAGACGCTGGAGGCGGCCATCGCGCACCCGCACTATGCCGCCCCGCTTGGCCCCAATCAGGGGCGGGGCGTGGCCAGCGGCTACTGGATGAACTGGGGCGGCGAGACCTCGGTCTCGGCGGCACTGGGCGAGGATGGCTCGGTGACGGTCTCGGTCGGCACGCCCGATATCGGCGGCAGCCGCGCCTCGATGGCGCTGATGGCGGCCGAGGCGCTGGGCATTCCCTATGAGAACGTGCGCGTCAACATCGCTGATACCGGCTCGCTCGGCGTCAATGAGCCAACTCACGGCAGCCGTGCGACCTATGCCTCTGGCCTTGCCACGATCGAGGCGGTCAAGCAGATCTCGACCAAGCTCTGCCAGCGCGCCGCCGACAAATGGGGCATTCCGGTCGAGGCGGTAATCTGGGAAGACGGCTCTGCCAAGCCTTCTGGGCCGAACGCGGGCGAGTTTCCGCCGCTGACCATTGGCGAGCTTGCCGCCGAAATGGGCGGCACCGGCGGGCCGATCTCGGGCCATTTCGAGGCGACCCCCTCGGGCCACGGCGGCAGCTTCGGCACCCATATCGTCGATGTCGAGGTTGATCCCGAAACCGGCTATACCTCGGTCCTGCGCTATACCGTGGTGCAAGACGCCGGCAAGGCGATCCACCCGGCCTATGTGGAAGGGCAATTCCAGGGCGGCGCGGCGCAAGGCATCGGCTGGGCGCTCAATGAAGAATACATCTATGGGGCCGACGGACGCCTGCAAAACACCGTGTTCCTCGATTACCGCATCCCTGTCGCCTCGGACTTGCCGATGATCGACACCGTGATCGTCGAGGTGCCGAACCCCGGCCATCCCTACGGCGTGCGCGGCGTCGGTGAGACGGGGATCACCCCGCCGCTGCCAGCCGTCGCCAACGCCGTCCACGCGGCCGCTGGCGTGCGCCTGCGCAGCCTGCCGATGTCGCCGCCGCGTATCCTTGCTGCGATCAAGGCCAAGGGCTGATGGTCAAGGTTCACCTGTGGTCGGGTCTGCGCCGGTTTACCGATGGCGCGGATGTGGTCGAGGTGAGGGCCAGGACGGTTGGCGAGATGATGAAAGCATTGGTCGAGGCTCACCCGGGCCTCGAACCGGTCATCAAGGCCGGGGTATCGGTCTCGGTTGATGGCAAGCTGATCGCGCGCGGCCTGCACGAGCCGGTGACAGACGACAGCGAGGTGTTTCTCCTGAGGCAACTCAAGGGCGGCTGAGGGTTTCTGCTGGATTTTTCTCGACGGACGAGACACCCTTTCTGCGAGGCAGGGGAGCAAAACATGGCGCGAATGCTGGGCGGGCGCATCTTTGCAGTCGATCTGGCACGGACCATCGCCATCCTGATGATGGTGACGTTCCACTTCACCTATGACCTCGAGATGTTCGGCTTTGTCCCCGGCGGAACGACGACCCACGGTTTCTGGGCGCTTTTCGCTCGGGCGACGGCGGGCAGCTTTCTGTTCCTTGTCGGCTTCAGCCTCTATCTGGCCCACGGGCAGGGGATCCGGTGGCGCTCTTTCGGCCGGCGGCTGGCCAAGGTGGCGGCAGCAGCGGCCCTTGTCTCGGCGGGCACTTACATCGTCCTGCCGCAGACCTTCGTCTATTTCGGAATCTTGCATTCAATTTCGGTGGCAAGCCTTCTGGGCCTCGCCTTTCTGCGCCTTCCGGCGGTTTTGACGCTTCTCCTCGGGGCGGCGGTGATCGCCTTGCCGAATTATGTCAGCCTTTCCGCGCTCGATAGCCCGTTCTTCTATTGGACCGGTCTTTCGACTTGGTGGCCGCCGTCGATCGACTATGAGCCGGTGTTCCCGTGGTTCGGGCCGACGCTTCTGGGGATCGGCGCGGCCAAGGTCTTCGCGTCGCGGTTCCCGTCCACCCTTGCCGGATCGGGTTCTGTGGGGCAAGGAGCGCTTGCGCGGGCTATCGCCTTTCCTGGGCGGCATAGCCTGATCATCTATCTGGCGCATCAGCCGATCCTGATCAGCGTGATCTGGGCCTATCTCATCCTCTCCTGACCGCTTTACCCCCCATCCGGTTTGCCGCTAGAAATCGGGGGCAACAGGGGAAGACGCATGACCAATCCGCTCTATGAAACGCTCCTTGGCCGCCATGCCGAATCGCAAGCCCCTTTCCTTTATCCCGAGGGTGGCGAGCCGATCAGCTATGCCGCGTTCCTCGCGATGGCCTCGCGGATGTCGAACGCGATTACCTCTCTCGGCCTCATGCCCGGAGATCGTGTCGCGGCGCAGATCGACAAATCGCCGGAGGCGCTCGCGCTCTATGCCGCTTGCGTTCAGGGCGGGTTTGTCTTCCTGCCGCTCAATACGGCCTATACGCCGGCCGAGCTGGGCTATTTCCTGTCTGACAGCGGAGCGAAGCTGGTGGTCGCGACCGACGCCACCGAAGCGAAGGTCGCGCCGCTCGTTTCAGGGACAGGCGCGGTTGTCGAAACCCTCAACGCCGACGTGACCGGAAGCCTTGCCGCCCTTGCCGCGCGCCAGGCCCATCAGGCGCCGGTGGCCGAAAGAGGGCCGGATGACCTTGCCGCACTTTTGTATACCTCCGGCACAACCGGGCGATCCAAGGGGGCAATGCTGAGCCAAAACAACCTCTTGTCGAACGCTCTTACACTTGCAAGGGCGTGGCGTTTCACGCAAGCCGACGTCCTCCTCCACGCGCTGCCGATCTTTCATACCCACGGGCTTTTCGTCGCCACCAACGTGATCCTTGCGGCTGGCGGGGCGATGATCCTTTTCGGCAAGTTCGACGTGGATGCGCTGGTGCGCGAGATGCCGAAGGCGAGCACGCTTATGGGTGTGCCGACCTTCTACACCCGCCTTCTCGATCATCCCGGCTTTGGCAGTGGACTGACCCGGGGGATGCGCCTGTTCATCTCGGGCAGCGCGCCGCTTCTGGCCGAAACCCACATCCGATTTGAAGAGCGCACGGGTCACCGCATCCTTGAACGCTATGGCATGACCGAAACCAACATGAACACCTCCAATCCCTATGAAGGCGAGCGCCGGGCGGGGACTGTCGGCCTGCCGCTGCCGGGGGTGGAATTAAAAATCACCGATCCCGCGACCGGCGCGAATGTGCCGCGGGGCGGGGTCGGCGTGATCGAGGTGCGCGGCCCGAATGTCTTTCTGGGCTATTGGCAGATGCCGGAAAAGACCCGCGAAGAGCTGCGCGAGGATGGGTTCTTCATCACCGGTGATCTGGCCCGGATGGACGAGGACGGCTATGTGACGATCATCGGGCGCGGCAAGGATCTGATCATCTCGGGGGGCTTCAACGTCTATCCCAAAGAGGTCGAGAGTCTGCTCGACGAGCAGCCCGGCGTCGCGGAAAGCGCGGTGATCGGCGTGCCGCATCCCGATCTGGGAGAAGTGGCGGTGGGCATCCTAGCACGGGCAAAAGGGCAGGAGCCCGACCTTGACCAGATCGCCGCCGCGATGGACGAGGCGCTCGCGCGGTTCAAGCGGCCGCGCAAACTGATCATTGTCGACGAACTGCCCCGCAACACCATGGGCAAGGTGCAAAAGAACATCTTGCGTCAAAGATACGGCGGGGTCCTCACCGCCTAGGCGTTGAAACTTCCGGGAAAGAAGGCGCGGGCCGTGTGCAAGACCACGGCGCGGGCCGTGTCGCGGTCGAACCGGTCGGGATGAAGGTAGTAGTCAGTCCAGAGCCCTTCGAGGAGGGCGATGATCGACAGCGCGGCGATCTGCGGATCGGTGCCGGTATCGCCCCCTGCGTCGCGAAGTTCGCGGCAGATCGAGGTAATCGTCTGCTGCATCCTGGCATCGCGCGAGTCGATGAAAGGCATATATTCGGGCGAAGAATGCGCCTCGCCGCGAAAAGCGAACCAGACAGCCATCGTGCGGCGATTGAGAACCACGGGATCGAAATCGGCGTCGATGATGGCGCGGAGCTTCGCCTCGGGCCGCTCGCCTGCGCCGTCCATAGCCGCGCTCCAGTGGTGGGTGTAGTCTTCGGAAAATTGTTGAGCAACAGCCAGCAACAGGTTGGTCTTGCTGGAAAAGTGCAGGTTGACCATGCCGCGCGAAAGGCCCGCCTTTTCAAGAATTCGGCTGATCGAGACAGCCGCAAGCCCGTGTTCGGCAATGGCATCCGCCGTCGCCTCGATCAGGGCGCGCCGGTGGCGTTCCTTGGTCAGCTCGCGCGTTGTTTGGGCTTCGGCCATGCCTCGCGTCCCTGATTTCCCGATGCAAATCTTTGGCAGGCATCTTGCATGATTGGAAGGCGGTTGACAATGAATGAACGTTCATTCATCATTATATGATCAAATGCCCTTAGGCCGGAGCCTGCCATGACCTCGCACCCCAACGACTTTTCCAGACTCAGCGAGTGGGACAGCACGCATGTCTTGCACCCTTGGGAAGGTATGGAAGACCACGGCAGCGCGGAGCGGACCTTTCCGGTGACAGGCAGCGGGATCCATATTCAGGATGAAACCGGCCGCCAGTTGATCGACGGAACGGCCGGCATGTGGTGCGTTCAGATCGGGTATAACCGTCCGGAAATGGCACAGGCGGTTGCCGATCAGATCTTGGCAATGCCCTATTACAACCCGTTTTCTCTGGCCAATTCGGCGGCGGCCGAGCTTGCTCACAAGATCGCCCAGCACACGCCCGGCGACCTCAATACCGTGTTCTTCACCACCGGCGGCTCGACAGCGGTCGATAGCGCCATCCGCTTCCTGCATTTCCGCAACAACATTCTGGGGAAGCCCGGGAAGAAGATCATCATCTCGCGCGCCAAGGCCTATCACGGCTCGACCTATCTTTCGGCCTCGATGTGCGGCAAGGAGCGCGATGTGGGTTATTTCGATCACGCCCACGAGCTTCGCCATATCCTGCCCGACGTAAACCCCTATCGCCGCCCCGAGGGCATGTCGCTTGAGGATTTCCTCGACGAGAAGGTGGCCGATCTGGAGAATGCGATTGTGAAGCTTGGATCGGATCGCGTGGCCGCCTTTATCGCCGAACCGATCCTGGCGTCGGGTGGGGTTATCGTGCCGGTTCCGGGCTATCACAAGCGCTGTCTCGATGTCTGCCGCAAGCACGACGTGCTCTATATCTCGGACGAGGTGGTGACGGGGTTTGGCCGCCTTGGCCATTGGTTTGCCTCCGAAGCGGTTTTCGGCATCGTTCCCGACATCATCACCACCGCCAAAGGTCTGACGTCTGGATATGTGCCGATGGGTGCGGCGATCATCTCCGACCGATTGATCGCCGAGGTTTCGGGCAAGCAAGCGCAGGGCGCGACCTTTTCGAACGGCTATACCTACTCGGGTCATCCCGTTTCCGCCGCGGCAGCGCTCAAGAACATGGAGATCATCGAGCGTGAGAGCCTCCTGGATCATGTGCGCGAGATCAGCCCCTATTTCCAGGAGCGCCTGCATTCCTTGCGCGATCTTCCGATCGTGGGCGATACCCGTGGCATGGGCTTGATGGGTTGTGTCGATTGCGTGGCCGATCCGGTGAGCAAGAACCCTTTGGCCCTCGACTACGAGGTTGGAAGCCGTATCGACGCGCATTGCCAGGAGATGGGCCTATTGGTGCGTCCGCTGATCAATATGTGCGTCTTCTCGCCGCCGTTGACGATCACTCCCAGCCAGATCGACGAGATGTTCGCCATCTTGCGCAAAGCGATCGAAATCACGCAAGACGAGCTCTTGGCCGAGGGCCTGTGGGATGGCAGTGGAGAGGCGGCCGACCACGCGCTCCTGCGGGAAGGGCACCGCAACACGCACACCGGCGCACCGTCGCTATGATGCGATTTGGTCGGCCCACTTCGGCAACAGAAGCCGCAGGTGGGCCATCGCCATGGCGCGGGCGCCCACGCGGCTGAGCGATTTGGCGGAGATATGTATCTGAAGCCAGAGGCCATCGGTCATCGCATCAATGGAATGGGCCAGAAGGGCGGGATCGCAGGTCTCGCCCTTGTGCGTTTCACAAAACGCGCGGCAGGCGGCGATCATCGCCTCGTAGCGCATCACTTCGCTTTCGGCGCAGATGGCGTTGTAAAGCGGCTGGGCCGCGGCCTCGCCCCAGAAGGCGAACCAGAGGGCAAGCTTCTTGCGGCTACAGACAGGGGCGGCGAAATCCGTCCGAACGAGGCGAACGATCCTCTGCAGAGGGTCAGGTTCCGTTTGGGCCGATTGCCAGCCTTGCTGATATTCGTCTATCAGGCGGCGCAGGGTTTCAGCCAGGAGGCCCTCTTTCGATTTGAAATGAAAGATCAGGACGCCTTGGCTCACCTCCGCCAGCGCCGCGACATTGGCAAGCGTGGTGCCGGAAATGCCATGCTGCGCTACCGCCTCGACCACGGCCTCGACGATCCGCGCCTGTGTGCGGGCGCTGGTCGGCGAGAGAGGGCGATCCGAGAGAGATTTGGCCATGGCCGATTTCTACGCCCGCGGGTGTCGCTTGGAAATATATTTCTGAGTGATCGCTCGAAAAATTTTGACTGAACGCTCAGTTCTCACTACCGTCATCCCACGGGAATCGAGGGAACGGCCATGAAATATGATGCCATCATCGTCGGCGCGGGGCACAACGGCCTGACGACTGCTGGTTTTCTGGCCCGGGCGGGGCTCAAGACCCTCGTGATCGAGAAAAACGATTATGTCGGCGGGGCCGCAGTCAGCCGCGAATTGCAGCCGGGCTGGACCTATTCCAACTGCTCCTATGTCTGTTCGCTCTTGCGGCCCGAGATCATCCGCGCGCTTGAGCTGCCGAAATATGGCCTTCAGGTCATCCCCTACGAGAGCGGGGCGACCTTCGATTCCAAAGGCAATTATTTCAATTATTCCTCCGATCACGACGCCCTGCGCCGCGAGCTTGTTCGCAACAACCCCGAGGATGCCGACGGCTACGAGCGCTATTCCCGCGCGGTGATGCGCCAGTGCAAGTTCATCAAACCGCTGTTGATGCGCACGGCGCCCGACCCGACATCGCTGCGCCCGCGCGACATCTCGGAACTTCTGTACATCGGCAAACGCTTTTACGATCTGGGCGAGCGCGAGATGGCCGAAACCGTCCGCTTCTGGACCATGTCGATCGCCGAATTCCTTGATCAATACATCAAGTCCGACCTTGTGAAGGTCCACCTGGCGGGATCGGGAATCATTGGCACCGGCCTTGGCCCCTATTCGCCGGGGACGGCCTATGTCTTGCTCCATCACTACATGGGCGAAGTTGACGGATCGATCGGCGCGTGGGGTTTCTCGCGCGGCGGAATGGGGTCGATCACCAAGGCGATGGCGCTCAGCTTTCAGGATGCGGGCGGGGAAATCAGAACCGGCTCGGGCCTTGACCAGTTCATCGTCAAGAACGGCCGCGTTGTTGGCGTGGCACTTGAAAACGGCGACGAGTTCTATGCCGATACGGTTGTTTCGGGCATGGACGTGCGCCGGACCTTCATCGAGCACACTGAAGAAAAAGAGCTGCCCGAAGAGTTCGTCAAAGGGGTCAAGCGCTATCGCTTCCGTGGCTCGTCGGGCAAGCTCAACGTCGCACTCGACGGGATGCCAAGCTTTCCCGCCGCCCCCAAGGACGCGCGGTTCCTCAAGGGCGATCTGCATTTCCTCGATGGTATGGAAGAGCTTGAACGCGCCTATGACGATTGGAAAGAGGGGCGTTGGTCGGCCTCTCCTTATGTCGATTTCCTGATCCCGACCCAGATCGACCCCACCATGGCCCCTCCCGACAAACACTATGCCACGATCTTTGTGCAATACGCGCCCTACGAGCTGGCGAATGGGACATGGGACGACGCCAACCGCGAGGCGTTCGCCAAGACGGTGATCGACAAGATCAGCCGCCACAGCCCCGACTTCAAGGATCTGATCGTCCACAAGGAGGTCAGAAGCCCCGCTGATATCGAGCGCGAGGTGGGCCTCACCGAAGGCAATATCTTCCAAGGCGAATTGACCTTCGACCAGTTGCTCTTCAACCGCCCCGTGCCCGGCTATGCGCAGTATCGCTCGCCGATCAAGGGGCTCTATATGTGCGGTTCCTCAAGCCATCCGGGCGGCGGCGTTATGGGCGCGCCGGGAGCCAATGCGGCGCGGGAAGTACTGCTGGACCTCGGCAAGAAAATCGATCTGGGGGCGGCGGCATGAGCGGGGATTTCGACGCCATCGTGATCGGCGCCGGCCACAACGGCCTTGTCGCGGCCGCGCGGCTTGCCAAGGAGGGCAAGCGGGTCGTGGTGCTGGAAACGTCGCCAGTGGTCGGCGGGCTTTTGGGCGGGAGCGATCCGGTCGCCGCGATGCCATTCGGGATCCATCCCAAGATCCATTCCGGCCTTGGTCTTGCCCGCCACGGTCTGCGCTATGGTGCGCCGATGAAGACGCTGTCGCTGGGCGGAGAGGGGCGGGTCGAAATTGATGGTGCGGTTGCGCGGGGCGTCTCGCAGGCGATGGCCGCCAACTATGCCGATCTGCACCGCAAGCTCGCCCGCTATTCCGGGGCGCTGGCAAGGATGCTCACCAAAGCTCCTCCACGGTTCCGCGATGGGGTCGTGGGCGATATGCTGACCATGGCGCAGCTAGGCCTGTCGATCCGTGGCCTCGGCAAAGCCGATATGCGCGATATGCTGCGGATCATCCTGTCGAATGTCTGGGACCTTTGCGAAGACGAGATCGGCGATGGCCCGCTTGCCGCGGCGCTGGCGATGGACGCCACGCTTGGCGGCGGGATAGGGCCGCGCTCGCCCGGAACGGTGCTGACGCTTCTTTATCGCATGGCGTCGACCGGTTCAGGCGGGGCAGGGCAGCGTTCAACGCCGGTTGGCGGCGCGGCGGCGGTTGTCTCTGCTCTGGTCAAGGCGGCGGAAACCTCGGGCGCCGCGATCCGCACCTCTGCGCCGGTCGCCCGTATCCTGGTCGATGACAATGACCGCGCGATTGGCGTCGCCCTTGAAAACGGCGAGGAAATCCGCGCGCCGCTCATCTTGTCGAATGCGACGCCGCGGCGGACGCTCCTTGATCTTCTCGGCCCTCAGCACCTCAACGCCGAAGACGTGGCCCGCCTGCGCCACATGGCGACGAACGGTATGGTGGCGCGGCTCGACCTTGATCTGGCCGAGCTTCCTGCAGGTCTGACTGAGGCAGACCTCGCGCATCGGATCGTCGTCGCCGGCGATATGCGTCAGGTCGAGCGGGCCTTCAACGCGGCGAAATATGGCGAGCTGCCCGCTGTTCCGGCGGTCGAATTCACCGGCCGCAAAACGGAAAATGGCTGGCGGCTGGCGGCGCTCGCACAATTCGCGCCCAGCGACCTCAAGGGCGGTTGGTCCAAGGCCAAGAAGGACCGGCTCGCCAAATCCGTGATCAAGGTGCTGGACGGAGCCATTCCCGGCTTTGGTGGCAAGATCACCGGTGCCGAAGTCCGTTCGCCCACCGATCTTGAGGCGACCTACGGCCTCACCGGTGGGCACTGGCACCATGGCGAGCTGCGCATCGACCAGATGCTGATGATGCGCCCCTTCGCAGGCGCGGCCCAATACCGGATGCCGGTGGCGGGCCTCTACCTCTGCGGGGCCGGGGCGCATCCGGGGGGCGATATCTCGGGCCTTCCAGGATGGAACGCTGCCGGACAGGCGATCAAGGACGGAGGCGCGCAATGAACAAGGCCCTGACACCCCGCCCGCAGATGCCGATGGGCGTTTTGAAAACGCCGTTTCACGAGCGCATGGACGCCGAGAATTTCCAGCAAAGCTGGATGAACTGGAACGGCTATGCCTCGCCCGGCGTGCTCGATACCGCCGAGTTCGAATATTTCGCCATCCGCAATCAGGCAACGCTTTTCGATATCTCGCCCATGTGCAAATTCCGCATCAAGGGGCCGGACGCCGAGGCGGTGATGAACCGGATGATGACCCGCGACATTCGCAAGCAAAAGCCGGGGCGCGTGAGCTATGTGATCTGGTGCGACGAGGACGGCAATGTCGTCGATGACGGCACGCTTTTTCGCCGGTCGGAGGACGAGTTCTTGCTGTTTTGCCAAGAACCCCAGCTTCTGTGGATCAAGGACGTCGCCTGGGGCTTTGATGTCGAGGCGACCGAGGTCACTCACGATCTGGCCGGCTTTGCCTTCCAGGGGCCGACCACGGCGGCAACGCTGCGCGATCTGAAAATCAGGGACGTCGAAGAGATGCGCGCCTTCGATATCCGCGACATCAAGATAGCGGGCAAAAGAGTCATGATCTCGCGCACGGGCTTTACCGGCGATCTGGGATACGAACTCGTGATGGCCCCGAAAGACGCGCTGGCGGTTTGGGACGCGGTCTATGCCGCGGGCCAGCGCCGTGGTGCAAGGATCATCGGCAACGAGGCGCTCGAGATGGCGCGGATCGAGGCGGGGTTCTTGCTGCCGCGGGTCGATTTCATCTCGTCGCAGACCAACCTTCGGGTGAACCGCGCCCGCACCCCCTATGAGATCGGGCTCGACTGGCTCGTGACCTTCGACAAGCCGCACTTCAACGGCAAGCGGGCGCTGCAGCGCCTCGCGGGCGTGGCTCCCAAGCGCAAGCTTTTCGCCATCGAAATCTCAAGGGACAAGGCGGCTCATCATGCGCTCGTCTATCACCGCAAGACTCGCGAGGTTGGCTTTGTCACCTCGGCGCTCTGGTCGGCCACGACCAAGCGCAACATCGCCTATGCCTGGCTCGAGGCACCTTTCGGCCAGATCGAGAAAGATGACCTCTGGGTCGAGATCTATCTCCAACGCGAGATCGAATGGCAGCGCCGTATGGAGCGGGTGCAGATCGTCGAGCGTCCGTTCTTCGTCCACAAGCGGCGGACGGCAACGCCGCCGCTGAATTTCTGAGGTGACAATGGACGAGCAATCCCCATCCGCGCGGCGTGTGCGTGGTGGCGGTCGGGCCGCGCGGATTGCTTTGCGCGAGGCCGCGCCGCAAGGCGATCGCAAACCGATCCGGGCAGGCATGGAAGGCGGCAGCTACAACCCGCTTTCGCCCCGCGATCTGGAGCGTATCCACGATGCGGCGCTCGATATCCTTTCGGACACGGGCGTAGGTTCGCCCACCGTCGAGGTGATCGAACTGGCCACTGCCAAGGGCTGCCGCCTGAACAGCGCAGGCAGGCTCGTATTTCCCAGATCACTCGTCGAAGACCTGCTCGCCGGGGCGGCCAAGGAATACACGATCTACAGCCGCGATCCGGCGCATGACGATGTGGTCGTGGGCGGCAACAAGGTAAATTACTGCACCTCGGGCGAAGCTGTCTCGATGCTCGACTACAAGACCCGCACCTATCGCCCCTCGACCCTGCGCGACCTCTATGACACGGCCCGCGTGGTCGATGTCTTGCCGAATATCCACCAATTCGGGCAAACGGTTGTTCCGACCGAAATCGAGGACATCTTCGAGCACGATATCAACGTGGTCTATGCGGTTCTTTCGGGGACGACAAAGCCTGTGGAGCATACGTTCAACTCGGTCACCTCGATCCCTGCGGCGATGGAGCTTTATGCGATGATGGCCGGTTCGGAGGACGCGTTCCGCGAGCGGCCCTTCGCCAGCTTTGGCGGCTGTCCGATCGTGTCGCCCTTACGGTTTGCGCAGGAGAATCTGGACGTTCTGGTTGAAACCAGCCGCCGGGGGCTGATCAACGACATTGCCATCGCGCCCCAGTCCGGGGCCACGGCGCCTTCCTTTCTTGCCGGTTCACTCGTGCAGGTGACGGCCGAGGCACTGGCCTGCCTGTCTGTCGTCAACATGGTGCGGCCCGGCTGCCCGATGTCATTCGCGGCATGGCCCTTCGCGGTCGATCTGCGCACCGGCGCTTTTGCTGGAGGTTCGGCGGAAGTTGCCGTCTCGATGGCGGCGATTGCCCAGATCGGCCGCTTCTATGACCTGCCCACGACCGTTGCCGCCTCGATGTCGGACGCCAAGATGCCCGACGCCCAGATGGGGTATGAGAAGGGTATTGCTTCGGTGGTGGCGGGGCTTGCGGGAGCCAACCGCATCCTTGAATCGGCGGGTATGATGGCGAGCCTGATGGGGTGTTCCATCGAGGCGTTGATCATCGACAACGATATGCTTGGCATGGCGCAGCGGGTGGTCAGGGGTATTGAAGTCACCGATGAGACCCTCAGCGTCGAGACCATCAAAGCGGCGGTCGTGGGCGCGGGCCATTATCTTGGGGCGGCGGATACGCTGCGGTCAATGGAGACGGAATACGTCTATCCCGAAACCGCCGACCGCGCTTCGGTTCAGGTCTGGAAGGCGGAAGGCGCGACCACGATGGATGAACGCGCCCATGCGCGGGCGGGCGAGCTTTTGGCAAATCATTTCGTTCGCGCGATACCGCCCGAAATCGACGCCCGCATCCGTGAGCGGTTCCCCATCCTGTTGCCGGAAGAGGCGATGCGGCCCAAGCCCTAGGTGGGCTTGACGGCGCGAAGATGCGTCGGGCAATGCTCGCCCTGATCCAGAACCGGGATCATCCGTTCCCAGATGCCACAGTTTTCGGCAACGAAATCGGCGCCCACGATCTTCGCTGCGGCCTCGCCGACCGGGCCGCGCAGGCGTTCGAGTTCGGCTCGGGCCACCTCGCGATACCAGGCGTTGCGGCTCGTGGTCGTGGCCTCGATGAAGCCGGCTGACTCCATCGCCGCCTGATAGCGCGAGGGCGAGGCCATGCCAAAATCGAGCCCTTCGGCGGCGATGTATTCCGCCATCTCGGGCGAGGGTTCGCCATCGTGGCCGATCAGCCAATCGGAGGCGATAAACCGCCCGCCCGGTTTCAGCACGCGAAACACCTCGCGCATGAGGGCGTGCTTGTCGGGGATATGAACGATCGAGTCCTTGGAAAATACCACATCGAAGGTTTCGGGCGGAAAGGGAAGCGGGCCGGGGGCGACCTTGACAAGACCGACCCGACCCTCGAGCCCCGCCTTGGCAACGAGCCCGCGCGCGTGGCTGAGCACGGTATCCTCAACGTCGATGCCCGTCACATAGCCCGCGCCATGGGGGCCGACGAGAGCGATTTCGATGCCGCCCGCGCCGCAGCCAATATCGAGGATCGAGCAGCCGGAAAGATCGTCGTCGCCAACAAGCCGGGCAATCTCGTCCGGTCCACCGGGCGAGAGATAGCCCTCGCCCCAAATGGCCTCGAGCATCCCGATCATCTTGTCGTGATAGAGTTCTCCGTTTGCGTTGGCGCCCATCGTCGTCCCTCTTTCGCGGTATTGTGTCAGACCCGTTCTGGCACCCAGCTTAGGGGAAATGCGGTACGGGTCCACCACTTCGTCGCCGCATTTTCGCGCATGGGACAGGCTCGTCCGATAGCAGCGTTCGGCCATCCCGAAAGCCCCGGAGAGAGGGCGGAAAAATGGCGGAGAGTTTTGATCATATTGTGTAGTTTTGCTTTTCGTATGGATGTTTGCCCGATAGTCTTGTCCACGATAGCGAGGGGTTTCGAATCGTGCCCGGGGGGATGCCGTGTCGATGGATGTGCAGAATGAAGGACGCAAAGGGCTCTTGCTGGTCAGCCCGACCTTTCTCTACGCCATCTTGCTTCTTGCCGCGCCGCTGATCCTTGTCGTCATGTTCAGCTTCTGGACGCAGGACTATCTCGATCTCGATACAACCCCGACGCTCGCGAATTACAAGGAAGCCTGGTCCGAACCGCTTTATCGCGAGCTGATGCTGCGATCGCTTCGGATTTCCGTTCTCGTGACGACTGTCACGGTACTCTCGGCCTTTCCTGTTGCCTATTATGTCTCGTTCCGGGTGAAAGAGCGAAAGGCGCTTTGGCTTTTCCTGATTACCGCGCCGTTCTGGACGAGCTATCTGCTGCGCGTCTTCTTGTGGAAGGTCATTCTGGGCTACAACGGTGTCTTCAACTCTGCGCTCCTTTGGACGGGGATCATCGAGGAGCCGCTGCAGTTCATCCTCTACAATGTGAATGCGGTCGTCATCACGTTGGCCCACGCCTGGGCGCCTTTTGCGATCCTTCCGATATTCGTCGCGCTTGAGAAGATCGACCGATCGCTTCTCGAAGCCGCCGAAGACCTGGGGGATGGTCCGGTGCGCCGGTTCTTCCGGGTGACTTTGCCGCTGGCGATCCCCGGTGTCATGGCGGCGACGCTGATCGTTCTGATCCCGACGGTCGGTGATTTCATCACCCCCCGACTTGTCGGCGGAACCGAGGGCCTGATGATTTCCAACATGATCCAGGTTCAGTTTGGCAAGGCCAACAACGCCCCGCTTGGGGCGGCACTGGCGGTTTCTTCGATGTTCATCGTCGGCGGCCTGAGCCTTCTGATCTTCCTGGCAAGCCGCCGTGTCGGCCGAGTGGCGGGGGAATAGGTAATGGCAAATGGTTCCAGGAAGCTGAGCTGGCTACGGGCCTATGCCTCGGTCTACATGGTGTTTCTCTATGCGCCCGTGGTGCTTCTGCCGATTTTCGCCTTCAACGATTCAACCGTGATCGCCTTTCCGCTCTCGGGCTTCACGACCGACTGGTTTGCCTCGCTCAAAGGCAATTCGGCGCTCAAGGATGCGGTATCAAACAGCCTGATCGTCGCCGTGACGACGGCGATGATTTCGACAATTCTGGGGGCATTCGCGGCACGCGCCGGCGTGCGCTATCGTTTCCCAGCCAAGCGGGGGATCATGGGGTTGATCCTTTTGCCGCTGGTGCTGCCCGAGATCATCATCGCGGTCGCCTTGTTGGTCATGCTGATGCGTCTCGGCCTGAGCCTGTCTCTTTGGACGGTGATCGTCGGTCATGTTCTGGTTTGCGTGCCGTTTTCGATCGCGGTTCTGAACTCGGCATTCAGCGGCCTCGATCAAAGCCTTGAAGAAGCGTCGTTCGACTTGGGCGAAACCGCTTGGGGCACATTCCGGCGCGTAACCTTTCCGTTGATCCTGCCGGGTGTCATCTCGAGCCTTCTGATCACCTTCACGATCTCGCTCGACGAGTTCATCATCGCCTTCTTCCTGACAGGAACCGACGTGACCCTGCCGGTCTATATCTGGAGCCAGCTGAGGTTTCCGGCCAAGCTTCCCGGGGTCATGGCGCTGGGCACGCTTCTCTTGTTGCTGACGATTTCGCTACTGATCGTTGCTGAATTCTTCCGCCGCCGGAGCGCACAGCGACGCGGCCTTGATGCCTCTACAACCGAAGGGCTGATCTGATCATGACCGCCGCGAAAGCAGAAAACCCCAAACCGATTATCACGCTCGACAACGTCACCCGAAGCTTTGGCTCGGTCCAGGCGCTCAGGGGCGTCACTGCCGAGATCCGGGAAGGCGAATTTTTCTCGCTGCTCGGGCCTTCGGGCTGCGGCAAGACCACGCTTCTTCGGATGATCGCCGGCTTTGACGAACCTACTTCGGGCGCGATCACGCTTGATGGCAAGCCGATGGCCGGTATTGCCGCCAACCATCGCCCGACCAACATGGTGTTTCAGAGCTACGCCATTTTTCCGCACTTGTCGGTGGCCGACAACGTGGGCTACGGCCTCAAGAAAAAGCGCCTGCCCAAGGCAGAGTATGACCGCGAGGTCGAGGAAGCGCTCAAGATGGTGTCGCTTGGCGGCTATGGACCACGGGCCGCGCATACGCTTTCGGGCGGTCAGCGCCAGCGTGTGGCCCTGGCTCGGGCACTCATCATGCGGCCCAAGGTGATCTTGCTCGACGAGCCGCTATCGGCGTTGGACAAGAAGCTGCGCGAACAGATGCAGATCGAGCTGCGGCGCCTTCAGCGGTCGGTCGGGATTACCTTCATCCTCGTGACCCACGATCAGGAAGAAGCGCTGATCATGTCGGATCGGATTGCCGTCATGTTTGACGGCCAGATCGCCCAGCTCGACTCGCCCGAAGCGCTGTATCGCAAACCCAATACGCAGCGGGTGGCGTCGTTCATTGGCGTGATGAACTTTCTCGAAGCCAGGCCGATTGGCGAAAAGGGCGACAAGATCTCCCTCGACATTCAGGCCCTTGGCCTGCTCGATATTCCCGCCTCGGCGCTTCCGGAAGGCATGGCGGCATCGGAAATCTCGCGCGTCGGCGTGCGGCCCGAGATGATGTCGATCGTCCTTGAAGGGGCCAAGAGCACCGGCCACGACATCGAGGCCGAGATTGCCGAGGCCGAGTATTACGGCGACATGACCTACTACCTTGTGAAGCTGTCGGGCAAGGACGAGCCTGTGACGATCTCGATGCGAAACACCGCAGGCCGCGCGGTGCTCGAGGCGGGAAGCAAGACCCGCGTCAGCTTTTCCCCTGAATCGATTGTGGTCTTCCAGTAAGATCACCGGCCACCGGAAAGGCGGGGTCAGCGCCCGCCCGTTTCTGTGTCCAAAAGGAAAGGCCGCCCGGCGATGCGGGCGGCCTTCGTTTTTCAAGCCGGATCAGAAGCCGGCTTTGATCTTTTCGAACTCGGCGATCATCATCTCGCGCAGGCGCGGGCTGACCGGAGCCTGCCACAAGGTGCCCTCGCGCAGGGCTTCGCTGGATTCAAGACCGACCGCCGCCAGATCCTCTTCGGCGATATTCGCCATCGCGGCTGCGTTCGAGTGGCCATAGCCCCAGGCCGAGACGATATATTCGGCCGAAGCCGGTTCGAGCCATGCGTTCACGAAATCATAGAAGAGATCGTCGGAAGCGGGATGATCGGCCATCTTCACATAGCCGCAGACCCAACTGGACGAGCCTTCCTGAGTGTCGCGCTTCATGGTGATCGGATAGCCCTCGGCACTCATCGTCGCGAATGTCTCGTTCCAGGCCCAGGCGAGATAGACTTCGCCCGACTGCATCATTTGCGCCAGCGAGGCGCCATCGGTCCAATAGGCGCGCAGGTTCTGGTGCACCTGACGCAGGAAGTCGGACGCGGCAGCAAACTGTTCGTCGGTGGCCTGGGTCCAGTCCTTCACGCCGATGGCGAGGAAGGCGAGGGCATAGGCATCGTCGAGGTTGTCGGGGATCGAGACACGGCCTGCGTGCTTGGGATCGGCGAAGGATTGCAGCGTGGCTGCGTCCTCTTCCGAGAGAAGCTCGGTGTTGTAGGTCACCGCCGTGTTACCCCAGTCCATCGGGATGAAGTAGGGCTGGCCGTCTTTCCAATAGGCTTCGATATCGCGGAAGCCCGGCTCGAGGTTGGCCCATTCAGGAATCCGCGAGGGATCGACCGGCTCAAGAAGGCCCGCCTCCATCCACTTGGGAACCGACTGCGAGCAGGGGTGGCCGGCATCGACCTTGAAGCCCGCGCGCATTTTTTGGAAGGCTTCCTCTTCGTCGGTGAAGAACGAGAATGAGGGGTCGGAGCCGTGGGCATCGACGTAGGATTGATAAAAGCCCGGATCGTCATAGCCGGCCCAGTCGAACACGACGAGGTCGGAGCCGTCGGCATTGGCTGCGCCCGCAAGAGCGGTGCCAAGCAGAAGGGCGGTTGCAAGTTTGAGTTTCATGAAAAGTCTCCCTGTTATTTTTGGTTTCGCTGGCCGGACCGGCCCGGATTGGTCTGTCCGGCTGAGTTCAAGTTAACTGGTGACCAACTTGAACATTATTTTGCAGAATCATCTAGAAAATATGTCGATTTCGGCGTGGAAAATCGGCTGAAATTGCTTGGTTTGCAGGGATTTGTACAAGTTTTCGATCGGTGGCCCGCCCGCAAAGATTGAAACTCACAGGTTTGGGGCTTGTCCTAGCTTTGCTCTGGCGCGATCCGCAGCTTTTCCAGCTCTGGCCAGTCTCCCGCCGGAAGGACTTTTGCGGGCAGTTGCACGTCTTTCGTCCAGCCGAAAATGCACAGAAACGGCAAGGGGCCGACCTTTGTCATGTGGGGTGCATTGGGCGGATTCCAGACGGGAACGTGCGCCGGTTTGATCGTCAGGGGATCATTCTGGCCAAAGCGCCAGCCGTGGGGGCCAGTGAGGGGGGCATAAAGCTCGGGTGCGGGGTGATGGTGGTCGCGGTAAAGGACATCTGGGGCGATCAGGAAGATTCCAAGGTCATAGTCCTCGGCAAACAGGGGGCCTTCCGGTCCGACCATTTCGGCATAGGCGTGGCCGGTCAGGAAATCGGTGCCGATCTCGTCTGGCGGGTATTCGCCATAGGTGATCCACTCCAGATCGGCGGCCGTGATTGCAATGGCCTGGGCCAGCTCCGGATGGGTGGCCTCAAGCGCGGTCAGTGCCGCCCCGAGATGGTCGGCGAGGACGACATTGGCGCCGCCTGACGGCCGGAGAAGCGGCTCGGCCCTGGCCGCCAGCGAAGGGGCAAGGCCCGCGCGGACTTCGGCGATGCCGGGGCCCGACAAAGATGCGAGATACCTGTCGCATTCCGCAAGCAAGGTCTTGAGCCGCAGCCCCCGCCCCAGATCGCTTTCGTCGGGGTGGGCAGGTGCTGCAAGGCCTGCGGCGGCCAGCAAGGGCGCCGGATCCTCTTGATCCAGCGGCGAGCAAATCCGATATATTTCAAGCGCTTGATCGTCCATTTTCCCGGCGTTGAAAAGGGTCATTGCAGCGGCATAGCGTTGCCGCCCCGACCCGGCGAGGCCCAGCGCGGCAAGAAGAGTTTGCCGGGCCAGGATCAGGCTCGCAGGCTCGCGGTTCATTCCGGTGCGTCACCCTGAAGCCGCGTATTTTCGGCGGCCATTTTCCCATCCGGCGGCGCCTCGTCGAGCGTCATGACCGGCAAAACCGTCCTCAACCCGTCGTGATGTCGGCGCACCCCGTATTCCAGATCGGAAAGGTGGAATTCCTCGAAGGCGTCCGAGGCCATCGACTCGTTGGACCAGATCGAAAGCTGCTGGTCCTCTTCCGAGGTTTCGCGGTCGATCCGATAGGCCAGATACCGGGCGATCCGCATCCGGCGGGTCTCGTCGGGGCGGCGATAGATCCGGCCGGTCAGAGCGGTGGTGCCGGTATTGAGCGGGATCTCCTGATAATACTGGATCGACTCGGGCGTGAAGGCAAAAACTGCGTTGGGGAAAAGGCCGTAATAGGTCCAGCTGTTCTTCAGATGCGACGGTAGCCAATCCTGCGGTTCGTGATGTTTGAGGTATTTTTTTACCGACCAGCGGCGGGCTGGCGCATCGCCAAATTCACCGTGCGAGATGCTGAGGCCGCCCGCAAGTTGCAGGTCGCGGTAGGTCCGGCCGTAGAGATCCTGAAGCGCGGGGTGGGCCATTGCGACGTGATAGCCTTCGTTGTCCACATCCCGGACGGACTTCCAGTTGACCGGTAGTTCGATCTTTCCATACCACCCCGAAGCGGGCAGGATCTCGCCCGCCCGATAGGCCGCGAAATCGGCGTCATAGGGGGCGAACAACTGTGCCAGATCGGCTTGCGGCCCCGGCTTGAAACGGATCAGGAGAAAGCCGTGAAAACGTTGCAATTCAATGGGTTTGAGGCCGAATTGCGAACGATCCATTTCGTCGTCAAAGCTTTCGGGCCGGGCGGGGCCGCGCAAGCTCCCGTCGAGGTTGTAGACCCAGCCGTGGAACGGGCAGACCAGCGCGCCCTTGCAATGCCCCTGCGCCCCGTCGACCACCCGCGCGCCGCGGTGGCGGCAAAGATTGTGAAAGGCGCGCACGATCCCGTCGCGGCCGCGCATGATCAGGGCCCTCTCGCCCAAAAGATCAAAAGTCAGCCAATCGCCGGGAGCGGGGATATCGTTCTCATGGCCAACGATCTGCCAGTGGGTGAGGAATAGCGAGCTTCGTTCTAATTCGAACAGCTCGGACGAATGATAGGTCCAGCCCGGCAGGCCACGCCGATCCCAGCGGTTGGGAACGGGCAAGGCGGGATAGGGGAGCTTGGTCATTTCAATTGTCCTTCAACCTGTCGAGCACCCAGCCGTGGAAGCGGTAGATGTCAAACTCCTGCGGCATCAGTCGGCCGGAAGCATAACGCGGCGATCGGATCCCGCGCTGGTTCATCTCGGCGGCCTCGGCATCTTGATCGAGCACAATCGTCGCGAAGTCCGCGACCCTGGCCGGATCGAACCCGTCCTGCGCCATCGTGGCCGGTGCAAAGAGCCATTCGGCGGTGAGGCGCGTGGTTTCGGGGCCCGTCGGCACAAGCGAAACGACACGAGCATAATCCACATGGGCGACGACAAAGGCAGTGGGGTAGATGGTGACGAAATTGGCCGCGGTCTTGCGCTCGGCCTCGGTCAGATCTGGGAAGACCGGCCCGCAAGGCTGGCCGTCGAGCGTCCATGTCACGGCTCCGTCCCTGAGCGCGTGGCCGGTTGGGGTTTCGGGGGTCCAGCCGGGGCGCTCGGGTTCGGACATGATCCCTTCGCGGTAGACAGGGACCAGATCGCAAAGCTCGGGGTGAATGCCGGGGCAATGCAGGCATTCGTTGTAATTCTCCCAAAAGACCTTCCAGTTGCAGGCGAGATCTCGCACGAGGCGGTGGCCGGTCACGAGATCGGCCATCGGCCAGTTGTCATGGGCATTGAGGCCTAGGTCGGGCGCGAAAGGTTTGGGCGCGTCAGCGACATTCAGAAAAACAGAGCCGTTCCAGAGAGTTACCGCGACAGGAAACAGGCCATGCCCGGTCTTGTCGAAATCCTCGGTGGGCGTGGCTTGGGCGGTGGAAAGGAGCCGTCCGTCCGCGGCGGCATAGGACCACGCGTGATAGGGACAGCGGATCATCTTTCCAAGCGGCTGCTCGGCGCGGCACAGCTCGGAGCCCCGATGGCGACAGGTATTGTGATAGGCGGTGACGTCGCCTTCGGGCGAGCGGCAGAGGATCACCCCCGCGCCGCCAACCGTCACCGGACGCATCACGCCTTTCGGCAGATCGCTCAGGCGGCCGGCATAGATCCATTCCCGCTGCCAGATCAGGCGCTGTTCGCGATCATACCAGCGCGCATCATAATAAGCCTCCGCCGGCAGGGTCGGCGGGCAATGGTCGAGAAGCAGCGACTGCGCGGTGGCCATGGGATGACCTCAAAAGTATAGATATGGCAATACCTTGGCCTGAACGGCCTGTCCGCATCAGTGTCTCTGATTTTTCCCCTTTTGCCAACCAAAATGGCATTCGACGGGGGTTATCCCGCGCCGCCGATCCCCAGGCTGATTTCCGAAGCGGCTTCGGCCACGAGCCGCCCGAAGGCTTCGATACGGTTCTCGGAAAACCGGATGGATGGGCCCGAGATCGACACCCCGGCCACGACCTCGCCTCGCGCGTCGCGGATCGCGGCGCCGATGCAGGACATTCCGGCAAAGCGCTCTTCGCGGTCGAAGGACCAGCCGCGCTCGCGC
>JAURFB010000106.1 GCA_030827165.1 Marivivens sp.
AAGTCACTGCCAGACCTAATAAAATCCTCTTCTCTCTAAATCGATCTCACCAAAAAATACCGCGGGATGGAGCAGCCCGGTAGCTCGTCAGGCTCATAACCTGAAGGTCGTAGGTTCAAATCCTACTCCCGCAACCAAAATCTTCCTGCAAGATATCAAACACGATAGCGCCCCAAGGGGCGCTTTCTGTGTTTTGGGGCTAAAGCCGTGCGCAGGGAGCGGGCGATAACGGATCGAGCCAGGATTCCTACAAAACAGCCCTGACCGCCACCACACCGGCCCAGGCCGAGAAGCCGGTCAGGACTGTTCCCCAGATCACATCGACCATCACCATCGACGGGCTCCAGTTCTTCAGGGTCGCGTAGTTGGTGAATTCGTAGGTGCCATAGGCGATCGCGCCCAGGAAGGCGCCGGCAATGAGGGCGTATGTGGCCGATCCTGACTTCAGGGCAGGCATCGAGGCAAACCAGACAATGCCCGCCACATAGAACAGATAGAAACCGACCGCCGGGAGAAGGCGGATGTCGTCGAGCAGCCAGTCGCCGATATATTCGGAAAACAACGGGCGCATCACGAATTTCAGCATGATCGCATCGATCGCAAGAAATAAGACGACGGTCAAAGTATAGACAGCTGCGAGTTCCACTTTGGCTCTCCTCATTGCGGTTCCAAAAAATATACGGGCCCGGCACGCAAACGGATCATATTGCCCCGAACTGATCTGAACCTCACCGCCGCCCGTAGTGCTTTTGAAATCACAGAAGCGGGGTTGCCAAAGTGCCATTTGATCTGACGAGGAAGAAACGGATTGCCGTGATTGGTGGCGGAGTCTCTGGATTGGGTGCGGCCTATATGCTGGCACCGGAAAACGAGGTGGTTCTGTTCGAGGCTTCCAAGAGGCTCGGCGGGCATGCCCGGACCGTGCTTGCGGGGCGGCGGGGGGAAACGGCTGTCGATACCGGCTTTATCGTATTCAACTATCACACCTATCCGCATCTGACGCAGATGTTTCGGGATCTTCAGGTGCCGGTCAAGCAAAGCGACATGAGCTTCGGTGTTTCCATCGACAACGGCGGGCTTGAATACAGTATGCGTGATTTCTCTGCGATCACAGCCCAGAAGCGGAATCTTGCCAGACCCCAATTCTGGCGGATGCTGGGCGATATCGTCAGGTTCAACAAGAATGCAGTCGCAGCCGCACAGGATCCTGATCTGCCGCTCGGCGAGTTTCTCGATCAGCTCAACATGGGCGACTGGTTTCGCAATCACTATCTTTTGCCAATGTCCGGCGCGATCTGGTCGTCGACGCCCGAGCAGATGGAAAGCTTTCCCGCTCGCTCATTGGTTCAGTTTTTCGACAATCACGCACTTCTGACGCCGAACACCCATCAGTGGCACACGGTCGACGGTGGATCGATTGCCTATGTGACGCGCATAGCGGCGGCGATCCGCTCGGCGGGAGGTGAAATCCGAACCGGCTCTCCGATCGCCTCGGTCACAAGAACCGACCCAGGCGTCGAAATCCGCTGCCGCGGTGGTGTGCCCGAGGCTTTCGACGAGGTGGTCTTTGCCTGTCACTCGGATCAGGCGCTGGCGCTTCTTTCGGACCCAACCGCAAAGGAACAATCGATCCTCGGCAGCATCCGATATCAGCCCAACCGCGCAGTTTTGCACAGCGACACCAGCCAGATGCCAATTCGCAAACGGGCCTGGGCCTCGTGGGTCTACAAAAGCACGACCAACCGCCCCGCGGCGCGGATTGGCCTGACCTATTGGATGAACCGGCTTCAGGGCCTCGATCCTTCGGATCCCCTGTTCGTTTCTCTCAATCCGGAAACCGAGATCCCCGATCAACTTGTCTATGAAGAAACGGAATTCGCACATCCCGTGTTCGACCGCGCCGCCATACGGGCGCAGGCCGAGCTTCGGCTGGTGCAGGGGCAAAACAAGACATGGTTCTGCGGCGCCTGGACCCGGCACGGATTCCATGAAGACGGTTATGCCAGCGCCGTCGCGGTGGTCGAGCGCCTGAGAGCGGGGGTTCTTGCCGCATGAAACCGCAACACATCAAGGCATCGACGATGCACAGGCGATTGGGGGGGGAAGCCAACAGCTTTCGCTATGATGTTGATTACCTGCTGATCGAGCCAGAGAAAATCGGAAAAGCGCCCGCCCTGTTTTCCGCCAACGCCGCCAACCTTGTGTCCTACCACGATCTCGATCACGGCGGGGTGCGGGGTGCGGGGCAGGGCGCGCAATGGGTGCGCGACAGGCTGGGCGAGGCGGGCATCGCGATGGAACATGGCTGGCGGATCCTTCTCCTTGCGCAGCCGCGTATGCTTGGGACGCGCTTCACGCCTGTCAGCTTTTGGATGATTGTCGATGAAGATGAGGCGCTCAGGGCCGTCATTGCCGAGGTCAATAATACCTTTGGTGACAGGCACAGCTATCTTTGCGCCCATCCCGACGCGGCACCGATCCTGCCTTCAGACGAAATGGTGGCACAGAAGGTCTTTCACGTCTCGCCGTTTCAGCCGGTCGCGGGCGAATACAGGTTTCATTTTGCGCTGGCGCCGGGAGATGTTTCCGTGCGGATCGACTATCGCCATGGAGCAGGCGGGCTCTTGGCAACCCTCTACGGTGGCCGGGAAGACATGACCTCGTTCGGGCTTCTTGCCTCTTTGGTGCGAAGGCCATTCGGATCGCTACGGGTTGTTGCCCTTATCCATTGGCAAGCGCTCAGACTTTGGCATGTGCGTGCGGTCTTCCACAGACGTCCGGCACCACCAGCGCAAGAGGTAAGCCGCTGATATGGGCCGGTCTTTGAGCGGAAAAACCTATTGGCTGGTCGGTGCAAGTTTTGGCATCGGTGCCGCGCTCGCGCGCGAACTTGACAGCAGAGGCGCGCGCCTGATCTTGACGGCGCGGACCCAAAACAGGCTTGCAGAGGTTTCAGCGACGCTTTCCCATCCGCCCAAAATCGTCTTGTGCGATGTGACCGACAGCGCGTCAGTGACTCAAGCCGCTGACGAGGCGGGGGGAATCGACGGGGTGATCTATATGGCTGGGGATTATGATCCGATGACGGCCGCCGATTGGAGGTCCGACCGGGCGCTCCGCATTGCCGAGGTCAATTTCAATGGGGCGCTGCGCATCTTTGGTGCCGTTGTCCCGGCCTTTGCCCAGCGAGATCGGGGTCATGTTGTTGTGGTCGGGTCTCTGGCAGGGTTCTCCGGCCTTCCCGGTGCGATCGGCTATGGGTCGAGCAAGGCAGCGATCATGCAGCTTGCCAAGGATATGCGGGCAGACCTGAAGAAGACGGGGGTGAGGGTGCAACTTGTGAATCCCGGCTTTGTCGATACTCGCCTGACGCGCAAGAACGGGTTTCGAATGCCTTTCATCATGACCGATGACAAGGCGGCACGGATCATAGCCAATCACATGACCAGCCGCCGGTTCTCTCGCAGCTTCCCGGCGCTGTTTTCGTGGGTGTTTCGTCTAATGGGTATTGGCGATCTACTGAGGGCCTAGCCAGCGCTTGCACGCGCCAAAGTATAGATTTCGCTTGGTTCGATCCCAAGGTCGAGGCCGAGCTTGATGCCGACCCCGAGCACCAGAGCAGCCAAAAGAATCCGCAGCTGTTCGGCGCGCAGCCTTGCCCCGAAACGAGATCCGATCTGCGCCCCGACGACCCCGCCGATCAGGAGAAGCAGGGCAAGGACCATATCAACCGTATGGTTGGTGATCGCGTGCATCATCGTGTTGAAAGCAGCGACGAAGATGATCTGGAAAAGCGATGTCCCAACAACGACCTTGGTCGGCATGTTCAGGAGATAGATCATCGCCGGCACCATGATAAAGCCTCCGCCGACACCCATGACCGCACCGAGAAGGCCGACCAGCGCCCCGACCAAGAGTGGCGGGATCACCGAGATATAGAGGCCAGACACGCGGAATTTGACCTTGAAAGGCAGTTTGTGAATCCAGTTGTGTTTGCGCCGTTTCGGCGCTTTCTTGCCGCTCTTGATAATGGCTTGAACGCTCTCGACCATCATCAGGGAACCGATGCCACCTAGGAAGAAAACATAGCATAGGTTGACGAAAAGGTCGATTTGTCCAAGATATTTCAAATAGTTGAAGATCTGAACGCCAACCGCCGACCCAGCGAGACCACCAACAAGAAGCACCGTCCCCATCCAGAAATCAACGCCCCGCCGCCGGACGTGCGCCATGAGCGCCGAGACCGAGCTTGCGACGATCTGGTTGGCGGAAGTGGCGACCGCAACGGCCGGGGGAATGCCGACGAAAAACAGCAGCGGCGTGATGAGAAAGCCGCCGCCAACGCCGAAAAGGCCGGAAAGAATGCCGACTGTGCCGCCGATCCCCAAAAGGA
>JAURFB010000063.1 GCA_030827165.1 Marivivens sp.
GCCGCATCGGAAAACTTGCCCTCAAGCCGCTTCTCGAGCGCGGCGCCAAGATCGCTTGGATCAACGACGGGGTCGGCGATCCGGCGATGCACGCGCATCTTCTCGAGTTTGATACGGTCCGCGGCCGCTGGGCCGCCGATTTCGCGCATGATGCGACAAGCGTCACGATCAATGGCACCCGCATCCCCTTCATCGGCACCCGCAGCCTTGCCGATCTGCCGCTTGAGGGGGTCGACGTCGTGATCGACTGCACCGGCGCCTTCAAGAAAGAAGCGGCGCTTCAGCCCTATTTCGATGCTGGCGTGAAGAAAGCCGTCGTCTCGGCCCCGGTCAAGGACGGGCCGACCACCAATATCGTCTATGGCGTGAACGAGCGCGACTATAATCCCGCACGGCACAGGATCATCACCGCCGCCTCCTGCACGACCAATTGCCTCGCCCCTGTGGTCAAGGTGATCCACGAGGGCCCAGGCATCCGCCACGGGTCGATCACCACGATCCATGACGTGACCAACACGCAAACCATCGTCGACCGCCCCGCCAAAGACCTGCGCCGCGCCCGTTCGGCGCTGAATTCGCTGATCCCGACGACGACGGGCAGCGCCACGGCGAACACGCTCATCTATCCCGAACTGAAAGGCCGCCTGAACGGCCACGCGATCCGCGTGCCGTTCTTGAATGCCTCGATCACCGATTGCGTTTTCGAGGTCGAACGGCCCACCAGCGCCGACGAGGTCAACGCCCTCTTCAAAGCCGCAGCCGATGGCCCCTTGAAGGGCATCCTCGGCTATGAAGAGCGCCCGCTGGTCTCGGCGGACTACGTCAACGACACGCGCTCGTCGATCATCGACGCTCCTTCGACCATGGTGGTCAACGGCACGCAGGTGAAGGTCTATGCCTGGTACGACAACGAGATGGGCTATGCCCACCGTTTGGTCGACGTGGCGCTCATGGTCGGGACCTCTCTGTGACAACGCGGCCCGAGGGGCTTTTGGCCTATATCGCGGTCACCGCCGCCTATTGGGCTTTTATGCTGACGGACGGAGCCCTGCGGATGCTGGTGCTCCTGCATTTTCATGAGCTGGGCTTCAGCCCGATCCAGCTCGCCTATCTCTTCGTGCTCTACGAAGTGGCAGGCATGGTGACCAACCTCTCCGCCGGCTGGATCGCCGCCCGCTTTGGCCTGACATCGACGCTCTATGCCGGTCTTGGCTTGCAGGTTGCGGCGCTCTTGGCATTGGCGGCGCTCGATCCGGCTTGGTCGGTCGCAGCTTCGGTGGCTTTCGTGATGGCGGTGCAAGGGGCGAGCGGGGTGGCCAAAGACCTTGCCAAGATGTCCTCGAAATCGGCGGTCAAGCTCTTGGCGCCCAAGGATAGCGGAGGCCTCTTCCGCTGGACCGCCGCGCTCACCGGATCGAAGAACGCGGTCAAGGGCTTGGGCTTTCTCCTTGGCACGGCACTTCTGGCGACGACCGGATTCTTGGGCGCGGTGCTCGGCATGGCGGCAGTCCTTGCCGCGATCCTGATCGCCGTGATCCTCGCCATGCCCCCCGGCCTGCCGCGAAGCAAGAAGGGGGCCAAGTTTTCCGAGGTCTTCTCGCGCTCGGCCAACGTCAACACCCTGTCGCTGGCGCGGGTGTTTCTCTTTGGTGCGCGGGATGTGTGGTTAATGGTCGGTATCCCGATCTATTTCAGCGGCGTCCTCTCGGACGGCACCACCGCAGGCGACCGCGCGGCGTTTTTCATGATCGGCGGCTTCATGGCCGGTTGGATCATCCTCTATGGCGCGGTGCAGGCCAGCGCCCCCGCCTTCTTGGCGCCTCGCGCAGGAGCGAGGCCGACCTGATCGGAGCGGCGAGGACAGCGGCGCTTGCGCTTTTCGTGATCCCATCTCTCTTGGCCCTTGCCGCCTACCTCAGCGGCGGCGCGGCTGGATGGCTCACCGGCACGCTCGTTGCGGGCCTCCTCGCCTTCGGCGCGCTCTTTGCGGTGAATTCATCTCTTCACTCCTACCTGATCCTCGCCTTTTCCAAGGACGAACAGGTGACGATGGACGTGGGTTTCTACTACATGGCCAATGCAGGCGGGCGGCTGATTGGCACGGTCCTGTCAGGGGCGACCTATCAGATCGGCGGGCTTTGGCTGTGTCTCGCGACAGCAGCCGCGATGGTGGCGATCAGCGCCCTTGCCGTGGGGCGCCTGAGGCCCGTCTAGCCAAGAGCCAAGACGCTCTCCCAAAGCGCCTTCGACACCTCGACCGCATCGCGATGCGCCCGCTGATGCGCGCCGGGAAGGCGCACCTCGGGGTCATTGGCGATATGCTCGGCCACCCGCGCAATCCGCCCTTGAAGGTCGCCGCCGTGGCAGGCGGGGTCGATTAGGATATAGGTCTGGCCAAGGTCATGCGGCGGGCCGTTTTCAGCCTTCAGCCCCTTCACATCGAGCGAATTGACCGACCCGGTCAGCCCCGCCGCGAGGAACTCCACGAGAAGCCCCAGCGCCCAGCCCTTGTAGGCCGCGGCACTCACCAGTGAGCCGACGAGCGCGGCCTCGGGATCGGTCGTGGGCGCACCGTCCTTGTCGACAGCCCAGCCCAGCGGGATCGCCTCGCCCGCCGCCTTGGCCATTGTGATCTTGCCCAAGGCGACCGCGGCGGTCGAGAAATCGGCGTGCATGGCCGGGTCGTTTTCGCCCGGCAGGGTGAAGGCAATGGGATTTGTGCCGATGGTCGGGAGCTTGCCCCCCGGCCCCGCAACGATGGCCGAGGCATTGGTAAAGCCGAGGCCGATGAGGCCCGCGGCGGCGATCTGTTCGGTGAAAAAGCCGAGCGAGGTGCAGGTGTGGGAATGGGCAACCGCGAGGGTCGCGATGCCGTTGGCCTTGGCGGCGGCCACGGCGAACGGCAGGCCTCGGGCAAAGGCGGGCTGGGCAAAGCCGAACTTGGCATCGACCGTGACAGCGCCGGGGCGGCGCTGGATCACTTCGGGATCGACCTGCCCTTTCACGCGACCAGAGGCTAGCTGTTTGCAATAGCTTTCAAGGTAATAGAGGCCACAGATGATGTTGCCGGTTTCTTCTGCGCGGGCCACGGCGCGGGCAACAGAGGCCGCCTGCCAGTCTCCGGCCCCGTGCGCGATGAGCGCCGCAGCGCTTCGGCTTTCGATGTCCTCAAGGCTCAGCGTGATTTTCTCGGCCATCCGCCCTCTTTCTAGTCGTTGTCGTCAATCTTGGCGCCAGCATCGCTGCGCGATTGCTCGGTGGCAGGGACCGTGGTTTCCATCGCTAGCGCGGAAAGCCCGTCAACCGTGCTCTTCGTCAGCGGAGCCCGCAGGCCCGCGCCATCAGCCAGCACGCTTTCTGCCCGGGCGATTCGGATTTCGGCCAAAGAGACCGCAGCGAGAGCCGCCCAGTCGCCCTCTAGGCCCTCGGCGCCTAACGCGATCCTTCCGCCTTCCCAGCGCATCTCAACAGCCCCGCGACCCGCGAGGCGGGCGAGGAACGGCACGAGGAGGAGCGGCGCAGCCACAGGACCAGTGGTCACCCAGCCCTGCAATGACCCGATGTCTGAAACGGTCGCTCCGAGGTGGATCGGGCAAAGCGGCGCGGAACCGGCCGCCTCCAGTCTTGTTAGGGCAACCGGCTTCGGCGCGGGCTTTCCGCGTGCCGCCAAGAGATGCTGCAAAAGAACGGCGGGACCATCGACACCCCGCGCCACAAGCCAACGCGCCGCCTGCCCCGCCTCTTCCGCAAGCCCCCACTCCAGCCCAGCGCCACGCGCGGCCTTGAGGCAGAGGCTCTCAACCTCATTGTCCGACAGCGCAATCCCCTCCGCCGACGGAGCGCCCTTTCCAGCAAGGTCCATCTCGCCATTACCCTGTGTTATCTCGGACGGGTGCGGCTCGCCTTGGAAAAGGCTGATCCGAACCCATTTGTCCGAGCGCGGATCAAAGCGGCTCGCGCCAAAGAAGGCGAGCTTGCAGCGCATGAGGTCGATGGGAAGCATATCGGCGGCAAGGAGATTGTCCTGCACCTCGGCAAAGGGTTGGCAGGCCGCGATCTGCGCCCGGCGGGTCATGAATCGCTGATCGGGTCGGGCCAGAAGGAACTCGGCCAGTGGGGCACCATCGGGCCACCCCGCAAGCGCGCCGTGCAGCTCGGAGGCGAGCTTGGCAATGCCCAGCGGCTGCTCGCGCTCTGCACCGGCTTCACCGTGGCGTTCGCCCAAACGCGGTTCTAGCTTTTCTTCCGACACATACCAGAAGCGGGCCGCGCTTTCGGGCTTGGTGAAGTCAATGGCAAGCGCCCAATTGTAATGTGTTTCGACAAGTCTCCGCAAAGCGCCGACCGTCATATCGCCGTTGATGCGGAATGAGGCGCTTTCATCGCCGCTCATCGTCGCGGACAGATCGTCGATCAACGCACCGTGCGGCTCAAGGATCAACGCCAGAAGCGCCTCTTGCCCTTCCAGCGAGAGGCACTCTCCCCACTTCCAAAGCGCATCCCAAGGGTGGTTTTCCGCACCGGGAAACAGCCGCGTGTGATCTTCGATCCGGTCGAGATCGCCCCGCAGGTCGGCCAGCTTGGTCATCTGGATCGGATGCGCGGATCTCCAAAGGGTGGCATTCTCGATCGCTTCCAGAAGCGCCACACGGAATTCGGCAGCCTCTTTCGCGCCGGCCCTTGGCAAGGCCCTTACACGGGCCAAGGCCTCTTCCTTTGCCGCCATCCAGTTGTTGAGAAGAACCGAATGCCGCACGAGGAACGGGGCCATGCCAAGCCCGGTCGAGTTGCCAACACCGAGGCTGCGGCGCATGGTCTTTTCAAGGCGGGCCGCTTTCGCCCCGCCTTTCACCGCCGCCAGATGTTCGGCAAGATCGACGGTGAATTCTCGGGTCAGCCAAACCGAGAGCATCTCGGCCTGAAACGGCGCCGCCATCTCGGGGCGGTCCGCGATCTTGGCGCGGTCGGCGGCGCCGAACTTGCCCGAGCCATAAACCGCGGTCGTCCGCATCAGATAGCCCACGGCATCGACCTCGTCGGGATCGGGCTGCTGCCCTTCGGCCAGACGCCCGACCACATGATCGAAAAGCCGCACCGAGCGGTTGGCGCGGCTGAGCGACAGTTCGCTCGGTCCGATCCGGCCCGCCTCTTGCAGGGGAACGTTGGCCTCAAGCCGGTCAAGATCGGCCCGCGTCAGTTCGCCATCGAAAAGGGCAAAGGTCGCGTCCCAAGCTGTGGCGATCACGCGGTCCGACCGCATCTCGGGCGGCAGGTCGTGGGCAAAGGCCACAAGGCAATAGCTCCGCTCCGGCCCCTTGGCGCGATAGACGGCGCGACCAACGCCCCTTTCGTCGATCTCCCAGACCGGCCGATCAAAGCGCCAGCCTTCATCGCGCATCCGCCGCAGCATCACGCGCAGGAACGACAGGCGCGTGGGATGGGCCGAGCCCATCCGTGCCATCCGCATCACCTCGGCAGGCGCGCGGCGGAAGCGCTCGGGGGCGTTCAAACCGCGCCCTCCGGGCCAAAGCTGTCAGCGTAGAATCGCATCCAGTTGCCTCCCATGATCCCCGCCACCTCGGCTTCGCTCATCCCGCGGTTCTTCAGGCCCTCGGCGATGTTTCCGAAATCGCGGTTGTCGCCGAACCAGTCGGGCATCGGCGGAAAGCCCGGCGCATCGGCGCTGCCTTCTCCATAGTCGATGACCTTGGTCCAGCGGCCTACCCGCATCCATTCGACGATACTGTCGGGCTGATCCTGACAGAGATCGCTGCCGATCCCGACATTTCCGGCCCCCATCACGTCAACGGCGCGGGCGGCCATGTCGCAAAACTCTGCAAGGCTGCACTGGCTCCCGCCCTTCAGGTGATGAGGATAGAGCGACAGGCCCAGCATCCCGCCGCTTTCGGCCAGCGCCTTCAGAACAGTATCGGTCTTGTTGCGCCGCGCGGGATGCCATCTTGCGGGGTTGGCGTGGGTGATGGCGATCGGGCGGGTGGAATGTTCTATGGCTTCGAGCGTCGAGCGTTCGCCCGAATGGCTCATGTCAACCACCATGCCCACCCGGTTCATCTCGCGCACGACCTCGCGGCCCATGCGGCTCAGGCCCCCATCCTCGGCCTCGTAACAGCCGGTCGCAAGCAGCGACTGGTTGTTATAGGTGAGTTGCATGAAGCGCATCCCCAGCCGGTGGAGGACTTCGACGAGGCCGATATCATCCTCGATGCAGGAGGGGTTTTGCGAGCCGAAGAAGATCGCGGAGCGGCCCGTCTGCCGGGCGATCTCGATGTCGGCGGCGGTAAAGCCCTGAAAGATCAGGTCCGGATACCGCTCGAACCAGCGGTTCCAGCGCTCGATGTTGAGCACCGTCTCACGAAAACTCTCGTGGTAGGTGATGGTCACATGAACCGCATCGACGCCGCCCGCGCGCATCTGGCGGAAGATCTTTTCCGACCAGTTGGCATATTGCAGACCGTCGATCAGCGGGTTCATTCCGGCGCTCCTGCGGCGACATAGGCCGTCTTGACCGTGGTATAGAACTCGGCCGCATAGCGCCCCTGCTCGCGCGGACCATAGGACGAAGCCCCGCGCCCGCCAAAGGGCACATGATAATCCGTGCCAGCGGTGGGCAGGTTCACCATCACCGTCCCGGCCCGCATATTGGCGCGGAAATGCGAAGCGCGGGCGAGCGAGCGGGTCATGATGCCCGCAGTGAGGCCAAACTCGCTGTCATTGGCGATGGCGAGCGCCTCGTCATAGCTGCCCGCTTTCATCACGCAGGTGATCGGCGCAAACATTTCCTCGCGGTTGATCCGCATCTCGTTGCGGGTTCCGGCAAAGACGGCGGGGGCCATGTAATAGCCCTCGGTCTTGCGCTCGAGCCGCTCGCCGCCGCAGAGAAGCTCGGCCCCTTCGGCCTGCCCCACCGCGATATAGTCGAGGTTCTGCGCGAGTTGGCTCGCGCTGACCACGGGGCCGATCTGGGTGCCGTCTTCAAGCGCATGGCCGACGACAAAGGCCTTGGCGGCCTTGGTGAGCTTGTCGACGAAAGCATCATGGACCTCCTCATGCACGATCAGCCGCGAGGCGGCGGTGCATTTCTGGCCCGTCCCGCCAAAAGCCGCGCCTGCGGCATGGGTGACGGCCAGATCGAGGTCGGCATCGTCCATCACGAGGAAGGGGTTTTTCGAGCCCATTTCCATCTGCAGCTTGGGCATATACGAAATGGCCGAGGCCGCGATCTGGCGGCCGACGGGAACAGAGCCCGTGAAGCTGATCGCATCGACAACGGGGCTTTCGACAAGCCGCTGGCCCACCGCGGCACCGGGGCCGGGGACGAGATTGAACAAACCCTTGGGGATATCCTGGCGGGCGATGATCTCGGTCAGAGCCACGGCCGAGGCCGGCGTGAGGTTTGCGGGCTTCCAGACCACCGCATTGCCATAGGCAAGCGCGGGGGCAATCTTCCACGCGGGCGTCGCCACGGGGAAATTCCACGGGCTGACAATGGCGACCACGCCCACCGGCTCGCGCCGCACGTCGATCTCGATGCCGGGGCGGACGCTCTCGGCCAGATCGCCGTGAAGGCGCAGCGCCTCGGCGGCGTAATAGGTGAAGAACTGACCCGCGCGATAGAGCTCGCCCTTGCCCTCGGCCAAGGGCTTGCCCTCTTCGCGCGACAGAAGCCGCCCGATCTCTTCGGCCCGCGCCATCAGCTCGGTTCCGATCGCCATCAGCACATCGTGCCGTTTTTGCACCCCTGCCCGCGCCCAGATCGGCTGCACCGCTCGAGCGGTGGCCAGCGCGTCGTCAAGGTCGGCGGCGCGCGCCTGACCATAATCGCCGATCAGATCAGACAGGTCCGACGGGTTGCGGTTTTCGACGGTCGCAGCGCTTTGGCGCCATTCGCCCGCGACAAAGATGGAATTGGTTTGCGGCATGAGATCCTCCTCGAACTGTCCTAGACCCTAGACAGGTTTTCAGGCAATCTTGAACTGTTGAAGTTTACTCAAGGATCGCTGAAATGCGCCTCGAACTCCTGAAGACATTCAGGATTGTCGCTGAACAAGGTAGTTTGGCCGGAGCCGCCGATATCCTCGGGCGCACCCCCTCGGCCATTTCCATGGCTCTTTCGCAACTCGAGGCGGAACTTGGCGCGCCACTCTTCGAAACCGACCGCAAGAACCGCCCGACCCCCTTGGGCGAGCGGGTGCTGGAGGAAAGCGTCCGCGCGACCGATGCCTATGACCGCAGCGTCGACGCCATTGGACGGCACGCCACCTCGCTTGCGGGCACCGTCCGCATTGCCGCCGTGCCCTCGGCCACGACAAGCATTCTGCCCAAAGCCATCGAAGCGTTCCGCAGTGATCGGCCCGAAGTCAGGCTCGAGATCAGCGATGAGGGCAGTCAGGCCGTTCGGCACAGGGTTATGCTGGGCGAGGCCGATGTCGGCATCTTTTCGGCCCGCCCCGGCGAACAGACCGGAGGCATCCCGGTCCAGCGCGATCAGCTCGGCATCGTCTGTGCAGCAGGCGGCGCGATCGATGCGTCCAGCGGCGTGCCAAGCTGGGGGCTCCTGCGGCTTGAACCTTTCATCGCCAATCCACTTGGCAAACTGGTCGAACATACCGAAGTTGCCATCCAGATGGCCCGAAGCCAGATCGAGGCCCGCAACACAAGCGCCCTTCTGTCGTTCGTCCGTGCGGGATTGGGGGCTACGATCCTGCCGAAAAGCGCCGTTCCGGCCGAAACCGCCGAGCTGAGGTTCATCGCCCCGACCGATCCGATCAGCCGGCGCGAGCTGCACATCATCCGCCGGGAAGACGCGCGCCTAAGCCCCGCCGCCATCGCTTTCTGGAATGTGCTGGCGCGTTCTGACGCCTAGATGTCGCGGCCAGCAGCTTTTTCCGCTCGACCCTGAGATTTTCTCAAGGCGACAGCGGGAGGCATCATGACCAACCTCGACGACCAGCCCCATCGCGGCGGCGGCCGCGCGGCCCGACGGGCCAAGCGCTCGGCGCCGGATTTCTCCATGTTGCCCGCGCTCGAGCGCAATCTGCCGCTTTGCGAGCCGATGAACGGAGACCAGATCACTCGCATCGACGAAGCCTCGATGGCAATCCTCGAGGATGTGGGGGTCGTCTTCCGCGATGAGATAGCCTTGTCCGACTGGCGTCGCGCAGGCGCTGACGTGCGCGGGGATCGGGTCTTTCTCGACAGGGGCCTCGTGCGCGAATTGATTGCCACCATCCCTTCGGGTTTCACCTATCGCGCCCGCAATCCCGACCGCAGCCTGCCCTTCGGCGGCAAACATTCGATTTTCGTGCCGATGACGGGCGCGCCCTTCCTGCGCGATCTGGATGACGTGCGCCGCTGGCCGACAATCGCCGACCTCAATATGTTCCACAAGCTCGCGCATATGTCGCCCGCGCTGCATTCCAGCGCCCATCACATCGTCGAGCCGATGGACTTGGTGGTTAGCCACAGGCACCTGCACATCACCTATTCGTCGATGAAATATTCCGACAAGACCTTCATGGGCATGACCACAAGCGGCAAGAACGCCGAGGATGTGATGGAGATGTGCGAGATTCTCTTTGGCCGCGACGTGATGGAGGAAACGCCGGTTGTCACCGGCAACTGCAACGGCAATTCGCCCCTCGTCTGGGACGAGACGATGCTTTCGGCGATGCGCGCGTTTTGCCGCCGCAACCAGCCGGTCCTGTGCTCGCCATTCGTCCTTGGCGGTGCCAACACGCCCGCCTCGGTCGCCCCCGCCGTGGCGCAATTGAATGCCGAGGCGCTCTCGGCGCTGGCCTATACGCAGGTTGTCCGCAAGGGATGCCCGGCGATCTATGGACATTACCTCTCGACCGTCTCGATGAAATCCGGCGCACCGATGGCCGGAACGCCCGAGATTTCCCTCATGAACTTCATGATCGGCCAGATGGCGCGGTTTTACGGCGTGCCGTGGCGCAGTTCAAACACGCTTGGCGGCGCCAAGACCTTCGACGCGCAAGCCGGCTATGAAAGCGCGATGACGATGAACGCGGTGCTGCACGCGGGCTGCAATTACATCTGGCACTCGGCCGGCTGGAACGAGGCGGGGATGCATTGTTCGGTCGCCAAGTTTGTCGTTGATGCCGAGGTCTGCGCCATGGGCTATCGCATGGCCGAGGGCATCCGCTGGGACGATTTCGACGCAGGCCTTTCTGCGGTGCGTGATATTGGGCCGGGCGGGCATTACCTGGGCCATCCCCACACGCTCGAAAATTTCGAGCGCGCCTTCTTCATGCCGCGCCTTTTCGACAATAACTCGATCGAGCAGTGGCAGGCGGAAGGGGCGCAAGAGATTACCGCGCGGGCTCTGGACTACGCCCGGAAACTCCTGCGCGACTACGAGGAACCGAGGCTCGATCAGGCCACCGACGAGGCGCTGCGCGACTACATGGCCCGCCGGACGCGCGAAATTCCGTCCGAGGATGCTTTGAACACCGAATACTAGCGCCTAGACATCCTTCATCAGCCGCAGCGCGTCATAGATTGCGGCGTGAATATTCCGCGACGAGACCGCATCGCCGATGCGGAACAGGCGGAAACTCGCCTCGGGGTTGGTGACGATGGTTTGAGGCTGCCCGGCGATCAGCTCGGCCTGCGTGATCTCGCCCCGGTTGACCGAGGCCTCGCGCAGGTCGAAGTAAAGATCGTCAAGCGGACGGATCCCATAGTTCACGACGATCTGGTCATAACTCTGCTCGAAGGAATGAGCGCTGTAGTCGGTGCCGATCCGCGCCGAAAGCCGGTTGCCCTCTCGCGAGATCGCGAGAAGGCGGCGCGCGACGGTGAAAGTCACATCCTTGTCCTGTAACGCGCGCATATAAGGAACGAGGTTCATCCCCATGATATCCGGGGCAAAAGTGCGATCGGGGGTCATCACCTCGACCCTTGATCCTGCCTTGGCGGCAAGCTCGGCCGCCATCAGGCCGGGATGATCGCCCGCCTCGTCATAGACAAGGATATTGGCCGCCGGTTTCACATCGCCCGAGATCAGATCCCAAGCTGAAACGGCGTGCGGCTGCTCGGCGTCAATCTCATGGAGGCGCGTAGACGGCATGCCGCCCGTGGCGATCACCATCACATCGGGGGATTCCGTCATAACATCAGAGGCTTCTGCATAGGTATTAAACCTGAAAGTCACGCCCTGCGCCTCACACTGCGCCAACCGCCAGTCGACAAGGCCGAGCATCTCGCGCCGGCGCGGGTTCTGCGCCAGAAGCAGCACCTGCCCACCGGCCACCGGAGCGGCTTCAAACACGATCACCTCATGCCCGCGCCCCGATGCCACCCGCGCGGCCTCGAGCCCCGCCGGACCTGCGCCGACAACGACGATCTTTTTGCCGCCGCCGCCCGCCGCGATCTCGTGCGGCATGGTGGCCTCGCGGCCGGTTGCGGGGTTGTGGATGCACAGCGCCCCACCCCCGCCGTAGATGCGGTCGAGGCAATAGGTGGCCCCGACGCAGGGGCGGATCTCATGCTCGCGCCCTTCGATGATCTTGCGGACGATATGCGGATCGGCCACATGGGCGCGCGTCATCCCCACCATATCGAGAAGCCCCGCCGCCACCGCGTGGCGCGCTGTCGCCACATCGGGAATGCGGCTGGCGTGGAAGACGGGCATTCCCGTCTCGGCCCGCACCGCCCCGGCAAAATCGATGTGGGGGGCGGATTTCATCCCCTGCACCGGGATCATGTCGGTCATCGCCGGATCGGTATGGATGCGGCCACGGTTGACGTTGAGATAGTCGATCTGGCCGGTGGCCTTGAGGCGGCGGGCGATTTCAAGGCCCATCTCGGGCGTGACGCCGCCTTCCTGCACCTCGTCGGGTGCAAAGCGGACACCGACGACGAAATCATCGCCCACCCGCTCGCGCACGGCGGCAATCACGTCGAGAGCGAATTTCATCCGCGTCTCAAGGCTCTCGGCGCCATAGGGGCCGTCGAGCCGGTTGGTAAGCGGCGACCAGAACTGATCGAGGAGATGCCCGTGGGTCATGACCTCGACCCCGTCCATCCCGCCCGCTTTCATCCGCTCGGCGGCATCGGCGAAATCGCGGGTGATGCGGGCGATGTCCCAATCCTCGGCCATCTTGGCGAAATAGCGGTGCGCTGGCTCGCGGTCGTAGGTCGAGCTCACCGGCGGCAGCCAGTCGCCCTTGTCCCAGCCGGTGCGGCGGCCAAGATGCGTGAGCTGGATCATCGCCGCCGCGCCATGTTCGTGGATCGCATCGGTGAGTTCACGGATCCACGGCACCACCTCGTCCTTGTAGGCGAGGATATTATTGAAGGCGGGCGGGCTGTCGTGGCTCACCGCCGACGATCCAGCCGTCATCGCCAGTGCGATTCCGCCCTTCGCCCGCTCGGCGTGATAAAGCCGGTAGCGCTCTTTCGGCATTCCGTCTTCGGCATAGGCCGGCTCGTGACTGGTCGTCATGATCCGGTTGCGCAGCGTCAGGTGACGCAGCGAGAAGGGCTGAAGAAGGGGATCGTTCGACATATCTTCTCGGCTTCCTGCCCGATCCTTCAGGCTTTGATTTGTCCCAATGCTATCTTGCTGGATCGCTGCGGGTGCGGCCTACTCCGACCGACATCTGGCCGTCGCAATTCGACCCGCAAGGCGGTGCCGATTGCGCCCGTCAGCGGCGGACCGATCGGACGAACGCGAAGAAATCGGCGACCCACGGAGATTGGGCCGTGTTTCTCAGGTGGAAGAAACCGGCCTGAGTATTGGCTTTCACGAGGGCATCGTGCCGCCCGTCGATCCCGTGGCCGCGCGTCACCTCCCGCGCGAAGGCAAGCGGGGCCATGTGATCGAGGCGGGCATAGTGGAACTCGTGCGCTTTTTGCTCTGCCCCTGTCGCGGGCCAGAGCGCCGTGGCAGAGGGCCGGAACCGAACATGGCCCCGCCCTTGCGGACGGTCTTGCATCACCGTCGCGGCGTCGAAGAATCCGGCCATGGGATGCGTCTCACCGTTCCAGGTCAGGTCTTGGCACAGATACATGAGCCCGCCGCATTCGGCATAAGCAGGCAGGCCAGCCTCAAGCGCTGTCTTGATACTTTCCCGCATCGACCGGTTGGCGGCGAGGGCGGCAGCGTGAACCTCCGGAAAGCCGCCACCAATGAAAAGGCCGTCAATCGACGGCAGTTGCGGATCGCGGATCATGTCGATGGAGACGATTTCGGCGCCGTGCGCCTGAAAAGCCTCAAGATCGTCGGGGTAGTAAAAGCCGAAGGCCTCATCCATGGCAACGCCGATGCGAAGTCCCGAATAGTGGGGACGGTGGTGTCAGACAAATTCGAACCAGTCTCAGTTTGCCTCCAAACGCGCGAACCTATGCGGAACAAAGAAGGCGCCACTCGGCAAGTGCCGCGGCGCGCTGTAGTTTGAAGTTTTGTCGTGAGTAGAGACTGCGTTCCTGGTTGAAATGGTTTGAGACAGAGGCGTGGACTGAGGAGAACTTCTGAAGACTTCGCATCTGCCGGAAGCGGAGCATTGCCCGCTCTCTTCGTCGAAATGGCAGGTGTGAATTCTCGGCACGGTTGTTGAGCCAACGGCCTGTTTCTTGTCGGTCAATCCCGCCGATCTCCTTCAGTGCAGC
>JAURFB010000024.1 GCA_030827165.1 Marivivens sp.
AGAAAGGATCAAACGGAAGACCATCGAAACGCGGCGCTTGCTTCACCGCAAATCCGCCGCATAATCACATGAACCAGATGAGCCAGACCCTCTCTTAGCTCAGCCCGCCAACTGGCCCAAAAACTCTGACGACGGACAGTCGTCCCCCAGAAGGGACATTTCCCCTATGAAGTGACCCTTGGGTGTGATGGCTCAACGGTTTTTCTTGCTTGGTTCCACGGAGAATTGAACCACCTTGGCGGCTCATGCGTATAAGACCTGACAAACAATGGAGATACCAATGTCAGATTGCACCTGCGGACGTAGCCCAACCGGAAAATGTGTCGGCTGGCACGGACTAACTGAAGAGCAGTACGTTGAGAAGAAAGCTGCGTATGAGGCTAGGCAGACTGCAAAGGCCCAAGGAACAATCGTTCTGCAAGCCACGGATTCGGGATCGAATTAGTAGTTTGCTAGACCGGCACCATTTGACTGCGGCCCTTGCGTTGCTTCTTTCCTTCATACAGCCCCATTTCGATGCATGCGATGTATCTGAGTGACCTTCCTCAGAAATTTTGTGATTAATTTACGAAGCAAACTATCATCAATGATCCGCCCCTTGGTTGCGCTCATTGCATTAATGACAGGAGGAGCGGCAATGGCATACGAAGAACCTTCTTATCGTGTTGTGCACCAAGGGGGTGAATATGAAATTCGACAATATGAAGATCGAATAGCAGCACAAGTCACGTCCGGCGGGAGCCAAAATGGGTCATTCGGATTACTGTTCCAGTACATTTCTGGCGCAAATACTGCTTCAGAGAAGGTGGCTATGACTACACCAGTGGCCCAATCAGAAAAGATCGCAATGACGGTGCCTGTCGCTCAGTCCTCTGGTGGCCAATCGGGCTTCATGCAATTCTTTCTCCCAGCGCAATACACGCTGGAGACCGCACCAAAGCCCACGAACCCTCGCGTCGAAATCGTAAGCGTCGAAGGCGGCTACTACGCGGTGCGAACCTACAAGGGTAGTGCGAATGAAAAGAATTTTCTAAAAGCACAGTCAGATTTGCTGAACCAGTTGGCCGTAGACGGAGTTGCTGCATCTGGCCAGGTGATTAGAGCTACTTACAATGGCCCATTCACCCCTCCCTTCATGAGACGAAACGAGGCAATGGTCAGGGTCGACTGGAATGGATGAGCGTTAGGTCGCACTTCTCTATGTGTCACCTGCCACTCTTATCAGACCCTCTTTTGCTAGGATCTCCTCATGGCACGGTCGGAAGACGCAGCTAATTACCCACATGCCAGACAGCATCCTTCAACGTCTCAAGCCAATTTCTATATTGCGCCGCATCACCTGTTTGGCGCCACTCCTGTCCCAGATCTAGGCTTCGCGGTCGAGACGCCGAGTTTGGATAATGCCATCGAGATTGCGGGGCGGATCCACAGAAATCCCCTGTAGAACAGTTCCAAAGCCGCCAACGTCCCAGGAAGAGACGCAACCTTCGCCAACCAAGACCAGTTTGGCAGGGCACGCCAAATCTCTACAAACGCATCGGCTCCTGAAATCAGAACACCGTCGTGACGGCGGACGTGAAAGCGTCGCATGGCCTCTTCAAGTGCCAAATCATGAACCGTATCGCCGTCCCCTTGAGACACATCTACGAGTTTGAGGTTGGTTCCTCCAATTCTTGAGGCATAGAACGCTATCTCCCTCGTGCACAGTGGGCACGACCCATCATAGTAAAGGGTCGGACCGCAAGGGCCGTTCTGGGGGATCTCTATGGGTCCTGAAGCGGTCGCATCCTGACGAAATCTGATCATCGCGAGTTTCATTCTCATGCCTAAAGAATTAGAGCCTGTTCGATCATTAAAGTGCCGTCTTGACCTCGATTTTGGTAGGCGTTCAGAGCCCGATTGCGCCCTTCGGAAAGCCCGACGAGGGGCTTGGGATATTGATTTGCAGCGGAGAGGTCCCAACTGCGCGGGCAGGCCTCAAAGAATTCCAGAGCCTCGGGTCCTGGTTTGGGCGCAAGTTCGGCGACATACCGGTGAATGTAGGTGTTATGTGGATCAAATTTCTCGGCCTGTGTCTCGGGGTTGAAGATGCGAAAATAGGGGGCCGCATCCGGCCCTGAACCTGCCACCCACTGCCAACCCATCGCATTTGCTGCAGGGTCCCAGTCGATCAGGCACTCTTCAAACCACTTCTGACCAACCCGCCAATGCTTCATCATGTGTTTGGTCAAATACGATCCAACGATCATACGGCTGCGATTATGCATATGGCCAGTGACGTACATCTCGCGCATCGCCGCATCGACGAAGGGAATGCCCGTTCGGCCCTGTTTCCATCGCAGAACATCGCCATCGTCCTCCAGAGACCAAGGAAAAGCATCCCATTCGGGCCTCCAGTTTTGTGTGGTGATACGAGGGGTATGGAAGACTAGTTGATACGCAAACTCTCGCCAGACCAACTCCTGAAGGAAATGCTCGGCACCGCGACTACCTTCAAGAAGCGCTCGCATACCTGCGTGCCAAACAGTCCGCGGCCCTATCTCCCCCCAAGCCAGGTTCTCGGATAGCCGGGATGTGGCAAGTTCGGCGGGAAAATCCCTTCGGCTCTTGTATGCGTCGATCCGCGACATCAAGAAATCTGATAGGCGCTCTAGTGCCCTTTTCTCCCCCACACAGGCGTATCGAGTCAAAAAGGGCGCACCACGGTGAACGCCATCTCCTAGACGCAGATCTTGCAGATGGACACTTTCCGGCCATTGAGTAGGCACCCTCAGCCTTCGGGGCGCATGTTCGGGTGCAGAAACAGAAAGCTTTCTGACGGCACGCCACATTGGACTAAATACCTTGTAGAACTCGCCCGACTTTGGACTGACGTTCCAGGGTTCAAAAAGGAGGTGGCCCGGGAAACTCTTTGCCTCAATGCCTGAAGCTTTTAGTAGCTTCTTGACGTCCGTGTCTCTCGCGACTGCATCGGGGTCATATGCTCGCGTCCACCAAACGTCCTGAGCGCCTGTTTCTTTCACGAGCGCATTCAAGGCCTCAGTCGCGTTCCCACGCCTCAAGACAAGACGTGAACCCACTTCTTCTAGTGAATGTCCGAAGGTCTTGATTGCTTGGGCGAGCCGCCACTTCGGGGCGGCTCCAAAGGTCCCGGCTACCTCGTCGAGAATGAATACCGGAATGATTGGCCTACCAGTTTGGCAGGCCTCAGCCAGTGCCGGATGATCTCCCAGTCTGAAATCCCTGCGAAACCACAAAATGATAGGTGAGGAATTGTCCATTTGCGTCCTTCAATGCTTGTTCTTGATACGGTCACTCAATTCAAGGCGATCAAAAAAATCGGGCGGCTTGTCGGGAAATCCACAGAACTTTCATCAGCACATGCAACGGCCCAGTACTGCCAAGCCCTTCTGGCGAGGCCATTTATTCACCTCACGAGATAGCGGTCGTTGTGGGAAATGATCCGACTGATCTACAGCACTGGCTGAGGCGTAGCAGATAGAGGCCAAATTTGGTCTTGTTCGTAACCATGGAATGCCGGTGCGGGATGACCAAATATACAAAACAAAAAGGTAATCTGCCCCAAAAGCCATGCCATTCTTGCGGCCGACCATTCACCTGGCGGCGCAAATGGTCAGCCTGCTGGGACGATGTCAGATACTGTTCCGAAAGATGCCACCGATCGCGGCGAGGAGCAGCGAAATGACTGGAAGAGCACTTGTGATAGGGGCATCGGGCGGGATTGGAGGGGCGCTTTCTAAGGCCCTAATGCTTGCAGGAAATGCGGTTCTTGAAATCTCTAGGTCAAGGGATGGATTCGACATCACTGATCCATCGAGTGTAGCTGACCATCTCGAAAAGCTCGATGGGACCTTTGACAAGGTCCTGATCGCGACTGGAATCCTTGCCCCGTCAAACAAACGCCCTGAAAAGTCACTCTCAGAGATTGAGGCCGGCGATATGGCGCATGTCTTTGCAGTAAATGCCATCGGACCGGCACTCGTCCTCAGCCATGCTGCAAGGCTCCTCCCGCTCAAGCAGCGGGCTATCGTCGGTGTTCTTACCGCGCGTGTCGGCTCTATTGGAGACAATGGTTTGGGGGGATGGTACAGTTATCGCGCTTCAAAGGCTGCCGCGAACCAGGTTGTACGCACCGCCTCGATCGAAATCGCGCGGAAACGGAAAAATTCGATTGTAGTGGCACTGCATCCCGGAACGGTATCGACACCGTTTACGGACGCCTACCCTGCTCATAGCAAAGTGTCCCCTGACGTAGCGGCTGAGAATATTCTTAGCGTTCTGGAAGGGCTGGAGCCGTCGGACAATGGCAACTTCTTTGACTGGGCGGGGAAACCTGTTCCATGGTAAAGTACGGGCCCTTCGCGCTGTGATCAGCCCCATCTGACTGGTCCAATTTGAATGTTAGTGCATGATTGGCCTGGGTTCCATCGGCACGATGCTTTCCGGCGCGGGCGGGCGATATCCCAATGAGCTTTGCGAGCTCTTGACGCGGCTCCTAGATCAACGATTGTCGAGCTGCCGGATAATCTCCGAAACCTCTGACCCTTGGCACCGCTTGTTTCCTAACAGAGACTGAGACAGCCCCCGCCACCGCATTCGCTCTATCGTCATGGCTGCTGGGCGCATGGTCGATAATGTCTCGGCCGCCTCGCGTGGTGCGGCGCTCAAAGCCGACCAGCTGCTTCTTCAACTCTGGGCACGGGGGCAGCTCTATAACTCCGGCGCTGAGCGCTGGGGCAAAGTGACGTGGTCGGACGGAACACTCGCCTTACGGCGCCAGTCTGCCTTTGATTCCATCGATTCTAAGGAGGATCAGTGGTGAGCCGTGCAGGATTCATACCTGCGACCCACTGTTTAAAAGTTTCTGACCCACTAATATTTTGAAACTAGACATTCTTGCATCTCAGTAACCGCTCAATAGATTGCGGAGATGCTGCGTCTCCTGCTTCTTATTTCGGTCCTAATCGCACTCTTCGTGTTGATTGTCCTCTGGTTGACCCAACGCCATGAGGCTGAGGCAACTTCGGCTTACCCGCCGGAGGGGCAGTTCCTCGAGGTCAGCGGGCGAAAAGTCCATGCAGTCGTATTGGGAAACGGTCCGGATCTAGTGCTGATCCACGGGGCGAACGGCAATACGCGTGACATGACATTCTCTTTGGCGAGCGAGCTGACTGACCGCTACCGGATCATCATCTTCGACCGCCCGGGTCTGGGCTATACAGACAGGGTCAGCCCCAGTTTTGCCGGAGCGTTTGCAACTCGGGGTGAAAGTCCTGCCGAACAGGCGGCCATGTTGCAGAAGGCGGCTGCAATGCTAGGGGCGGATCGACCCATAGTGTTGGGTCACTCTTACGGCGGTGCGGTTGCGCTTGCTTGGGCGGTCACTATGCCTGACACCTTGGCGGCAGTGGTGTCGGTAGGCGGGGTATCTCTGCCTTGGCCGGGAAAATTGGACCCTCTCTATCGCTACGTCGGGACGTCATTGGGCGGAGCGCTATTGGCCCCGGTTTTGTCAGCGTTTGTTCCGGACAGGTATGTGTCGGACACAATTGAGTTGATCTTTGCTCCCTCGGAAGCGCCAAGGGGCTATTCAGACTACGTCGGACCTGCGCTTTCTCTAAGGAGCGACACGATACGGGCGAACTCACGTCAGGTGAATGATCTGCGCCCCTACATTGTCGAAATGTCAAAGTCCTATCCAGAACTGGTTCTTCCAGTCGAGTTGGTGCACGGGACCTCCGACGCCATCGTTCCAATTGATGTTCACGCGCGACCGGTGTCACTCGTCCTACCGAACGCAATTTTGACTGAAATTGAGGGAGCGGGGCATATGCCGCATCACACCCACGCTGATGTAGTCATCGCCGCCATTGATCGAGCCGCGCGGCGTGCTGGTTTTCCCTAGACATGTCAGCGGCTTCAGCTGAAGCATCTTGGATAGCCCCCGACGTCAGTAGTTTTCAGTGACGCGTTTGCGAGCGGGGAAGGCAATGCTTACCTCAAAAGGCAAGTGATGATCATATAGGTCGAGGTGTTTGTCAGTTTCGCTCTTGCCACAACATTGCTTGGCAAAATAGAACAAAGGATGAACATACAGCAGCGAGGGTGTCATGCCAAAAGGTCGGGTCGAGCGGCTAATACCCCGGCGCTACCAGACTGTAGGCAACATGATCGCTGAGGGTGTGAAGGTCAGAGCTCACTGCTCGAAGTGCGACCTAACACTCGTGGTCGACCTGGAGCTTCTCAAGTCCCACAACGGCGAGACCTTCAGCTTGATCGGCAAGCGAGGGAAGTGCAGGCGGCTAAACTGTGATGGCTCTACTTTGTTTTTGGCAGAGGGTCACGGCAGGTTTGAGCCGCTATGATTGCTTTCGCTCAAGCAATTATGACTTTTTTGTGACTTCTGTAATCTGTTGCCCCTTGTGCGCTCTTATCTTGAACACTTGCAAACAAGGGAGAATCCAAATGAAGAAGTTAATTTCTGTATCACTGGTCGCGTTTGCTGCTTTGTCGGCTCCAGCCTTTGCAGATGCTCCAGGTGCGTCAGGCGTCGCCGGAACCTACGGCGAGGTGCACAAAGGATTGGCGACTTCGGGTGCTACAGGTCAAGGCCCGAACCGCGGCGGCCATGTGCCTGGGCAGATGCACGGCGGCATGACCGGTTTTGCCGGAGTCGGCAAAGGAGCCTGAAAGTAGAAAGACCTGTCGCTGAGCCATTTGGTTTGGCGGCAGGTAGCTACATGACCTCAGAAGCGTCGATCCGGCGGATAGTCTACGCTACGAAGCCCCAGTCGGGCTGTTCGAGAGCCTGCAACAAGCCATCGGACAGAAACTTCGGCGGCATCATAGTCCCGTATTTCTCGTGTATCTTCGTGCTTTCAGGAGACTCGTGACCGATGATGTAATGTTGATGGTCGGTTCTCATGCCTGAGGCTCGCATCTTGTCTGTGAGAGTATGACGGAACGAGTAGGGTACTAGACCCTCAACCTTGCCGCCCAGTAGCTTTGAAAGCCTGTTGCGCAGATTCACACTGACGTTTTGCGCTCCCTTGGCGTTTCCAAACCTCGGAAAGAACGCTTCACTGAGACCGGATGGGGCGGAATACTTTGCCAACGCCTTGGCTAGCTCTGGGACTATTGGCACGGCTCTGGATCGGGTGTCCTTGTCGAGCGTCCTAATATCGTTGTCTTTGAACACAATGTACGGGACTTCGGCTCGCAGGTGCACGTCTTGAACCTCCAGCCCAGAGGCAGCTTCAGTCCTGCAACCTGTGAAAGCCATTATAAGGCCAATCAAGCCAACTTCCTGTATCCGGTCTTGCTTCAAAAGTTCGATGTAAGCCCGCCACTGATTTGGGTTGAACGACACTCTAGCGGAAGCGTGTTTCTGCTCTAGCTTTGAGTTTGGCAAGCCAGCGAAGGGATTGAATAGGTTCGAGTTCGTTTCAGTGTTCCAGTTGTTCAGGATGGCTGACAGGATGTTGATGTATTTGTTATGGGTTCCGTAGTTCGGCCAAGCGGCCCTACATCCTGACCTAACCTTGCTTCGATCTAGGTCGGCAAGTTTGGTTTCATTGCCGCTGAAAAGGCCCCCAACCACCCTGATAGCAGTCTCAGCCTGTAGTCTGGCTTTGTGGGCCTTCTCTGGGGAGCGGTCAGGCTTCTTGTGCGACTGGGTGTCTAAGTACAGGTGGAGGGCGTCCCATAGGGTCGGCGTGGCTTTGCTGGGGTTTCGACCCTCCAGCTGTGCCCTTATCTCAGCAACCAACTCTGGGTCATAGCTGGCAAGCATGGGGGCCACATAGCCTTGTCCGTGCCAATGACCTGCATCGTAGTCTTTCTGCATGGTAGCGTAGTCGGTGTGGTCTTCTAAATAGTTCATGACCAACAAATCACGATAGTTCCACCAAGCCGCCAACTCACTGCGGAAATCTTCAAAGGTCTGACCTGGTTTCCTTACTGGTGGCGCTTCGCGTGGGTCGATCCCAGCTATCGCTATCATGGCCTGAGCTTCTTGGGCTTTGGTCAATGTCGCCGATGGATATCTCGCTAGTTTGCTATGAGCGTAGGCAACAGCCAACTCAAAACGCTTGTGCTCTTTGGCGAACAGGATCAGCGCTTGTTCTCGATCCTTGGTCCCAAAAGAGACTTTCCACTCCCGCTTTCCCAAGATCGAGCGGACATCTTCAGGAACGGCTCTCCTAAATCGCCAAATCCCAGATGCGGAGCGGTCCAAGCCGGATAGCCTGTGTGCCAAAGCAGAGGTCCTTGTACCAACTTTGTACCAAAACCTTGTACCAACTTTCTGGTAAAATACCAGCAACCATTTATAAAATTAGGGAATTTTGAGGAAGCTGGCTCCGGCGGTAGGGATCGAACCTACGACCAATTGATTAACAGTCAACTGCTCTACCGCTGAGCTACGCCGGAACACGGGGGCCGTATAGCAATGGGTCGCGGCGGCGTCCAGTGGGTTGTGGTGAAAAAACTCCCGCTCGGGGAGATTTTCTTCAAGCTATTGAAAAGATTTCATTAACGGACAAATGCGGGGTAGCGAGAACAAGCTTGCGGCCGGTCAGATCGATGAGGTGGGCAAAGACATTGCGGGCCGCGGCCGGCAGGAGGGCCGGGGCGACGTCAGTATAGATGGCGGCTGTGAGCGCCTCACAGGTTGCGGGGCCGCTTGCAAGGGCCGCGAGGATTTGCGCCTCGCGCGACAGGCGGTGGTCAATCAACCAGCGAAGGCGCGCATCAAGATCGTCGACCGGATGGCCGTGTCCCGGCAGGGCGCGGCTGGCGCCGATCTCGGTCAGGCGGCGGGTTGAGGCCATGAAGTCGGTAAGATCGCCATCAGGCGGCGAGACGAGCGAACTGGCCCAGCCCATCACATGATCGCCGGAAAATAGGTCGTCGCCGCACTTCAGGCAGAGGTGATTGCCGAAATGGCCGGGGGTGTGAAAGACTTCAAGCCTCCATTCATCGCCGTCCACAAGATCACCATCTGCCAAAAGGATATCCGGCGCGAAATCCGGATCCACGCCTTCGCCGCCCCCGGCAAGCCCTTGCCTCGAGAGCCGATCCATCGTGGGGCTGCGACCGGCGGCGCTATTGCCAAAGGCAAGAACCGGCGCGCCTGTGATCTCGGCAAGTGGCCGGGCGGCGGGGGAATGATCGATATGGCTGTGGGTGACAAGGATATGGCTGACCTTCCTCCCCCCGATCGCAGCGACGAGATTATCGAGATGGGATTTGCTGGCGGGGCCGGGGTCGATCACCGCAACGCTTGTCTCGCCAAGAAGATAGCTGTTGGTGCCCCAATAGGTCATCGGCGAGGGGTTGGGAGCAAGCACCCGCGCGATACCGCCACCGAGGCTTTCGGCAATTCCGGCCCCAGGGCGTTTCTCCTCCGTCATGGTGCTTTCTTCCGTTTCGATCCGCGGCTAGCTTTAGGTATGTTTTTCGCTTGGCTCAAACAATACATGCCGCGCAGCCTTTACGGGCGGGCGACACTTATCCTCTTGATGCCAGTGGTGGCGGTGCAGCTCATCGTCTCGGTGGTATTCATTCAGCGCCATTATGACTGGGTCACGCGGCAGATGACCCAGACCGTGGCCGAAGAGCTGGCGTATCTTGCGCAGGGTATTGCGGAGGCGCCTGACGCCGCTGCCGCAGTCGTTTTCGCAGAGGGTTTCGGCCGCGCCATGAATATGAAGGTGGACTTCGAAGCCGATCCGGATTCGGTGAATCCGGTGGTGCAGTGGTATGATCTCTCGGGCCACGCCATGCGGCGATTTCTGGAAGCGGTACCCGAAGTCACGGTTGTCGATCTGCAAGTCGGTTGGCGGGTCAGGCTGTGGCTGGATACTTCCAGAGGCGGGGTCGCGGTGGATTTCGCCCGCACCCGTGTGGCGGCGCGCAACCCCCATCAGCTCATCGTGATCATGCTTGTCATGGGGGCGTTCTTGACGCTCATTTCCTTCTTCTTCCTCCGCAATCAGCTGCGCCCGATCAAGCGCATGGCCGAGGCGGCGGCCGAGTTTGGCAAGGGCCGCAATGTGCCCTTTACCCTGACCGGCGCGACCGAAGTGCGGGCTGCGGGGACGGCGTTCCTTGAAATGCGGACGCGGATCGAGCGGCAGGTGCAGACGCGGAGCTTGATGCTTTCGGGGGTCGGTCATGATCTCAGAACGCCTCTGACAAGATTGCGTCTTGCCCTGTCGATGATGGACGGGAAAGAAGCTGGGCCGCTGATCGCGGATGTCGAGGATATGGAACACCTTGTCGACGCTTTCCTCGAGTTCGGCCGGCAAGATGCGGCAGACAAACCCGAAGAGGTCGATCCCGCCGTGCTCCTGGGGCAAGTCATTGACGATGCGGAGCGGGCGGGGCAGGCGGTGCATCTTGGCAAGGCATCTTTGGAGGCGGGGACAGTGTCTTTGCCCCTGCGGCCCCTGGCCCTGCGCCGCGCGCTCGACAATCTGATCGGCAACGGGTTGCGCTATGGAAGCGAAGTGAGGATCGGGGTGAGGGCCACGGACCGTACCGTGATCTTTTCTGTCGAGGACAACGGCCCCGGCATACCGGAGGCGCAAAGGGACGAGGCGATTCGCCCCTTTACGCGCCTCGACCCCGCGCGCAATCAGAACAAGGGCTCGGGCGTGGGGCTTGGGCTGGCCATCGTTGCCGATGTGGCGAGGATGCACGGGGGCAGCTTGAGGCTCGGGCAAAGCGAGGCCTTGGGCGGCCTTGTGGCCGAGATCGTGATACCGCGCTGAGGGGGCTCTGCCCCCGCCGCCCTTGCGGGCGGCTCCCCCGGAGTATTTGCGGCCAAAAGAAGGGGGAGGACGGTTTGGTAGGCCCGGAGGGACTTGAACCCCCAACCAAAGCGTTATGAGCGCTCTGCTCTAACCATTGAGCTACAGGCCCGCCTGCCGATTGCCTATCTGGGCGGCGGGGGAGGGTCAAGTTGTCACTGGTCAGCGCGGGCGGGTTGGGGTATCGGGGCGGCAACGGAGAAAGGGGACCAGATGAGCACCAAGACCGGGCTGACCTATGCGGACGCGGGTGTTGATATCGATGCGGGCAACGCGTTGGTAGAGCGGATCAAGCCGGCAGCCAAGCGGACGGCGCGGCCGGGGGTGATGTCGGGTCTGGGTGGCTTTGGGGCGCTCTTTGATCTCAAGGGTGCGGGCTATGTCGATCCGGTTCTCGTGGCGGCGACCGATGGCGTTGGGACCAAGCTCCGGATCGCCATTGATACCGGCAATGTCGATACGATCGGCATCGACCTTGTGGCGATGTGTGTGAACGATCTTATGTGTCAGGGCGCCGAGCCTTTGTTTTTTCTGGACTATTTCGCCACGGGCAAACTGGATGTGGATGCAGCTGCGCGGATCATCGAGGGCATTGCCGAGGGCTGTGCGCAATCGGGCTGTGCGCTTATCGGCGGCGAGACGGCCGAGATGCCGGGGATGTATCACGCGGACGATTTCGATCTGGCAGGCTTTGCCGTGGGCGCGATGGAGCGCGGCGCGGATTTGCCGGCGGGGGTTGAAGAGGGGGATGTGCTTCTCGGGATTTCCTCGTCGGGCGTTCATTCCAACGGCTATTCCTTCGTGCGCAAGGTGGTCGGGGTGTCGGGCCTTGGCTGGGACGCGGCCTCGCCCTTTGGCGAGGGCAGCCTGGGCGCGGCGCTTCTGACGCCGACCCGTCTATATGTGAAACAGGCCTTGGCGGCGGTTCGCGCGGGCGGCGTTCATGCGCTGGCGCATATCACCGGCGGCGGCCTTACGGAGAACCTGCCGCGGGTTCTACCCGAGGGGCTTGGCGCCGAGATTGATCTTGGCACATGGACGCTTCCGGGTGTGTTCCGCTGGCTGGCGGAGACCGCGAATATGGAAGAGCCCGAGCTTCTCAAGACCTTCAATTCGGGCATTGGCATGATCGTCGTTGCCGCCGCAGATCGTGCGGCGGCGCTGACCGAGGTTCTGCGGGCCGAGGGCGAGGACGTGCGCCCAATCGGCCGCGTCGTGAAAGGGCAGGGCGTTTCCTACAACGGACGGCTTTTGTGAAGCGACGCGTCGGCATTCTGATCTCTGGTGGCGGGTCCAACATGGTCGCCCTCGTGAAATCGATGACCGGCGATCATCCGGCGCGGCCTGTTCTGGTGGTCTCGAATGATCCGGAGGCGAGCGGCCTAGAAAAGGCGCGCGCCCTTGGCGTTGCGACAGCCGTTGTCGATCATCGCCTCTTCGGCAAGGATCGCGCGGATTTCGAGGCCGAGCTGGATCGGGTATTGCGCGAGGCAGGGGTCGAGATCGTCTGCCTTGCCGGTTTCATGCGGATTCTGACGCCCGAGTTCACCCGCAAATGGGCGGGGCGGATGCTCAATATCCATCCCTCGCTTTTGCCGCTTTACAAGGGCCTGCATACCCATGCCCGCGCGCTTGAGGCGGGAGATGGCGAACACGGTTGTTCGGTGCACGAGGTCACGGCCGAGCTTGATGGCGGGCCGATCCTTGGGCAGGCGCGGATTGCCATTGACGCGGGCGACACAGCCCAAAGCCTTGCCGTGCGGCTTTTGCCGATGGAGCACGCGCTCTATCCGGCGGTCTTGCGCCGCTATGCCGCCGATGACCGGACGCCCGTTTTTCTGTCCGAGGGTATCAGCGCGGTCTCGTAGGTGCGCAGACAGGGGCGGGCTGTTTCGAGGGTGCGATGGGAGGCCTCGGGGAACTGGGCCAGGATCTCGTTCCGTGCCTTGGTGTCCAGCCGCCCCAGAGCTTCGGCCCCCAGATGCAGGCTTTCGGTGCGGATACCTTCGGCAAAGATGATCTCGTGGCGCTCGAAGAGGATGTGGAACCAGGTGATCTTGGGCTGCGGCACCTGCCGGATCGTCGATCCGTTCACAAGATGGACGGCGGCCACCAGAACCTCGGGCTGGCCGAAATACATCTCGGTGCGCCAGTCGGTCATCACCATCCGGTGCTGCGGCGAGACCGTGAGGCGGCGATAGTTGCCAAGGGCGCAGGGTTCGAAAACGATGGGTGCGTCCGGGCCGGTGGCCGAAACCTCGCGCTTGCCGATCCATCTGATTTTCTGAAGCCCGCTGTCGAGAGTGGTGACCTTATCGCCGATCCGCAGAGTTTCGATCGGCAATGGGCCGATGTCGGTTTCGATCAGCGTGCCTTTTGCGAGGCAGGGAAATGTCGGCGGCGTCGGAGGCAGGCTGGTGAAGGGCAGCTCGACCCCGAGTGGGACGCTGGCGCCGGGGCCAAGTTGCATCGATCCGTCGGTCACGCCGTTGAGACTGATCACAACCCCGCTGCCGTCGCCATTGTCGAGCATCAGGTGCGTGTCCGACCAGGCGCGTCCGTTATAGAGCGTGGTGTCGGGGTAGAGACCCGTATAGACGAGATCGCCGCTGGGATATTCATAGATCGAGACAGTTTGACCCGCTGTCAGACCTGTATCGCCGGCAGCCACATCATCGACAACGATCCGATAGACGTCGGTCGGGCTCCCGAATGTCGAAACATCGTTCAGCGTGACCTTTGTGCCGTTGCTCTGTCCGGATACATGTACGGAGGAATAAAGGCCGAGCTGATCGCCTGTCAGAAAAATTCTGTAGTCGCCATGGGGCTGACACGTCCTGCAACAACGGCCCCCCCAGGCGCTTGCGCAGCATTGCGTTGAATCTAGGGTGAATTTCCTCCGAAGGCAAGCAGATGGGCGGCGGCGATCGCGGCTTGATCGGGCTGTCGCCCTGCTGCAACAGGCGGTCGGGTCGAGGCCTTTCCAAGACCGAGGCTTTGGCCTAAGAACGCAAAACCCCAACGCCGCAAGAAAAGACCGATCCGATGAAGATGATCACCACGACCGAAGCTCTGGCCGCCTTCTGCACCGAGGCCGCCAAGCATCCTTATGTGACCGTGGACACCGAATTCCTGCGCGAGCGGACCTTTTGGTCGAAGCTCTGCCTCTTGCAGATGGCCTATTCCGATCCTGAGGGCGGCGACGCCGTCTTGGTCGATCCCTTGGCCGAGGGGCTTTCGCTTGAGCCGGTCTATGAGCTTTTCCGCGACAAGGCGGTCGTGAAAGTGTTTCACGCCGCGCGGCAGGATCTTGAGATCTTCTTCGTCGATGCCGGCGTCATTCCCGATCCGATGTTCGACACGCAGGTTGCGGCGATGGTCTGCGGCTATGGAGAGCAGGTCGGTTACGAGACCCTCGTGCGCAAGATCGCCAAGGCCGATCTGGACAAGTCGCACCGCTTTACCGATTGGTCCCGCCGCCCGCTGACCGAGGCGCAGGCAACCTATGCGCTGGCGGACGTGACGCACCTGCGGCAGATCTATGAAGTGCTGGCCGCCCGCCTTGCCAAGACGGGGCGCGAGCGCTGGGTTGCCGAAGAGATTGCCGTTCTGACCGATCCCTCGACCTACGAGGCCCATCCCGAGAACGCATGGGAGCGGGTGAAAACCCGCAACCATTCGGGCCGCTTCATGGCGGTGGTGAAAGAGCTTGCGACCTTTCGGGAGAGCTATGCGCAGGCCAGGAATGTTCCCCGCTCGCGGGTGTTCAAGGATGATGCGTTGATCGAGCTGGCCTCGACCAAGCCGCAGAACGAAGCAGATCTCGGCCGATCCCGCCTCCTTTTGCGCGAAGCGCGGAAGGGTGAGATTGCCGAAGGCATCCTGCGGGCCGTGAAAGCCGGGCTCGAGATGCCGAATGACAAGCTGCCCAAGGTCGACCAAAGCCATGAGAAACTTCAGGTCAATCCCGCGCTGGCCGATCTTCTGCGCGTTCTTCTGAAGGCCAAGTCCGACAACGAGGGCGTGGCCGCCAAGCTGATCGCCACCTCGACCGAGCTTGACGCCATTGCCGCCGGAGAACGCGATCTTCCGGCGCTGCATGGCTGGCGGGCCGAGGTGTTTGGCAACGAGGCGTTGATGCTTTGCGATGGAAAGGTCGGCCTCGCGACCAAGGGCCAAAAGGTCGTGACGGTTCGCCTCTGACCTATCGCGAAAGCCGTTTCGTCGCGCTCGCCCCGCGCACCACGACCGCTTTTATCCCGCGCAGCACGGCGGCATCGATCACGGTCGCCACGGTGATCTGCCGCGAATTGGCGCTGCCCACAGCCTCAAAGCCCGCCGGGCGCTCGACACGGAAGTCATAGGTCAGAACGCCATTCGAGACATCGACCAACACAAGCTCGGCGTTGAAATATCCCTGACTTGCGGCAACTCCGGTTGCCCGAAGGATCGCGCCGCTCCCTGACGTTTCCAGCGAGGCAGAAACCAAAGATTCGATCAAGACGCGGGCATCGACAACTGTCACCTCGGCCCGAGCCGGCACCAGAGGCTTGCGTTGGATGGCCGCTTCGTTCGTCGCTTCGGGCGCAGGGTCGAACCAATTGAGCGGATTCAACCTTGACTCGGAGACCCTCGCACAGCCCGAAAGCGCCGCCGCCAGCCCCACCGCGATCGCCAGTTTTCTCAGCATGACCGTCCCCCTTGCTCTAGGGCTAGCCGAAAGCTGCGGTCTTGGGAAGCGGGCACTGGACCTTTGAGGCCATCCTCCTTAAGTCGGGCTGGCAACAAAGAGGATGCGCCATGGCCACGGAAGCCTTTGAAGAGATTGCCGAGACCTTCGAGTTTCTCGACGACTGGGAAGACCGCTATCGTCATGTGATCGACCTCGGCAAAGCGATGGAGCCTTTGGACGATGGCCTCAAGACCCCGACCTTCAAGGTCGAGGGCTGCGCCAGTCAGGTCTGGCTGGTCCCGCAAATCGAAGGCGGTGTTTTTGGGTTCAAAGGTGAGAGTGACGCCATGATCGTGCGTGGCCTGATTGCCGTTCTGCACGCGCTCTATTCGGGTGTGCCGGTCAAGGATGTGGCCGCAATCGACGCCAAGGCCGAGCTTGGCCGCCTTGGTCTCAACGATCACCTTTCTGCGCAGCGATCGAATGGCCTCAGGGCGATGGTCGAACGCATCCGCGCCACCGCCGCCGCGGCAGCCTAGGACAGCGCCCCCAAGGCTGCTGCCAGATCGCCGTAGCCGGTAAAGCGGCGCTCGAAAGCAAGGCCCAGCCGCTTTGCGCAAGCATTGGCCTTTTCGGTCAACGCCGGATCGTCAATCTGGGCCTGATAGACGAGCTTGGTGTAATTGCCGAAGTAGGCCTCGCGCAGTTCTGGGTGCCGGTCTAGGCCGAGTGGCTTCCAGACAAAGGCATCAAACTGCCGCACGAGGAAATCGGTAAGGTAGAAGGCTGTGATCTCGTCGCGCTGTGCGAAGGCGGCGTTGCCTTCATAGAAACTGTAACAGTGGGGCCCTTCCAGCATCTCGACGCCAAGGCGTTTGCAGGTCGCTTCAAGCTGACCTCCGGTGCCGCAATCGGCGTAAACCACGAAAATCTCGTCATAGTACTGGCGATGCTCGGCCACCGCCGCTTCGATGCCGGGCGTGATCTTTTTGGGGCTGTTGTGAAAGATCGCCGGTAGGCATTGCAGATCGATATGATCCCAACCGTTTGCCGTCTTGAGCGCCACGATCTCATGCGCCAGCGCGCCGCAGGCCAAAAGGAGAATGCGCCCCTTGCCGCGCGGCCCGAGGCCTTCTTTCGTCAGCGCTGCGTCGTCGAGTTTCATTTCAGCCGCACAGCCGTGCCATAGGCCAGGATTTCCGACGCGCCGCCCATGATCGTCGAGGTCTCCATCCGAAAGCCGATCAGGGCGTCGGCCCCCCTGCTGCGCGCCTCGTCCTTCATCCGGTCGATCGCCTGCTCGCGCGCGCCGGCCAGAAGCGAGGAATAGCCGGTGATCTCGCCACCAACCAGATTGCGCAGGGAGGCGACGATATCGGTTCCGATATGCTTGGCGCGCACGGTCGAGCCGCGAACCATGCCAAAGGTTTCAACAACCTCGCGACCCGGAATGGTGTCGGTCGTGGTGATCAGCATGTCATTTCTCGATCTTGTCGTAGTGGTCATTGTCGCGGTTCGATAGGCGTTCGGAGATTACCCGCCAGACCACATAGAGCCCAAGGGCTATAGGCAGCGCCGTCAGGACGGCGGCCAGAGGCGAAATCCGGGATGCCGAAAAAAAGAGCATCGCAATCCAGATCGTGCCGCCCGCGGCAGCAGGAACGGTCACGAGGATCAAGACAAGACGGTCAAGCGGCATGGCGCACCTCCTGGAGGGAATATGGGAAGACCACGCGCAAAAGGAAAGCCCCGCGCGCCGGTTTGGCCGCGGGGCAATGGTTTGCATATCGTCTTGGGATCAGGCGTGGGCGCCCTGATTGTGCTTGCGGCCAACGAGTGTCTTGGCGGTCTCGACCGCCACCGCCGCATCGCGGCAATACGCGTCGGCGCCGATTGCCCGGCCGAATTCTTCGTTGAGCGGCGCACCGCCGACCAGGACGATATAATCCTCGCGCATTCCCTTTTCGACGAGCGTGTCGATCACGACCTTCATATAGGGCATGGTCGTGGTCAGAAGCGCCGACATTCCCAGGATATCCGGTCCTTCGCTTTCCAGCGCGTCCAGATATTTTTCGACAGAGTTGTTGATGCCAAGATCGACAACCTCAAAGCCCGCGCCTTCCATCATCATGCCGACAAGGTTCTTGCCGATGTCGTGGATGTCGCCCTTGACGGTGCCGATGACCATCTTGCCAACGCGCGGCGCACCGGTTTCGGCCAGCAGCGGCTTGAGGATCGCCATGCCGCCCTTCATCGCATTGGCGGCCAGCAGAACCTCGGGAACGAAGAGGATACCATCGCGGAAGTCGGCGCCGACGATGGTCATGCCGCCGACGAGCGCCTCGGTCAAAACGCGATAGGGTGCCCAGCCGCGCCCGATGAGGATGTTGACGCCCTCTTCGATCTCTTCCCGGAGGCCGTCATAGAGATCGTCGAACATCTGCGCGACAAGGTCTTCGTCGTTGAGTTCGGAGAGGATGATTTCGTCTTCGTCGGACATTGGCGTACTCACCTGTTCAGTGGGCGGGGTTCACACCGGATTTGCGCGTATATCCGCTGTCGGTCTGAGCGGATTGCGACACTGCCTGCCTCTGAACCGACGCGGGGTCAACGGAAATGTTGCGCGCTCCGCCCTGTCGGGCCCGCGCATTCGGCGTGGGGCGTTCCGGCTTGCGGCAAATCCATGCCGCGACGGAAAAGTTTCGCTGGTATCGCTCGGTAGGTTCACGATATGTTCCGGATATGTCACATCGTCCCTCGCCTCATGAGCACGGTCTTGGCTTGCGAACCCCGGGTCGGGCCGCAGGCTCGAATGCGACAAACCGGTTCGAGCCCTACAGCCGCGAACGGATCGATGACGGCTGGGAACCTGAAGAGGATCTGGCGGTTTTGCGAACCGAGGTTCGCGAGGAACGGCCGCGCAAGGTCATCACCCGCAACACCTCGCCAGATATCTCCTTTGACCGCTCGATCAATCCCTACCGTGGCTGTGAACACGGGTGCATCTACTGTTTTGCCCGCCCAAGTCATGCCTATCTCGGGCTTTCGCCCGGCCTCGATTTCGAGACGCGGCTTGTTGCGCGGCCCGCCGCCCCCGAGGTCTTGCGCGCAGAACTCCTGGCAAGGGGCTATGCGCCGGCGCCCATCGCCATCGGCACCAACACCGATCCCTATCAGCCGATCGAGAAAGAGCGGCGGATCATGCGCGGCATCCTTGAGGTTCTTGCGGCGTTCAATCATCCGGTCGCCATCGTGACAAAGGGCGCACTGATCGAGCGCGATATCGACCTTTTGGCGCCGATGGCGGAAAAGGGCCTCGTGCGGGTCGGAATATCCGTCACGACGCTGGATCCGACACTGTGCCGCTTGCTCGAGCCACGCGCGCCGGCCCCCGCGCGGCGGCTGGCCACGGTCCGCAGGCTTTCAGAGGCGGGAATTGCCGTGCGCCTGATGGTCTCGCCTGTCCTTCCGGCGCTGACCGACCATGAAATCGAGGCGATCGTGGCCGCCGGTGCCGAGGCGGGCGCGCGGGCGGCGTCGTCGATTGTCTTGCGACTGCCGCGCGAGGTTGCTCCCCTTTTTCGAGACTGGCTCGAGACCCATGTCCCGGACCGCGCCGAACGGGTGATGGGGCGGGTGCGGGAACTGCATGGCGGACGGGATTATGATCCTGAATGGGGCCGCCGGATGCGCGGGCAGGGGCCTTGGGCCGAGCTGATACGGGCACGGTTCGATCTGGCGCTCCGCCGGCATGGCCTCGACCGGACCCTGCCGGCCTTGCGAACGGATCTTTTTCACCCTCCCTCAAGGTCCGGCGATCAGCTGGCCCTCTTCTGAAGGCGGAGTAGGGGGCTCTGCCCCCCGGCACCTTGTGCCGTCCCCCGGGATATTTCCGGGCCTCGGAGACGAAGGTGCCCTTCTCCGAGGCCCGCAAGTATCCTCGGGGGGAGGCCGCGGAGCGGACGGGGGGCAGACAGCCCCCTATCCGCGACGGCGGCGCCCGCTACGTTCTCGTGTGGGGCCTGTATCGTCACCGGTTCCATCGCTGGTCGAGGAGAGGGGGCCGATCTTGTCGACAATCAACTCGAGCGAGGGACGCGGCCCGCGCGGCGTGGTTTCAAGAGCCTCGCGCATGTATTTCAGGTGTTCGGGGGTCGTGCCACAGCAGCCGCCGATGATCTTCGCGCCGGCGTTGCGCGCCAAGATCGCGTATTCGGCCATGAGGTCAGGCGTGCCGTCATAGTGGATGTGGCCGTCGTGATACTTGGGGATGCCGGCATTGCCCTTGGCAATGAGCGGTCGTTCCGGGGCGGCGGCGGCGGAGCCGAGAAGCGTGCGAAGCAGGTCGGAGGCGCCGACGCCGCAGTTGGCCCCAAATGCGAGCGGCTGGTAGGGCAGCTTGGCAATCATCTTGGCCATGTCGGCCGATGTCAGGCCCATCATCGTGCGGCCTGCCGTGTCAAAGCTCATGGTGCCGCACCAGGGCATGCCAGCACGCGAAAAGGCCTCGGCTGCGGCGCGGAATTCATCCGCCGACGAGATCGTCTCGACCCAAAGAACATCCGCGCCCCCCTCCTTCAGGCCCTCGGCCTGTTCGTGGAAGATCTCGACCGCGCGGTCATAGGTCAGGCTGCCCATCGGGGCCATGATTTCGCCAGTAGGACCGACCGAGCCGGCCACGACCACCGGGCGCCCGGCGCGGTCGGCCACCTCGCGGCCCAACTCCGCGGCGACGCGATTGAGCTCGCGCACACGGCCCTCGGCCCCGTGCAGCTTCAGCCGCGAGGCATTGGCGCCGAAACTGTTGGTCAGGAACAGATCGCTACCGGCCAGAACGGCGCCTTCATAGAGCGCCTTTATCCGATCGGGATGTTCGAGGTTAAACATCTCCGGCGCATCGCCCGAGCTGAGCCCCATGTTGAAGAGGTTGGTTCCGGTCGCGCCATCGGCCAAGAGCCAGTCGCGGCTGTCAAGAAGGCGGGAGAGGGCGTCGGTCATGAGCGGGGCCTGTGATCTGGGGCAGGGTAGCGGCCTGCCCGGGCTGCAGGTTCCACTCGTCGCAATCGCATAATATGGCCGGCAATTCAAATCGAATTTCCGAGAGCGGGCCGCATGGAGGCCTGCGTTGAAGGGAAGGCCCCGGGAAATGGATGGCCGCCGCAACGGTGAGCGCGGCCCGGGTCATGGTGAACGTCCCGGCGGCGCAGAGATAGCGAGGTTCCCAATCTGGCGCAAAACTTTGCTTGAAACGCCTCAACCCCGGCGCGAGCGCTGCGGCGGGCAGGAGGCGTGTGAGGGTTTCTCCCGCTGCGGGCACCGCTGCCAGGGACAGGCGGCTGATGCCTTCGGCGCGGCAGGTCTCGATTGCGGATGTCAGCAAAAGGTGCATCGTGCCGTCCGGGCTGCCGTCGACGTGCCGCACCAGATCAAGTGACCAGTCCTGCGCGCCTGCGTGAAAGCTTGCGAATGCAAGCAGCCGGTCGCGCGAATAGGCGAGGAAGACCCGCTGTTGTTCGAGGAGGTCGGGCGCAAAGCGCCCCATGCTGAAGCCGCGCTCGCGCCGGTTCTTCAAAGTCCAGGCGGTGTTGACCTGGGCCATTTCGGCAATCGGCAGCCGGTGTCGGGGGGCCTCGAGTCTTATGCCCGCCTGGGCAGCGTGCCGCAGGTGACGCCGAAGCTGGCGCCGGGAGGATCCCTCCGGGCTCCACTTCTGGGGATCGACGATCGCCTCCTCGGCGACCTTCAGCACCTGCCAGCCGAGGGATCTGGCGGCCAATGCTTCGGCCCGGCCCGCTTTGTAGAGCACCGGGACAAGCCCCGCGCGGCGCATCGTTCTGGAAAACGAGCCAATTTCGGCAGGGCCAAACGCGGGCCCGATCGCGATCCCGAGGCCCAGCCTTTCGCGGCACAGCCATAGCGCAGGACCGGCGCGCAGGATCGCTGCTCCTTGGCGAACGAGACCCCACTCGGACGGCATGGGCGCGCTTTGCCGTTCCGCCACAAGGGGGGCGACAGGGCGCAAAAGACCCAATAGCCCCAGAAAAGCGGGCAGAAGGTAATAGATGATCCGGAACGCCAGGATCGCGCCGATCAGCGCCGCCTGGTCGGAGTGAGGCAAGAGCGCGAGCAAGACGAGTTCGAACGCCCCAAGGCCACCCGGCGATCAGGCCAACCGCGGCGGCCCAGACCGCCGGATCCGGGGCGCCCGGCCAAAGCGCCAGGGCGACGGCGGCCAGCAAGGACCAGAGAAGCAGGAACGACAGGCTGACCCGCAGCGAAAACCGCGCGGCCTCCCACAACGACCAATCGGGCAGGCAGCGCCACCGGACCAACGCGGAAACCAGGGTTCCGAAGCCGGCGGTTTGGGCAATCGAGATACCGATAAGACCCTTCCGGCGCGCGATGCGCGGCGATACTCCGGTTTTCAGGGCCCGATGCAGCACCGCGTCATATTGCCCGACCGCCATCAGGCTGAGCCACGTCGCCCCGATGGCCCCCATCCAGCCGGCGGGTGACACCGCGCCGAGAGCGTCAAGAACATGCGAGGGCTCCACGCCTTCAAGCCGTTTCGCAAGTATCCACAGGCCGACCGCCAAGGCCGCGACGGGCCAAAGGTGCCAGATACGCGCGCCCCGAAGACGCTTTTCCCCCAGTTCCATAAACCGCTCCCGCTTCACCACGGAGACGAGCCTAGGGGGCGCCGATGAAGGCAGCGTTAAGGCGGCAAAAGAAACGGCGCCCGGCTTGTGCCGCGCGCCGCCAACTGTGTCTGGGCTCTTGAGTTAAGGCCTTGGGATCAGACGACTTCTTTCATGACCTGATCCTTGGCAACAAGGAGCAGCTCTTTCATCTTGGCGCGGATCGTGGCTTCGTCTGCGAGGCTTCCAAGGTCGGCGGCCAGTTTTTCATAAACATCTTCGTCGCCCGCGTGTTTGAGGTCTTCGCGCACGACATCTGCGGCATAGGCTTTGGCGTCATCTTCCGATTTACCCATCAGGCCCGCGGCCCAAAGGCCAACCAGCTTGTCGCGGCGGGCGGCGACTTTGAACTGCATCTCGGCGTCGAGGGCGTATTTGGCTTCGAAGGCGTGTTCGCGATCGTCGAAAGTGGACATGGGGCTCGGGTCCTTACTCTGGAATTGCTGTTAATCCTGATATGCCCCCGGATGCGCTTGCCCGCAAGGGGGGCTTGGACTATGAGGCCCACATGACGCACGTCTGTGAGGCTCTATGGCGGGGCCGCGCGTGTGGGCGAGAGGTAGGCATGGCCCGTCGCAAGAAGATCTACGAAGGCAAGGCTAAGGTTCTTTATGAAGGCCCCGAGCCGGGAACGCTGGTCCAGTATTTCAAGGATGACGCGACCGCCGGCAACGGCGCCAAGAAGGCGACGATCGACGGCAAGGGCGTTCTCAACAACCGCCTGTCCGAGTTTTTCATGACCGGCCTTCAGGGAATCGGCGTTCCGACCCATTTCATCAAGCGGCTCAATATGCGCGAGCAGTTGATCCGCCAGGTCGAGATCATTCCGCTCGAGGTGATCGTGCGCAACTATGCCGCCGGTTCGATGGCCAAGCGCCTCGGCATGGAAGAAGGAACCCAGCTTCCGCGCCCGATCGTCGAATTCAGCTATAAGAACGACGCGCTCGGCGATCCGCTGGTGCCCGAGGAATACGTCGTCACTTTCGGCTGGGCCAGCCAGCAAGATCTTGACGACATCGTGTCCATCGCGCTGCGGGTCAATGATTTCATGTCGGGCGTGATGCACGGCGTCGGCATCCGTCTGATCGACTTCAAGATCGAGATCGGCCGGATCTGGGACAACGATTATCACCGTCTCGTCGTAGCCGACGAGATCAGCCCCGACAGCTGCCGCCTGTGGGATATCGAGACGGGCCAGAAGCTCGACAAGGACGTGTTCCGCCGCGATCTGGGCAGCCTGACCGATGCCTATACCGAAGTGGCGCGCCGCCTCGGCGTCCTGCCCTCTAACGTCACCCACCGGCCGAACAAGCCGACCCTGATCAACTAAGCTTCAAGGATTGCCCCGATGAAAGCCCGCGTTCATGTCATGTTGAAAAACGGCGTTCTCGACCCCCAGGGCGAGGCCGTGCGCCATGCGCTCGGCGCTCTGGGGTTTGACGGGGTCTCGGGCGTCCGCCAGGGCAAGGTGATCGAGCTTGATCTCACCGATACCGACGCCGCCGGCGCCAGGGCCCGCGTGACCGAGATGTGCGAGAAGCTTCTCGCCAACACGGTGATCGAAAGCTACACCATCGACATCGCCTGAGGTTTCTGGCGCACGCCGAATTTTCCCTCATGGACCCATCCGCGAAGTCGCGCTAGCAATTGGCGACTTGAAAGGGTCTGCCCATGCGCGCCGCCGTTCTGACCGAGTTCAACGCCCCGCTTGAGATGCGGGACGTTCCTGATCCTGATTGCCCCGAGGACGGCGTTGTCCTGAAGGTTCTGGCTTGCGGTGTGTGCCGGTCGGATTGGCACGCGTGGAATGGGTCGGACCCAGTGCCGCTCCCGCATATCCCGGGCCATGAATATTGCGGCGAAGTGATCGCCGTGGGCGCGCGGACGGGGCGCTGGAAAGTGGGGGATCGGGTGATCGCGCCGTTCATCCTCGCTTGTGGCCAATGCCCCGACTGTGCGGCGGGCCGTCAGACGATCTGTGCCGATCAGGCTCTGCCGGGTTTCACCCAGGCTGGCAGTTTCGCCGAGAAAATCGCCGTGCCGCACGCCGATCATAACCTGACGGCTCTTCCCGAAGGTATGGACCCCGCTCACGCCGCTGCCCTTGGCTGCCGCGCGACGACCGCATGGCACGCGCTGACGGACCGTGCGGCGCTGGCGGCTGGGGAATGGCTCGCCGTGTTTGGCGGTGGTGGCGTAGGGGTCTCGGCGCTGATCCTGGGGCGGGCGCTCGGGGCGCGGGTTATCGTGGTGGATGTGGTGGCCGACAAGCTCGATTTCGCGCTCTCGCTCGGGGCGGAGGCGGTGGTCGATGCCTCGAAGGAAGACGCGGCCGCGGCTGTCCGCCGGATCACCGGCGGCGGGGCCGATGTGGCGGTCGAGGCGCTCGGCGTTCCGGCGACCACGGTTCCGGCGCTGAAATCCCTGCGCAAACTGGGGCGGATGGTGCAGGTCGGGATGCCGGCGGGCGAGCATCTGACGATGCCAATCCCGATGGATGCAATCTATTCCGGCCAGCTGGCGCTTTTTGGAACGCGGGGAATGCCGGCATGGCGCTATCCGAGCCTTCTGTCGATGATAGCATCGGGGCGGGTCGATCTGACGCCGCTTGTGACTCGGCGGATCGCGCTTTCGGAGGCCTCGCGTGAACTGGCGGCGTTCAACGGGCCGACACCGCCGGGCGTGGCCGTGATTACCGATTTCGCAACCTAGGCGTCAGGCGGCCAGGCGGTCGATTCCCGCGCTGGCCCTTGGCGCGGCCCCGGCGAAGAGATGCGGCAAGAGGAGGGCGGTCTCGTGGGCCTTCAGGCTATAGGCGGCCGCGGTTCCCGATTTCGACAGCAGGGCGGGATCCAGCGCTTCAAGATCGGCGCGTGCGGCGTCGTCCAGAGCGCAGAGGCCGACGGGGCCGGGCTGAAAGCTTTCCGCGGCAAGCCCGTTTGCGAGCAAGAGATCATGATCGTCAAGCAAGAGGTGATAATAGGTCACCGGACCCGACGGCATCACGGCGCGAACCGGCCCCTGTTCCAAATGGCCGGCGCGGGCCAGAACCCGATCCTGCCCGAAGAGCATTTCCACGGTCCAGCCCTCGACAGCCAGGCGATGCTGGCGTGAAAGGTAAAGATCGCTGTGCGGCAGGTTCGCCCCGAAGGTTCCTGCGGGGATGCGAACCGGACGCAGCTCTTTCCTAAGGAATAGATCAGCGGTCGTGATGGTGCGCGCGCCGATCCAGCGGATCGGCTTTGCGGCGTTGTCGGCCGTCAGGACCAGATCCCCGACCTTGAGGTCCTGGACCAGACGCTCGCCCGTCGGGGTGGCAATCTTCGTGCCATCAGCGAAACAGACGACGATCGTCGTGGTCTGGACGCCGGTGATCGGAACGGAGCCACTGGGCAGGGCGTCCATGATCTCGTAGGTGCCCGTCCCATCGGCGATAAAATAGTAGCGTTCACCGCCAGCGGAGATCACGACGACTTCTTTGTTTTCAACGCCAAGATCCGTGAATTTCTTGGACGTCGGCAGATTGCCGGAAAACTCCACTGTGAAATCCATCTGCACGCCGTTGATGATAACCTGTGTATCAGGATCAACCCCGCCGTTGTTGGGATCGAGCAAGATGTCGCCATAGGGATCATCGGGGGCGCTTGCGCCGGGGACGGCAACGAAGGTGATCTCGGTGACGGGAACCTGGGCCGTGTTGACCGAATTGATTTCCGAATTGGCGGCTGACGAGTTGTCGCCGCGCGCCCAGAAGCTGATTGAAATCATCACGCCACCCTTGGAATACCGTTTCGCTTGCCACCTTCGGTGGGGAGGGTGTCTTCTCGATGGCAGTGGCTGGACGTCTTTGGGGATTCATTGTGGCGCAAAATGGATCGCCCGACCGGCCGTCGGGCGAAATGCCGCGTCGAAATGTGCTGGTGGGGCCTGTTCTGGTCTTTGCCTTGTGCCGGATTCGGTCTATGGGCGGGCAGGCCAGATAACCCGGAGCGCGCCATGAAAGCTGCCGTCATCGTTTTCCCCGGTTCAAACTGCGATCGCGACATGGCGGTAGCCCTGCGTCAGGCGGGTGCGGATGTGACCATGGTCTGGCATAAGGATGCCAAGCTGCCGGCTGGTGTCGATCTTGTCGCGGTTCCGGGCGGATTTTCTTTCGGCGATTACCTGCGCTGTGGCGCCATCGCCGCGCAGTCGCCGGTCTCGCAAGCGGTGATCGAACATGCGAATCGTGGCGGGTTTGTCCTTGGTGTCTGCAACGGCTTTCAGGTTCTGACCGAAACCGGCCTTTTGCCGGGCGCGCTGATGCGCAACGCGGGGCTCAAGTTCGTCTGCAAGACCGTGAAACTGAAGGTCAAAACCACCGATAGCGCCTTTACCGGTAGCTATGCCGAGGGGGCCGTGATCAACGTGCCGATCGCGCACCATGACGGCAACTATTTCGCCGACCAGGACACACTGGCGCGCCTCAAAGGCGAGGACCGCATCGCCTTTACCTATGTCGACAACCCCAACGGAGCGATGGCCGATATCGCGGGTGTTCTGTCCGACAATCGCCGCGTCCTTGGGATGATGCCGCACCCCGAGCGGGCCGTGGATCCCGCGCATGGCAGCACCGACGGCAGGGCCCTGTTCCAGAGCCTTGTTGCGCAAATGACCGCCGCCTGAGGCCGGACATCTTTCGCCGCGCTTGTGGGTTCATCGGGGCGGCCCTAGTCTGGCGGCATGAGCGATATCGATAGCACCTCGGCCCCGCAGGCCGGTTGGGGCCGCTGGATCTGGCGGCTGCTCAACGTCGTTATAATCGTGATGGCGATTGGCGTGATCGTCTTGACCAACCAGCTCTTGACGGAACGCTATACCGAAGCGACCCGCAGCCGCGCCGAAGTCAGGATGACGCTCTATGTCGGCAACCTGATCAGCGAATTGCAGCGCAACTCGATCGTGCCGCAGCTTTTGGCGCGGGATGCCGAGCTGATAGGGGCGCTCAAGAACAACGAATTCACAGCCTCAAGCCAAAGGCTTCTCAGCTATGTCGACGAGATCGGCGCCGCATCGCTCATGCTGCTCGACAGCGGGGGCAGGACGGTGGCGGCAACGGATCGCAGCCATATTGGCGAGGTTCACCGAAGCGATCCCTATTTCGTCAACGCGCTGCGGTCCAACATGACAGTGTTCACGCTGTTTCAGACGGATGCCGGCGCCTATTCTTTCGTCTATTCCCGCCGGATCGACGAGGGCAATGCTCCGTTGGGCGTGTTGACGGTCGAGGTCGATTTGCAGCGGCTGGTGTCGGGCTGGGCGGGCGTGTCCGACGCTTTTTTCGTCACCGACAGCACGGGCGCGATCGTCTTGTCGACCGAACCGCGCTGGAATGGGTTGGAAGAGGCCGCCGCGCTGTCGCGCCAGTCGGCGCCGTCTGCCATCGAACGGGCGATCCGCGCCACACAGGATTGGACAACCGTTTCGGCCGACGCCTATGTCCAGGGCGAGGCGGTGTTGCGGCAGGAAACGCGCGTGCCATTTCAAGGCTGGAAGATGGTCACTTTCACCACCTACACCTCGATCCGCGAGAAGGTGAATGGCGTTCTGGCGCTCGAGATCATGGGATTTGCGCTTCTGCTGGCGCTGGTCTTTTGGGTCTCGTCCCGCAAGGCAACCACCCGGCTCTTGTTCTCACAGCAGGAATCGGCGCAACTTCGGGCGCTAAATATACGCCTGCAAAGGGAAATTGCCGAACGGGAGCGTGTCGAGAAGACCCTTCAGGTGGCCGAGCAGAGCCTTGCCCAATCGTCCAAGCTGGCAGCCCTTGGCGAGATGTCGGCGGCTGTCAGTCACGAGCTGAACCAGCCGCTCGCGGCGATGAAGACCTATCTTGCCGGTGCGCGGCTTCTGGTGCAGCGGCGGCGGATGGACGAGGCGGTGTCGTCATTCCAGCGGATCGACGACCTGATCGAAAGGATGGGCGCGATCACACGTCAGCTCAAGTCCTATGCCCGCAAGGGGGCCGACAGTTTTGCGCCCGTCGACACCCGCGAGGCGGTGACTTCGGCGCTGGCGATGATGGAGCCGCAGCTGCGCACGCGAGACGTCGCAATCACCCGCACGCTGCCGACCGAACCGGCGATGATCCTTGGGGATCGGATGCGGCTTGAGCAGGTGATCATCAACCTTCTGCGAAACGCGCTCGATGCGACCAAGGGCGAGGACGACCCGAGCGTCGATGTCTTTCTGACGGTCGGCGACACGGTCCGCCTCAGCGTGCGTGACAATGGCCCGGGCATTGACGATCTCGACGCGCTTTTCGAACCCTTCTATACGACCAAACAGCCGGGCGATGGCGTCGGCCTTGGTTTGGCGATTTCATCGGGTATCGTCAGCGAGCTCGGTGGGCGGCTTACCGCCCATAACGCGCCGGAAGGGGGGGCTGTATTTGAAGTCCAGCTCCCTATTTATAAAGAAGACGTCGAGGCAGCGGAGTAGGGCGATGACCAAAGCGATGAAGATCGCGATCGTCGATGACGAAAAGGATATGAGGCAGTCAATCAGCCAATGGCTGGCGCTGTCGGGTTTCGACACCGAAACTTTCGCCAGCGCCGAAGACGCGCTCAAGGGGCTCAGCCCCGACTATCCCGGTATCGTCGTCTCCGACATCAAGATGCCCGGCATGGACGGGATGCAGTTTTTGAAGAAGCTCAAGGGTGTGGATTCGACCCTGCCGGTTATCATGATCACCGGCCACGGCGATGTGCCGATGGCGGTCGAGGCGATGCGGATCGGGGCCTATGACTTTCTTGAAAAGCCCTTCAACCCCGACAAGATGACCGAGCTGGCCAAGAAGGCGACGCAGGCCCGCCGCCTGACGCTCGACAGCCGCGCGCTGCGGCGCGAGTTGTCGGACGGATCTTTGCTGATGAAGAAGTTGATCGGTTCGAGCCCGGCGATGGATCGGTTGCGCGAGGATATCCTCGATATTGGCCAGGCCGACGGCCATGTGCTCATCGAGGGGGAGACAGGCACCGGCAAGACGCTGGTTGCTCACGCGCTCCACGCGGTCGGTGCGCGGGCGGCCCGGAAATTCGTTCTGATTGCCTGCTCGGCTTTTGACGAAGACGCCCTGAACCGCCGCCTCTTTGGCCCCGCTCATGACGACGAACCAATTCCGACCATCGAAGAGGCGCGGGGTGGAACGCTGGTGCTTGAGGATATCGAGGCGCTGAGCCCGGTTCTTCAGGCCCGCCTGATGACCGCGATCAACGATCAGGGCAACCCACCCGAGACCCGCATCGTCGCCATCTGTAACCTTCAGGAACAGGACAAGACTTGCGAAAGTGTCCTGCGACCCGATCTCTTCTATCGTCTTGCGGCCATGCGGATCATCGTGCCACCGCTGCGCCAGAGAGGCGAGGATGTGCTGACGCTCCTTACCGCCCTGACCGACCAGTTCGCCGACGAATACGGCTGCAACGCCCCGCAAGTGAGCGCGCAGGAGGCAGCCCAGCTCTTGCAGGCGCCGTGGCCCGGCAATGTGCGGCAACTGATCAACGTCGCCGAGCGCGCCGTGCTGCAAAGCCGCCGCGGGACCGGATCGATTGCCTCGCTCTTGATGGCCGATACCGACGATGCGCGGCCGGCAATGACGACCGAGGGCAAACCGCTCAAGGAATTCGTCGAGGCGTTCGAGCGGATGCTCATCGACAACACCATGCGTCGCCACAAGGGGTCGATCGTTGCGGTGATGGACGAGCTGTGCCTGCCGCGCCGGACGCTCAACGAGAAGATGGCCAAGTATAACCTGCAGCGCTCGGACTACCTCTAGGGGCTTCAACCCATGGTGGTCGCGCCTCTTGGCGGGGCGCGGAAAACTTGCCCATTGTGTCTTGACCCTTTCCTACCTTATGTAGGCATTACGGGCGTTCGCACGATGGCGTGCGGGATCGTCCGGTGAGTTTCACTGTCTTGGGATGCTCCGGCCACAGCGCGCCGGGTTTTGAGGCAGAGGATTTGGCCCCTCGGGGCTGGAGAATTGCCCTGGGCTGCGCGAGGTTTCAGACGCGTCCGGGCAGATGAACGGGCCCCGGTTGCGGGGTCGGAGAGCAAACGCGATGCACTGCGCTGTGGCGACAGGATGGATGCGAGTGGCCCTTTCGGGTCTCGCCCCTGCCCATGCGCGGATCGCCCTGAATAATCACACCGTTTCATCAGCCGCCCCGCCGGGGCGCGCCTTGGGGCGTTGTGAGAATGGACAAAATGGCAAAGAAAATGCTGATCGATGCCACGCACGCGGAAGAAACCCGCGTTGTCGTGGTGGACGGAAACAAAGTCGAAGAATTTGATTTTGAAAGCCAATCCAAGCGCCAACTCGCCGGGAATATCTACCTCGCCAAAGTCACACGCGTAGAGCCCTCGCTTCAGGCGGCCTTCGTCGATTACGGCGGCAACCGGCACGGCTTTCTGGCCTTCTCGGAAATCCATCCCGATTACTATCAGATCCCGGTCGCAGATCGCGAGGCGCTGATCGCCGAAGAACGTGCCTATGCCGAAAGCCTGCGCGACGAAGGCGATGCCGAGGCCGAGGAGAGCGAAAAAACCCGCAAGGTGAGCCGCTCGCGCCGCTCGCGATCGCGCGGCAAATCGACGGCGGCAAGCCGCGAGTCGGGCGATATCATCACCACTGCCGAGGTTGACCGCGACGATGTCGCAATCTCCGGCATGGAAGTCGTCGATCTTGGAGACGACACCGACGATGACAGCGCCCACGACGGCGAAGCGATGAGCCCGATGGAGACCGTCGCGGAAACGCCGGTCGACACGCCGGCGGCCGAAGACGAGGACGACGACGCTGACGGAACGGTCGAGACCTTCGAAAAAGACGACACCATCGAGAGCGTCGCCGAAGAAGACGATAGCGAAGAGGAGCGCCCGGTTAGCAAGCCGCGCGCCAAGCGCTACAAGATTCAGGAAGTGGTCAAGGTGCGCCAGATCATGCTGGTGCAGGTCGTCAAGGAAGAGCGCGGCAACAAGGGTGCGGCGCTGACCACCTATCTTTCGCTCGCGGGCCGCTACTGCGTCTTGATGCCCAATACCGCCCGTGGCGGCGGCATCAGCCGCAAGATCACCAATGCCGCCGACCGCAAGAAGCTCAAGGAAATTGCCGCCGAGATCGACGTGCCCGATGGCGCGGGTCTCATCATCCGCACCGCCGGAAGCCAGCGGACCAAGGCCGAGATCAAGCGCGACTATGAATATCTTCAACGCCTCTGGGAACAGATCCGCGAACTGACGCTGAAATCCATCGCGCCGGCCAAGATCTATGAAGAGGGCGACCTCATCAAACGCACGATCCGCGATCTCTATTCCAAGGAGATCGACGAGGTGATCGTCGCGGGCGAGGCTGGGTATCGCTCGGCCAAGGACTTCATGAAGATGATCATGCCGTCCCACGCCAAGAATGTGAAACCCCATGTCGAACAGATGCCGCTTTTCGCGCGCTATCAGGTCGAGGGGTATCTTTCGGGGATGTTCAATCCGACGGTTCAGCTTCCTTCGGGCGGCTATATCGTGATCGGTGTGACCGAAGCGCTTGTCGCCATCGACGTGAACTCGGGCCGCGCCACCAAGGAAGGCTCGATCGAGCAGACCGCACTGAAAACCAACCTTGAAGCCTCGGACGAAGTGGCCCGCCAGCTGCGCCTGCGCGACCTGGCCGGCCTGATCGTCATCGACTTCATCGACATGGACGAGCGCAAGAACAATCTGGCGGTCGAAAAACGCCTGAAGGACAAGCTCAAGACCGACCGCGCCCGTATTCAGGTGGGCCGGATTTCGGGCTTTGGCCTTCTCGAGATGAGCCGCCAGCGCCTGCGCCCCGGCATGCTCGAGGCCACGACCCAGCCTTGCCCGCATTGCCACGGCACCGGCCTGCTGCGGTCCGACGACAACGTGGCCCTATCGATCCTGCGTCAGCTTGAGGAAGAGGGTGTGAGCGGGCGGTCGAAGGAAGTTCTGGTTCGTGCTCCGGTGGGCATTGCCAACTTCCTGATGAACCAGAAGCGCGAGCACATCGCCGCCATTGAGGCCCGCTATGGCATGGCCGTGCGGATCGAATGTGACGTGACCCTTATTTCGCCCGATTTTGCCATCGAGAAGTTCAAGACCGCGACCCGTGTCGTGCCCGAGGCCGCCCCGATCACCGCGTCGATGATCGTGATCGAAGAGGACGAGGAAGATCTCGTGGTGGATGAGGCGGAAGAGGCCGAAGACGAGGCTGAGGCCGCACCGGCCGCGGCATCTGACGAAAACGGGGACAAACCCAAGAAACGCCGGCGCCGTCGGCGTCGTCGGCGGTCGGGCAACGGCGCCTCTGGCGAGGGGCAGGACGGTGCCGCCGATCAAGGGGACGAGGACGACGCCGAGGAGGCCGAAGAGGCTTCGGCAATGGCCGCCTCCGAGCAAGCACCCGCCGCCGAACCCGAAGCTCCGGCCAAGCCGAAAGCCAGCCGTTCGCGCAGCCGTAAGCCGAAGGCCCCCGCTGAGGAGGCTCCGGCCGAACCTGCCGCCGAACCCGCGCCTGCGGAAGCGGTTGCCAAGGAAGCTCGGGCCAAGCCGAAACGCAGCCGCAAGGCGCCTGCCAAGAAGGCGACCGAGCCCGAGGTGAAGGCCGAAGAGCCCGCCGCCGAAGCACCGGCAGAAGAGACCAAGCCTGCG
>JAURFB010000119.1 GCA_030827165.1 Marivivens sp.
CCGAGATGGTGATGCCGGGCGACAACCTGAAGTTCACTGTCGAACTGATCGCCCCGATCGCCATGGAAGACGGCCTGCGCTTCGCCATCCGCGAAGGCGGCCGCACCGTCGGCGCCGGCGTCGTGTCGAAAATCATCGCCTAAGCGACGATCAAGACCCAGATTGAGGGGCGGCCTTCGGGCGGCCCCTTTTTCTTTGCCAAATCGCCTTTTTGCCGGCACAGATCGTCACGCGAACAAGGGGCAGGGCGTGGCGCAGGCTATTCACCGCAACGCGGATTTCATGAAGCTCTGGGCGGCTCAGGCCATCAGCGCCATCGGCGCGCGGATTACCCGGACCGTGTTGCCGATCATCGCGATCCTTCTGATCGACGCCACCCCGACCGAGGTCGCCATCCTTGCCGCCCTGAGCTTTGCGCCAAGCGTGGTCGTCGGCCTTTTCGCGGGCGGCATAGTCGATCGCCGCGCCAAACGTCCTCTTATGATCGGCGCAGACATCTTCCGCGCGGTCGTCATCGTGTCGATACCGCTCGCCGCCAACAGCGGCTTTCTGTCCATGTGGCAGATCTATCTTGTGGCAGGGCTGACCGGGGCCGCGTCGTCACTGTTCGAAATCGCGGACAAGACATTTCTTCCCTCGGTCCTGCCCGCGGAACAGTTGGTCGACGGCAATGCCCGGCTCGAAGCCTCCGATGCAGTTGCGGAAGGCATCGGTCCGTGGATCGGCGGGGCGCTCGTCGGGCTGGTCGGGCCGCCGACGGCCCTTGTCTTCGATGCGGTCAGCTATCTTTGGTCGGCCTTGATGCTGGGGTTTGTCAGGAAGGAGGAAACGGTTGAACCACAAGGCCAAGAGCACGGCCGCTATGATATCTTCGCCGACGCGCGAACCGGCGTCAGGGCCAGCGTCGCCCAGCCGATGATCGCGCGCATTCTGGCTGCGACCATTGTCCTGTCTTTGTCGGGCGGGTTCTTTATGGCGCTCTATATGGTTGTCACGGTGGACATTCTGGCGCTTTCGCCCACCACGGTGGGTGCGATCATCGGGGTCGGGGGGCTTGGCGGTGTGTTGGGCGCCATGTCCGCCCCGGCAATGCGGCGGCGGTTCGGCGCCTATCGCGCGATGGTGTGTTCTATAGCCGTTGCCACCGTATTCAACTTCTCGGTGCCGCTCTCGTTGCTCTTTCCTCCGGCGGCGGTTCCGCTTTTGGTTTCGGCCCAACTGGTCGGCGACGGGTTCATGACCGTTGCCTTCATCATGGTCGTCAGCCTCCGGCAGGAGATCATGGGCAGAGAAGTCCTTGGCCGCGTCAACGCAACCTTTCATCTGACCGAGTCGGGCGCGCTCGTGGCGGGTTCTGTGCTTGCGGCGGTTCTGGTGATCTGGAGCCCGGTCGCTTGGGTGATCTGGGGCGCGGCGATCGGCGGGGTCGTGGCCCTGCCGGTTCTGCTGAGCTACCGGCCCGGATCCGAGGAAGCGCGCTAAAGCCCGGCGGGCAGCCCGACCAAAGCATCGGCCTCGGCCGTGGCCGCATCAAGAGCGTCGGACAGGCTTTGTTGAAGCGCCGCGCGTTCGTCTTCGCCCGGATGGCGCGGCACCTCGGCCACCCAACGCCGGTAGACGGCCGCACCCTTGCCAAACGGAAAGGGGAAAAGCATCCTGTCCCAGCCCGGCAGGCGCGACTGCCGCCGCACCGAGTTGGCGTGAATAAAGACCGGCAGGCCCGATATGCGCGCCCATTCGAGCGGCGCGTCCTGCAACACACGCCGGGGGCCGAAGGGGCCATCGCCGGTGATGCCGATGCTTGCGCCAGACCGGATCAGGCGCAGAATCTGCCGCGACGCGCCCTTGTTCGATCGGCCAAAGCTCATCTTGAAAGGTGTGCCGTTGAAGCGGCTGTGCGTGACTGCACTGATGCGCCCGTCGCGATTGTCGGCGGTCGGCACGGTGATCGGCGTCAGGCCCTGTGGCCAGAGCGGAATCGCCATGAGGGTCCTGCTGTGCCACAGAAGATAGATCACCGGCCCCTTCTGCATTGCGGCGTGGAGTTCGTCGGCCCCGCGCACCTCCCAGCGGGTGGTGCGAAACACCAACCAGATATAGGCCGCATAGACCCGCCCGAGCAGCAGCTCGAGCGGCGAAGTCGCCACGAGCATCTGGTCGGGGGTTGCGTCTGACATCTGGGTTCTCTTCCGTTTGCGCCCTTGTAGAGGCGGGGTCACTTTTCATGCAAGGCCAGTCTTGCAAGCGCCAAGGATTGCCGCTATTCGACAGGCCGGCCTTAGGGGTATAGCTCAGCTGGTAGAGCGACGGTCTCCAAAACCGTAGGTCGCGGGTTCGAACCCTGCTGCCCCTGCCAATTCTCCAGAATCCAAAGGCGATCTTGACCGTAGCAGAGGGTTGCGTTCGCCGGTTTGGCCCTGGCCGGAAGGCACAGCCCGCGCGGACAGGGTTGAAAACCGCCGTCCGACTCCGTATGTCGCGGCAAACGCATTCATGAGGTAGCCCTATGGCTCGCACCAGCCCGATCCAGTTCATCCAGCAGACCCGCGCCGAAATCGGCAAGGTCGTCTGGCCCGCGCGCCGCGAGGTTCTTCTGACAACCGGCATGGTCTTTCTGATGGCGACCCTGCTTGCGGTGTTCTTCTCGCTGATCGATCTGCTGATCCGGTCGGGCCTTCAGGGGGTCTTGAACTTCTTCGGATCCTAGTCCGACAGGCTCTTTGCCTGACTGGAAGAAATTGGCCATTCCCCCTTGAAATCAATGGCCTCGGGGGGTATGAGCCACGGACTTCCGGATGGGGCGTGCGGCGAATCGAGTTGCGCGCCGCTTTTTATTTTCGGAAACGAGCGGTCTAACCGCTTGATGAATATGGAACTTTCGGTCGCAAGGCCGGTGACGACGAGGTGTCGAGAA
>JAURFB010000064.1 GCA_030827165.1 Marivivens sp.
ACCCGAGCAGGTGGAAAACGCCGCCGAAATCGCGCTCGAGCATCACCTCGGAATGACCTGCGACCCGATCCGCGGCCTTGTTCAGATCCCATGCATCGAGCGCAACGGTCTCGGCGCGATCAAGGCGGTCTCCGCCGCCTCACTTGCGCTGCGCGGCGACGGGACACATTTCGTCCCCCTCGATGCAGCAATCGAAACCATGCGGCAAACAGGTGTGGACATGAGCGAGAAATACAAGGAGACATCGCTCGGCGGCCTGGCCGTCAACGTTCCCAACTGCTGAGGGCGCGCGCGCGCCGTATTCCCGAAGGACGCGGCATGAACCACGATCGCATTCTCCTTGGCGTCCTGTTGATGCTAGGCTTTTGCCTGACGGCGCCGCTGATCGACGTGGGCTCGAAGGCGGCCGCCGCGACAATCCCTGTCGGACAAATCACCCTCGCCCGCTTCATCGTACAGGGTGCGATCATGCTGCCGGTCCTTTTGGTGATGAGCCAAAGCCTCCGGATCCCCCGCGCGTCGCTGGGGCGGCTGACCCTGCGGGCGATATATCTCATTGTCTCGACCTATTGCTTCGTCGCTGCGGTTCGGATCATGCCCATAGCCGACGCGCTGGCCATCGCCTTTGTCGAACCCTTCATCCTGTTGTTCCTTGGCAAGTTCATGTTCGGCGACGAGGTCGGCCCGCGCCGCATCATCGCCTCGGCGGTGGGTTTTGTCGGGTCGCTCCTCGTGATCCAGCCGAGCTTCGCCGCTTTCGGCCCAGTAGCCCTTTTCCCGCTCGGCACCGCGCTTTTCTTTGCGCTCTATATCCTGATAACCCGCCGGCTCTCCAAAGAGCTGCACCCCGTGGCGATGCAGTTCCACACCTCGACTCTCGCCGCCGCCATGTGCATTCCGATCATCGCCATTGCCGATGTCACCCATTGGCCGACGCTCGATCCGGTCATGCCGCATGGGATTGAGTGGATGTGGCTGGCGATGGTCGGCGCGGCCTCGGCGCTGGCGCATCTGTTGATGACCTATGCCCTGCGCTTTGCCCCGTCGACCACGCTCGCGCCGTTGCACTACCTCGAGCTGATCAGCGCCGCCATCCTTGGCTATGTGTTCTTCAGCGATTTCCCCAACCTCCTGACCTGGACGGGTATCGCGGTCATCGCTCTTTCGGGTATCTATATCGTCCACCGCGAGCGCATCACCGCGCGGCGAGGGTCGGTCGTGATGCCGCAGGTTGCCGCCCCGCGCGAGCCTTCCTAGCCGGTGCCCATGTCTCGCAGCGCCCATATCGACCGGCCTTTTGTCGGCATCCTGTTCATGGTGGGCTTTTGCCTTCTCGCCCCTTTGGGCGACGCGCTGGCAAAGGTTCTGGGCGGGCAACTTGATCTCGGGATGCTGGTTCTGACCCGGTTCGCGGCGCAGGCCGTAATCCTGTTCCCTCTGGCCATCCTGTCGGGGGCGGCGATGGTGTTTCGGGGCAAACTTCTGGCGCTGGTCACCGCGCGCACCCTCCTGCACATCGCCGGGATCAGCGCGATGTTCACCTCGCTGCGATATTTGCCGCTGGCCGATGCGCTGGCCATCGCGTTTGTGATGCCCTTTGTGATGTTGCTTCTGGGTAAATTCGTGCTGGGCGAAGTGATCGGACCACATCGCCTCTGGGCGTCGGTCGTCGGTTTCGCCGGCACGCTTCTGGTGATCCAGCCAAACTTTGCCGAGGTCGGCGCCCCGGCCCTTCTGCCGGTCGCCGTTGCGGTTATCTTCGGGCTCTTCATGCTGGTGACGCGGCAGATCGCAAAGCAGGTCGATCCGGTGGCACTTCAGGCCGTGAGCGGGCTTCAGGCCAGCGCGATCCTCCTGCCGGTTCTGGTCTTCTTGCCTGACCTGCCGGGAAGCGGACTTGCCGCTTTTGATCTTTCGACCGGCTGGCTGCTTCTGGCCCTCGGATCGGTCGGGACCGCCGCGCATCTTCTGATGACATGGAGCCTGCGCTTCGCGCCCGCCTCGACGCTCGCACCGATGCAGTATTTGGAAATTCCCTTCGGCACGCTGATCGGCTGGCTGATCTTCCGCGAATTGCCGAACGGCCTCGCCGCGCTCGGCATCCTCGTGACGATCGGCGCGGGGCTCTACATCATCGAGCGCGAAAGGCGTCTTGCACAGAACTGACGACGGCTTCGAATCCCCCCAGCGGCACAGCGAGAAGCATCGGCCCCTCGGCGCGGATCCTGACCTTGCCAGCCGACTCGTTCGAAATCGAGATGAACCCATCCGGCGTCATCTCAGCTCCATCGACATTCCAGCGCAGGCCTTCAGTCCAAAGCCGCGCAGAACCGAGCGGCAGGAGCGACAGGCGTGCGCCCACGGGAAGGGAAAGACGCATCCCCCCGGCAGGCACCATGCAGCAGACATCCGCCTCGTTCAGCAAGATGACCGCCCGATCGCGATGCCGCGCCAGAACGTTGAGCGAGGCGAGGCTGTGGTCCATCCGCCCGCCTAGGAACCCAACCCCGATCACCAAGGGCGCCGCGATACGCGCGAGGCATTTTTCGAAGTCGGTCGTCTCTTGCTCGGCGATGTGATACAAGCGGTCCGCGAAAGCCGCACGCGCCTTGGGATCCAGGCTGTCCATGTCGCCGATGATCGCCTCGGGAACCGCGCCTGTCGCAAGGACCACACCCGCCCCGCCATCCGCCGCAACGATTCTCGGCGCGACGGTCCTGGCCAGCGTCAGAAGTTCAGCAACAATGGGGCCGCCACCGATCAGTGTCACCGCCTCGTCGAGATCAACAATCAAGGAGCCAGCCACGCATTACCTCCATATTAGGAAACATTCCCTAAAAGTGTCACAAAATGACACCGACATGATCTCGTTTCCGTTCCGGGTTGCGAACCAATTGCTGATAAACAGATTGTCGGTGGGAACGGCAGAAAGCGAGTAAAGAATGGTTGGATCGAGCAAGATTTTGACCGTCTCCTATGGCACTTTCTCGTGCACTCTCGAAGGATTCGACGATTCCTTCGACACGATGAAGGCGATTGCGGAGTACTTCCGCGATCTTGCGGCGGACGACAGATACTTTGGCGCCGAGCCTCCGACCCCCGACGCGGAAATGCTGACCCGGATTGCCGAGCGCGAGACCGCCCGCAGGGTCGAGGCACGGATGGAGACCTCGGGAATTGTCCTGCGCGCGGCGGTTGCCGACGAAGCACGGGCCGCGCCTGTGTCCGCCCCCGAACCGGTTCGCGTCGAGGCCGCCCCCAGACAGGCGCCTGAAGCCGCAGCATCGGAGATGTTTGTTCCGCCGATGCCGGCGCCCCGCGATGAGCCGCCCGCGCCTGCCGATGCCGAAAGCGTCGCCGCCAAGCTTCAGCGCATCCGCGCCGTTGTCGGCCGTTCGGCCGCCGCGACCGTTTCCGAGAGCTATGTCGAGGACCTGCCGCTCGCAGAGGTCGTCGCCGATCGGCCCTATGCGGATGAGGCCGCCGACGCGGCAATTGCCGAGCCGGTCGAAGCCTTCGATGAGATCGCTTTCGAAGAACAGTCCCTGACATTCGAAGAACCTCCGACAGCGGAAGTCGCCGACGCAGCCGAAGAGACGATCGAAGCCCGCAGCGAGGAGACGATCCACCTCGATGAAGAGGTCGCCGAAGAGATCCTTGCCGAGATGCCGCAAGAGATCCTAGAAGAGGAGGTCAGCGAAGAGGATATCGCCGCGCTCGAAGCCCTCATTGCTGCGGCCGACGACGCGGAAGAAGACTTCACCTTTGACGACGCATCCGACGACGACGAGACAGCCGTTGCCGATGCCGAAGTGCTTGGCGACGACGACGACGAAGATGGATGGGACGAGATCGAAGACGATCTGGCCGCAGACGGCACCATCGAAGAGCCGATCAGCAGCAAGGTCTTCCAGCTCACCGAAGCTATGGAAGCCGACGACGAAGCCGAGGACGCCTTTTCCGAAGTCGACTTCGACGACGAGGACGACGCGGATCTGATCGCTGCAATCGCAGGCAGGGACGTGGACGATGACGAGGCTGCGCCCGATCTGGCCGGGCTTGATGGTCTGGAAGAACTCGAAGCCTTCGCCGAATTTGACGACGGTGAACTGTCAGACGAAGACGAAGCGGCGCTGATGCGCGATCTTGCTTTGGCCGACTCCGATGAGATCGAGGAAGAGGACGCCGCAGAACTGGCGTTCGACGACGACAATCTGGAAGACGACGAGATCGAAGCGGTCGAGAGCGCCCGCGAGATCCTCGGCGCCGAGCCGGATGAAGACGAGGCCGCGATGGCCCGGATTATGTCGCAGACTGACGCCGCCATGGACGAACCCGAAAACAAGGTCCGTCGCGATGCCATCGCCCACCCCAAGGCCGCCTATGCGGCGACCGAGGCGGCCCGCGCTCTTGGCGAAAAGCCTGGCGACGACGCCGAGGCGCGCAGCGCCTTCCGCAAGGATCTCGATACGGTCATCCGCCCGGTCCGCCGTGTGCCACGCCCGGAAGGCGGCGAATCCCGCGCCGAACGCCCCGAGCGTCCGCGCGCCGCACCTCTGCGCCTTGTGGCCTCGCAGCGTGTCGACATCGCGCCTGCGAAAGCCGTGCCCGCGGCGATCTCGCCAGTGCGGCCGCGCCGCGCCGAGCCGGCAGAGCACCCGCAGGCCGCCGCACCGCGCGACGCCAGCAGCCTTGCCGATTATGCCGAAGAGGTTGGCGCGACGAGCCTTGCCTAGCTTCTCGAAGCTGCCGCCGCCTATACCTCCTATGTCGAAGGCGTGGACGAGTTCTCGCGCCCGCAGATCATGAAGAAGGTGCGCGATCTCGCGCCGGACGACTTCAACCGCGAAGATGGTCTGCGCTCTTTCGGGACCCTGCTGCGTCAGGGCCGGATCACGAAGATCCGCAACGGGCGCTTCCAGATCTCGGACCAGACCCGCTTCCGCCCGGAGCCGCGCGCCGCTCAGGGCTGATCAGCCGGACAGCAAATAGAAAAGGCGGAGGACCCCCTTCCGCCTTTTTCATTTGTCCTCGTTCGCGTCTTGCGGCGCGTCTGGATCCGCCTTGCCCACCCCGAGAAAGACAAATTTCAAAGGGAAGGCCCAAGCCACGCCAAGGAAGATATAGACCGGCAATTCAAGCCAGTGCGGCAGACGGTCCATCGTTGATAGGATCGACACGGCGACGACCACATAGGCCGGCAGGCCAACAATCAGCACCAGAAGCGACAGACGACGGCGGGCTTTGTAGCTGAGCGCCATGTGATCAGTCTGCGAAAGGATCGGTGACGAGGATCGTGTCCTCGCGCTCGGGCGAGGTCGACAGAAGCGCGACCGGACATTCGATCAGTTCTTCGATCCGGCGCACGTATTTGATCGCATTGGCGGGAAGGTCGGCCCAGCTGCGCGCGCCTTCGGTGGATTCGCTCCAGCCGGGAAGCTCTTCATAGATCGGTGTGCAGCGGGCCTGCTGATCGGCGGCCGTGGGCAGATAGTCGAGGCGCTGGCCGTCGAGATCATAGCCGACGCAGACCTTTAGCGTTTCAAACCCGTCGAGCACGTCGAGCTTGGTCAGCGCGATGCCGTTGACGCCCGAGGTCGCGCAGGTCTGGCGCAAGAGGCAGGCGTCGAACCAGCCGCAGCGGCGCTTGCGGCCCGTGGTGGTGCCAAATTCATGGCCGCGCGTGCCCAGGCGGTCGCCGTCGGCATCGAACAATTCGGTCGGGAACGGGCCTTCACCGACGCGGGTCGTATAGGCCTTGACGATCCCCAGCACGAAGTCGATGCCGCCGGGGCCGATGCCAGTGCCGGTGGCGGCCTGGCCCGCGATCACGTTCGAGGATGTGACAAACGGATAGGTGCCGAAATCAATGTCGAGAAGCGCGCCTTGCGCACCTTCAAAGAGGATGCGCTTACCGGCCTTGCGGGCTTCGTTCATCACCTTCCAAACCGGACCGGCGAAGGGCAGGATCTGCGGCGCGATGGCGCGTAGCTCAGCCAGAAGGGCATCGCGGTCGATCGGGCCAAGGCCAAGGCCCGCCCGCAGCGCGTTGTGGTGAACAAGCGCGCGATCCACCCGCAACTCAAGCGTCGCATCGTCGGCCAGATCGGCCACGCGGATCACGCGGCGACCCACCTTGTCCTCATAAGCCGGACCAATACCACGGCCGGTGGTGCCGATCTTTGCGACCGAGTTCTGGCTTTCGCGGGCGCGGTCGAGCTCGCCGTGAAACGGCAGGATCAGCGGCGTATTTTCGGCGATCATCAGGGTCTCGGGAGTGATCTCGACGCCTTGGGCGCGAATGCTCGCGATCTCTTTCACAAGGTGCCAGGGATCAAGGACCACGCCGTTGCCGATCACCGACAGCTTGCCGCCGCGCACCACGCCCGAGGGCAGCGCGTGCAGCTTGTAGACCGTCCCGTCGATCACCAGCGTGTGGCCTGCGTTGTGGCCGCCCTGAAAGCGGGCGATGACATCGGCCCGCTCGCTCAGCCAGTCGACGATCTTGCCCTTGCCTTCGTCGCCCCACTGTGCGCCGACAACCACCACATTTGCCATGATCGGAATCCCTCTCGAGTAAACCCGCGCCCGTATAGCGCCGCGCCCCCCGAAGCGAAACCTCAATTTCGCCGCGGGGCTGGACGAGGGCGCCCGCCCGCGCCATGTTTCGGGCAAAGAACACGGGGAGGCTGAGATGGGCTTTCTTTTGCGTTGGGGCTTTGCCTTTGCCCTTCTGGCCGCGACCTATAATCCAACCAGGTGGAATTATGCCCACTGGGCCAGTGTTGGCTGGGGCGAGCAGATGTCGCTTGTGGTGTTGTCGGGGCTGATCCTGTTCATCGGCTATGTGATCTATCTGCGGGCCACGCTGCGTTCGATCGGCGTCTTCGGGATGATCCTTTTGCTTGCCGTGGCAGGGACGCTCCTCTGGGTGCTTTATGACTACGGGGTGATCGACCTGACCAATCCCACGGTCAACACATGGCTCGGGCTTCTGATCCTGTCGCTCGTTCTGGCAATCGGGCTTGGCTGGTCGATCGTGCGACGGCGGCTTTCGGGGCAGCTCGACGTCGATGATTACGACGACAACGAATAGCCTCTAGCCCCCAGGCAAGCGCACCGGCTCGCCGTGCGTTGTATCGAGATAGGCTTGCCGCCATTGATCTGTCAGGGCGGCGATCTTGGCCCCGTCGGCGATGCCGTGCAAGATCGCCTCAAGCGCTTCGAGCCATGCCGCGAAATAGTCGTCGCCGCCGTCCAGCTCTTTGGCAAGGCCGTTTCGTTTGAGCGCGGCACCGAAGGTCTGGGTCCAGTCGCTCCAGGAAAAGTGACCCGCCTCGCTGAGGTGGACCGTCAGCGCGAAAAGCTGGGCGTGCCAAGGGGCTGTAAAGGCCGGCTCACCCATGGGCGGGCTCCAGATAGGGCTCCCACAGATCGAGGATCACCTCGTCCCGAGGATCGGCGCTCGGCCCCCAGAGGGCCTGTGCCGGAAAGGCCACCGCATAGATCGGCCGGGGGTCTTCGCCGCGCCCGTGGGCATGGGCATCGGGGAAGATGTGACAGCCATGGAATGCACGAACCTCGCCGGTCTGGCCCGAGGCATAGGAGGGAAGGCGCGTGTGGCCTCCGGCAACGAATCGATTGGCGGCGGGATGGATCGTGCGAACGTTGTCGCTCATCTTGAACTTTGGCGCCGTTCCGGCGCGATCCACGGGGCCGCCCTTGGCAAGAACCGCGCCGACGTTCGCGGCGAGCAGTTTGCGCTCAGCAAGAGGCGAGCCACCTTCCGCATGACCGGCCCGTAACTCCTCCCGCGTCACCACCCCCTTCTCCACCAGAAGATCGGCCAGAGCGGCTATCCATTTCTCATAGTATGAAAGGCGGCTGTAATCCTTCGGGGCCAGCCTTTCCCGCGCGTGGCGCGAGATATCGAGGTTCCACTGGCCCAAGGCGCCCGCCGCCAGCGTGATTGCAAGGGTCCGCGCGTGCCAATCCTTCTCGAACACCGGCGCATCCGGCAGATCGGGGATCACCGCCCCATCCCCGAACCGCCCGCCCATGTCGTGAACGCGGCTCATGGCTTGGGGCCTCGGGCGATGCCGGTGCCCACCATCGCATCGCGGCTGACAAGGGGGGCGAGCTCTGCCGCGCTCATCCCCTCGGTCCCTTCGGGGCGCATCGGCAGCACGAGATATCGCATCTCGGCGGTCGAATCCCAAACCCGGACCTTTTGCGTGGGCAGGAGCGTCACACCGAATTCGGCCAGAACCGCGCGCGGCTCGCGCACGGCGCGGGCGCGGTAGGCGTCGGATTTATACCAGGCCGGCGGAATGCCCAGAAGTGGCCAAGGGTAGCAGCTGCACAGGGTGCAGACGACCATGTTGTGAACCTCGGGCGTATTCTCGACGACCGTAACGTGTTCGCCTTGCCGTCCGTAAAACCCCATTTCCGACACTGCGGCCGTCCCGTCCGCCAACAGCGCCGCCTTGAACGCCGGATCGGTCCAGGCGCGGGCAATTACCTTGGCGCCGTTCTTGGGGCCGATCTTGTCTTGATAGCTGTCGATGATCTCGTCGAGCGCGGCCGGATCGACAAGGCCCTTCTCGGTCAGCAGGGTCTCAAGCGCCTTGACCCGAAGAGCGGGCTCGGACGGCAGAACGGCGTGCGCGTGATCGGGGTCGTGAGCATGGTCATGGGGCATCTGGGCACAATGCACCGGGTGGTTTTTCAAATCCAGTCAGATCGTCCCTTGCCCCGCAGGTCAAACTTGCCTAGATAGCGCGCTGTCGAACGAGAGAGCAAACCTTTGGAAAACGTTGTCCTTGTCATTCACCTGATCCTTGCGCTTTCGCTGATTGGCGCGGTGCTCTTGCAGCGCTCCGAAGGCGGCGGCCTTGGCATGAGCAGCGGAAGCGGCGTCATGTCGGCCCGTGGCGCGGCCACGGCGATGGGCAAGGTGACTTGGGCTCTGGCCATTGGCTTTATCTGCACCTCGATCGCCCTGACCATCATCGCCGCAGAGAAATCGGCCGGCATTTCGGTGATCGACCGTCTTGGCACCGCCCCGGTCGAAGCGCCCGCGGCGTCGACGCCTGACCTCGGCTCCGATCTTCTGCCGCCGAGCCCGACGGACGGCGCCCCGCTGCTTCCGAGCGGCAACTAGCCACAAGCGTTTGCCCCCACATGGGCATTGGCAACATCATGTTGCGTAAACGGTTGCGTTTGCGGGGCGAATCCGGTTACACTGAATTCCCGTGATGATGCGAACCTGAAGGTTGCCTCGCGGGGCCGCATTTCCAAAAAATTGAAGAGCAAAAAAGGGAAGAGCGGCCCATGGCGAGATATGTTTTCATTACCGGCGGCGTGGTTTCCTCGCTTGGCAAGGGCCTGGCTTCGGCCGCGCTCGGAGCGCTTTTGCAGGCGCGCGGTTTCTCGGTTCGCCTGAGGAAACTCGATCCCTATCTCAACGTCGATCCGGGCACGATGAGCCCCTTTGAACACGGCGAAGTCTTCGTCACCGACGATGGTGCCGAGACCGATCTCGACCTTGGCCACTATGAGCGCTTCACCGGCGTGGCCTGCCGCAAGACCGATTCCGTTTCCTCGGGCCGCATCTATTCCAACGTGCTCGAGAAGGAGCGCCGCGGGGATTACCTTGGCAAGACCATCCAGGTCATTCCGCACGTCACCAACGAGATCAAGGATTTCCTCCGCGTCGGCGATCAGGAAGTGGATTTCATGCTCTGCGAGATCGGCGGCACGGTGGGCGATATCGAGGGCCTGCCGTTCTTCGAAGCGATCCGCCAGTTCGCCCATGAAAAGCCGCGCGGCGAGTGCATTTTCATGCACCTCACGCTCTTGCCCTATCTCGCGGCCTCGGGGGAATTGAAAACCAAGCCGACCCAGCACTCGGTGAAGGAACTCCAGTCGATCGGTATTGCGCCCGATGTTCTGGTGTGCCGCTCCGAGCATCCGATCCCCGAGCGCGAGCGCGAGAAGATCGCGCTTTTCTGCAACGTCCGCAAAGAGGCGGTTGTCGCCGCCTATGACCTCAAGTCGATTTATGAGGCGCCGCTGGCCTATCACCGCGAGGGGCTTGATCAGGCGGTTCTGGATGCCTTCGGGATCAGCCCCGCGCCCAAGCCCAACCTCGAGAAATGGCTCGACGTGCAGGACCGCATTCACAACACCGACGGCGAGGTGAATGTCGCCATTGTCGGCAAATACGTGCAACTTGAAGACGCCTACAAGTCGATCAAGGAAGCCCTGACGCACGGCGGCATGGCGAACCGGGTCAAGGTCAATGTCGAGTGGGTCGATGCCGAGGATTTCGACCGCGAAGACGTGGGCGAGCGGCTCTCCGGCTTTCACGCGATCCTCGTGCCCGGCGGCTTTGGCGAGCGCGGCACCGAGGGCAAGATCAAGGCGGCCCAGTTCGCCCGCGAGCGCAACGTGCCCTATCTTGGAATTTGCCTCGGGATGCAGATGGCGGTGATCGAGGCGGCGCGCAACGTCGCCGGCGTGGCCAAGGCCGGATCGGAAGAGTTCGACCACGAGAAGGGCGAGAAACGCTTCGAGCCGGTCGTCTATCACCTGAAGGAATGGGTGCAAGGCAACCACACCGTCAGCCGCAGGACCGATGACGACAAGGGCGGCACCATGCGCCTTGGCGCCTATACCGCCAACCTCAAGGAGGGCTCGAAGGTTGCCGAGGTCTATGGTTCGACATCGATCGAGGAGCGGCACCGGCACCGCTATGAGGTGGACCTCAAGTACAAGGACAAGCTGGAAAGCTGCGGCCTTGTGTTCTCGGGGATGAGCCCGGACGGGCGTCTGCCCGAGATCGTCGAATGGAAGGACCATCCCTGGTTCATCGGTGTGCAGTATCACCCCGAGCTGAAATCCAAACCCTTCGCGCCGCATCCGCTGTTTGCCGATTTCATCCGCGCGGCGGTGGATACCTCGCGGCTCGTCTAAGAGGGGGCTCTGCCCCCGCCCCTTCGGGTCTCCCCCGGAGTATTTGGGGCCAAAAGAAGCGGAAGGCGCGATGCTATCCTATCAGCACGGCTATCATGCGGGAAATCTGGCCGATGTGCACAAGCACGCGCTTTTGGCGTGCATGCTGGGTTATCTGACGAAGAAGGACAAACCGCTCAGCTATCTTGAGACGCACGCGGGGCGCGGGCTTTATCGGTTGGACGCGGCGGAGGCGCTGAAAACGGGGGAGGCGGCAGCGGGGATCGGGCGGGTTGAAGGGCTTGGCTGGTTTGCGCCGGAACATCCCTATTCGGTCGCGCTGTCGAGAGTGCGGGCCGCGCATGGGGCGGCGGCCTATCCCGGCTCGCCCTTGGTGGCGCAAGGAGCGATGCGGGCGGGCGACCGGATGACGCTGGCCGAGCTGCATCCGCAGGAACACGCGGCTTTGACCGACTTGATGGGTGGCGCGGCGCAGGTCTTGAAAGAAGACGGTTTGAAGATGGCGCTGCGGCTGTTGCCGCCCGAGCCAAAGCGGGGGCTCTTGCTCATTGATCCAAGCTATGAGGTCAAGGGCGACTATGAGGCGGCAGCCAAGTTGGTGCGGCAGGTGCACGGGCGCTGGGCGGTGGGGGTGATCGTTCTTTGGTATCCGATCCTGACGTCGGGGTTGCATCGCGCGATGATCGCCCGGCTTGAGACCGCGCTGCCGGACGGGGTGCGCCACGAGGTGCGTTTCCCTCCTGCCCGCGACGGGCACCGGATGGTCGGCTCGGGGCTATTCGTGGTCAATGCTCCTTTCGGCTTCAGCTCCGAGGCGGCGCGACTGTCACGGCTCTTTGATACCCTGCCCCCCTTTTCGGGCTGATCCGGGCGGCTTATACCTGAGCCATGATCACCCGACTCCTCCGCCAGCTCACCTCGCCCGATCCCGATCCGCTTGACGGGGCCGATGCCCGTGTCGCCCTTGGGGCATTGCTTGTGCGGATCGCCAAAGCGGACGGCGATTATTCTTCTGACGAAATCGCCCGCATCGACCGAATTCTGGCGCGGCGCTATGGGCTCGATCCGGTAGAAGCTGCGCAGCTTCGGGCCGAATGCGAGGCGATCGAGCATGAGGCGCCCGATACGGTCCGCTTTACGCGGTCGATCAAGGCGGCGGTGGACTATGAAGATCGGGCGGGCGTGATCGAGGCCATGTGGCAGGTGGTTCTGGCAGATGGCGAGCGGGAAAGCCACGAGGACGCACTGATGCGGATGGTGGCACCGATGCTGGGGATTTCCGATCAGGACAGCAACATGATCCGGCGGCGTCTCGAAACGCAGGCGGGCTAGGCTATGTTTGCCGCCCTGTCCATGTATGACCGCCCCGAAAGCCGCGCTGCCCACGACAGGCTTTGGGCGGCGATCCGCGATGGTCTGAGGGCGCGGGGCGTCGCGGCCCCAGAGGCGCTTGACCGCGAGACTTTTTATTCCGACGGCTGGGCGCGGCCCGACCTGACGCTCGGGCAGATCTGCAACCTGCCCTATCGAGCGCTCCTGAGGGGCAAGGTGAGGCGGATCGCTGCCTCGGACTATGGGCTCGAGGGGTGTCAGCCAGGCTATTACCGGTCGCTATTCGTTGTGCGTCACGACGATCCGGCGATGCGGCCCGAAGATCTGGCCGGGCGGCCGATAGCCTATAGTGATGCCCTTTCGCAATCGGGCTATGGCGCGGTCGCGAGTTGGGCGGTGAAAACGGGTTTCCGGCTCAATCCGGCGCTTCGGACCGGCGCGCATATCGAGTCGGTGCGCGCCGTGGCGTCCGGCAAAGCCGATTTTGCCACGATCGACGCCCAGGCCTTTCGGATTTTGGCCCCGACCGTTCCCGAAATCGCCGCGCTTCGGGTGATTGGCGCGACGCCTGCAAGCCCGGGGATGACCTTCATCACCAGCCCGCAGAATGATCCCGCCCCGTTCCGCGAGGCCATCGGCGCTGCGATCGCCGGTCTGGGCACAGAGGACGCCGCGATTCTCAGGCTTCGGGGTGTTGTGGAGTTGCCAGACGAGGCCTATGACCCGCAGCTTCCGCCGCCGCCCTCGTCCTGGTCAGATTGAGCAAAAGCGCTGCGCAAAACGATCATCTGATTAATTCGGACGCTCAGAATGGGCGTTGCAAAGGGGCAGAGAATCCGCCCTACTCCACGCTTGAACAAGGAAGTGCTGCCCGCCGTGACGACGAAAACACCGGTTATCGAGATCCGTGATCTCCACAAATCCTATGGGGATCTCGAAGTCCTCAAAGGTGTCGATATCACAGCCAATGCTGGCGATGTGGTCTCTCTGATCGGCTCTTCGGGCTCGGGCAAGTCGACACTTTTGCGCTGCTGCAATCTTCTGGAAGACAGCCAGCAAGGCGAGGTTATCTTCTGCGGCGAGCCCGTGCGCTGGCGCGGAACCGGCCTGCATCGTCATCCGGCCGATCGAGAGCAGATGATCCGCATCCGCACCAATTTGTCGATGGTGTTCCAGCAGTTCAACCTCTGGGCCCATATGACGATCCTGCAGAACGTGATGGAAGCGCCGCTTCATGTTCTCAAGCGC
>JAURFB010000082.1 GCA_030827165.1 Marivivens sp.
ACGGACGCGCCTATTTCGAAGCGATCAAGGCGCGGCGCGCGGCACTTGCGACGTCTCCGCTCAACGCCCCAAAGCGGATCGTTGATTGCGTGGAAGCGGCGATCACCATGCCTTTCGAGATCGGTCTGGCCTTTGAAGCCGTAGCTCTGGCCGATTGTGCAGCGCATCCTCAGTCCGGCGCATTGTGCCATATAGCCGAAGCCGAGGCCGAAAGTTCCGAGCGGCTCTTCGCGGTTGGAAAGGATGGTCGTCGCGCCATCGATCCCGAGTCCACCGCCAGACCGGCCCTGCGCCTTGGACGGGCTTTGGAAGAGGTTGCCAAACATCTTTTGACCTTGGGGGTGACGGAAGAAAGGATCGACGTCGCGCTTGTGGATCTGGGATTTTCCAAGGGGCTTTTTGGTGCCGACGCGGCGGGACCTGTCGGGCGTGACACGGTGGCGATCCAGCGCCGGATCGTCGCTGCGTTGATGGGCGAGGGGGCAAGGCTTGTTGCGTCGGGCGCCGTCAACAACTCGGGCGATATAGATGTGATCGCCGTTCACGCCCTTGGATTTCCGCGTTGGCGCGGCGGGCCGATGCTGGCTGCGCGGCAGATGGGCCTTTTGCAGATGCGCAAAGATATGGAACGCTGGGCCCGCGAGAGCCCGATCTGGGCGCCGCCCCCGCTTTTGACCCAGGCGATCCGTTACGCGGACGGCTTTGCCGCGCTCGACAAGCTCAAAGCCTAGCCGAGCGCCACGCCAACGATCACCATCATCAATCCGATGACCGAAAGGAACAGCGAGCCGAGGTTGATCGGCAATATGCGGGAAATGCGGGCGCGCAGGTCGTCGTCAGATAGACCCGCCCGGCGCGCCTTGGCGACCGCGACGATGCTATAGATGATGCCGACAAGGCCGAGGGCCGATATCGCGGCGCCGATCCAGACGAGAAGGTCCATGGTATCCTCCGTTTTGCCCCGCCTAATCTCTCGCTTCCGCAGGCGCAAGCCCGAACCCTTGCAGGCCGCGCGGCAGGCCGTTAGGGATGGCGTCTGAACCGCTGACAAGGAGCCAAGAATGTCTGACGCCGTGACCGACGCCACTTCCACCGTTGCCGCACAAGAGCTGCGCCAGTTCATCGAGCGTTACGAGCGCCTTGAAGCCGAAAAAAAAGACATTGCCGACGCCCAAAAAGAGGTAATGGCCGAGGCCAAGGGGCGCGGCTATGACACCAAGGTGATGCGCAAGGTTATCGCCATGCGTAAACGCGACGCGCAGGATCTGGCCGAGGAAGAAGCAGTGCTCGAGCTCTATCGCTCGGCGCTCGGGATGTGAGCCATGGCGTGGCTGGCTCTGTTGATTGCTGGCCTTTTCGAGATCGTCTGGGCGGTCGGGATGAAGTATACCGACGGGTTCACACGCCTTTGGCCGACTATTGGAACCTTCGCCGCAATGGCGGCGAGTGTTGTGCTTTTGGGCTTTGCGATGAAGACCTTGCCGCTCGGAACCGCCTATGCCGTTTGGACCGGGATTGGCACCGCTGGGACCGTGATCGTCGGAATGGTTTTGTTTCACGAACCGGCTACCGCCCTACGCCTCGGAGCGATCGGCCTTATCCTGATTGGCGGAGTGGGGCTGAAACTGCTCGGAAGCTAGACATCAAGGCGCGATGAAATTCACACCGGGCATACGGGCGATCTGATAGACATCTTCCTCATAGGCCTCGGTCAGGTGATCGACGACCTCGGTGGTCCATCCCGGCAGATCAAATTCCTCGATCACCTCTTCTTCGATCACATAGCGCTCCAGAAAGGCGGAGATGATCCGTCTTTTCTGAATCTCGGTCTGGGGCGGATGCGATTTGAGATAGTCGAAAAACCGCTTCATCCCTTCAGGGGCCATGATCGACGCCAAAAGGTCGAAGCCGCCGGTGATTTTGGCTAGGGGATCGACGCCCGATATCTCGCGGATCAGTTGAGACCAAATCAGCGGCGTATCCTCGTTGCACCAGACTGTGAGCGAAGCCTTCGGCGCGGCTTCCCTGATCCGGGTCACCACATCCGACCAACGGATTTGGTCAAGCGAGATGCCGCGCAGATATTGGGCAAAGTCTGTGTTCTTGGCGTCGACAAAGACAGCCGGAACAAAGGTCGCCGGATTGCGAAGCCCCAAGAACAGTTCGATCTTGTCATCGGGAAAAAGGCTCACGAGGCCCTCAACTTTCGCTGTGGCCCGCTCGTAGAAGACGCCGTTTTCGAAAATGAGTTGGGGGATGCAGATGAAGGCGCTGTGCGACATGATCAACCGGTTGACCGGCTCATCGTCGAGGATCGTGTCGAGCAGAATGTCCCGCGTGTCGGGGGAGGGGTTGGCGCCGTTCAGATTCAAGATCGTCTCGCGGATGATCGGCCGGTATTTGCCGGGGCCGGGGACCTTGATGCCTTCGGCGGCAAAGGCGTCGACGTTCTTGAGGAGGGATTTCAGAAGCCTGTCTTCGTCTGTGCAATTGGCGCCGATATGATAGACGATCTGCATGGAACCCGCGCTGCCCTTGTTTTTAGGCGTACTATAGTGGCTTTTCTGGACAGCGAAACCGCTTTCGGCTAGGCCGATGGCCATGTCCGAGCAAACTGGTCAGATATTCCTCGCGCCACGCCGCCGCCTGTCGATTCCCTCGATCTGGTCTGTCGGCGCGGTGTTGATTGCGGCGCTGGTGGTTCTTCCGATCCTCGCGGTGATCTGGTTTGCCCTGACGCCCACCGACAACATCTGGCCGCATCTTTGGTCTACGACGCTGCCACGGTATCTGGTGAACACCGGTCTACTGATGGGGGCGACCGGCCTTCTCACCGCGATGATCGGGGCGGGGGCGGCCTGGCTTGTGGTCATGTATCATTTTCCGGGCCGCAGATGGCTCGAATGGGCGCTTTTGTTGCCGCTTGCCGTGCCGGCCTATGTGGGTGCCTTCGCGCTTGTGGATTTCCTTGAATACGCGGGGCCGGTTCAAACGCTGATGCGCGCGGCCTTCGGCTGGGAAAGCGCCAAGGACTATTGGTTCCCCGCCATCCGCACCCGCGGCGCGGCAATCGTCGTCCTGAGCGCGGCGCTTTATCCTTATGTCTATGTCCTTGCCCGCGCAGCTTTCCGCGAGCAGAGCGGGGCGGGCTATGAGGTCGCCCGCGCTCTGGGTGTGGGGCCGGTCGGGCGCTTTGTCCGCGTCGGCCTGCCGCTGGCGCGGCCCGCCATCGCGGCGGGCGTGGCGGTGGTGATGATGGAGACGGTCAACGATTTCGGCACGGTCGATTTCTTTGCTGTTCAGACGCTCACCACCGGCATCTTCTCGGTCTGGCTTCAGGGCGGCAATCTTGGTGGTGCGGCGCAGATCGCCGCTTGCGTCTTGGGCCTCGTGATCCTGCTGGTGACGCTTGAAAAGTTCAGCCGACGGAGAAGCCGCTTTTTCTCTTCCGCCCGCGGCCGGCGCCCCGTTACGGCCGTCCCGCTTTCGGGGCTTGCGGGCTGGGTGGCAACTCTGGCCTGTTTCCTGCCTTTCGCCGCGGGTTTCCTGATCCCTGTCGCCGTTCTGGCAAGCCACGCGACCGACCCTGCGGATTGGACCTCCAAGGGCCTTCTTCGGGCGCTTGGACATACGGTGTCGGTCGGCGGCATCGCCGCTGTGGTGACCGTGCTGGGCGGGCTCTTCATGGTCTACGGCGTGCGCCTGTCTGGCCGCGCCCTGCCGCGCGTTCTCATGCCGGTTACGGCAATCGGCTATGCCGCGCCGGGAGCCGTCTTGGGCCTTGGCATCCTTGTCCCGCTCGCCGCGCTCGACAATCGGGTGGCAGATTTTCTTTACGAGACAACGGGCTATGATCCGGGCTTGATCCTTACAGGCAGCGCCGCGGCGCTGGTGATCGCCTATGTCGTGCGATTCTTCGCCCTCGCGCAAGGGGCGGCAGATGCCGCGCTGGGCCGTGTCTCGCCCAGCCTGCCGATGGCGGCCCGTTCGCTTGGTCAGGGCGCGGGCGGCGTCTTGCGCCGGGTGTATATGCCGCTGGTGCGCGCCTCGGTCGCCTCGACCCTGCTTCTGGTCTTTGTCGATGCGGTCAAGGAGCTCCCAGCGACGCTCCTCCTGCGCCCTTTCAACTATGACACGCTGGCCACCCGCGTGCATGAACGCGCCTCGCTCGAAAAGATCGCCGAGGCCTCGACCGCATCGCTGATGATCGTGCTCGTCGGCCTCGTCGCTGTTCTTCTTCTGGCAAGAGCCAATCGCTAGGTCTTGCAAGGCCGCGCTACCCCGCGTAAACGGTGCGCGGCGCCCCTATAGCTCAGCTGGTAGAGCAACTGATTTGTAATCAGTGGGTCGGGAGTTCGAGTCTCTCTGGGGGCACCATTTTCTGTCCGCGACCTTCCGACGCCCCCTGGGGGTCTGGTTTTCTGTTCCGTTCCGGCTACTTATGTCGAGGCAAAGCAACCTCGTAACCGGAGCCGCATATGCCCGATCTCTTTTCCCCTCTCGCCTTCGGCTCCCATACACTCGCCCATCGCGTTGTCATGGCCCCGCTGACGCGGATGCGGGCGGTGGCGCCAGCCTATGCGCCGACCGATCTGATGGTCGAATATTACGGCCAGCGGGCCAGCGCGGGCGGGCTGATCATCACCGAGGCGACGCAGATTTCCGAAGCGGCGCGAGGCGGGCCGGACACGCCGGGCATCTATACGCCCGAGCAGGTCAAGGGCTGGCGCCGCGTCACGCAAGTGATCCATGGCAAGGGCGGTGTTGTTTTCATGCAGCTCTGGCATATGGGCCGCATTTCCCATTCCGCCTACCAGCCCGACGGCGGCGCGCCTTGGGCGCCTTCTGCCATCGCGCCTCAGCTAGAAGTGACGCTGCCGGACCGGACCCGCGCCCCAGCACCGACCCCGCGCGCGTTCACCACCGACGAAATCGGCGGGCTGATCGACAGCTATGTCGCCGCTGGCAAGGCCGCGATGGAGGCGGGGTTCGACGGTGTCGAGATCCACGCCGCCAACGGCTATCTCCTCGAGCAGTTCTTGCAATCGCGGACCAACCGACGGACCGACCGCTATGGCGGCTCGATCGAAAACCGCTGCCGCGTGGTGATCGAGATCGCCGAGGCGCTGGCGCAAGCGCTGGGCGCGGCCAAGGTCGGCATTCGCCTGTCGCCTTTCGGCATCGCCAACGACAGTGGCGAGGACGATCCGATGCCGCTTTATTCCCACCTCGTGGGCGCGCTTGACAAGATCAGCCTTGCCTATCTGCATCTTCTCGAGCCGCGCGCCTCGGGGGCAGGCCAGAAGGACGTGGATCATCAGGGAATGCCGTCCGCGGCGGTGCTGTTCCGCCCGCTCTGGAATGGTGTCCTCATCACCGCCGGCAATTTCAAGGGCGATACAGCCGAGGCGATCGTGGCTGAAGGCCATGCCGACGCGGTCGCCTTTGGCCGCTACTTCATCTCCAACCCCGATCTGCCCGAGCGTCTGCGCATTGGAGCCGAACTGACGCCCTATGATCGCCCGACCTTCTATTCGCCGGGCGCCAAGGGCTATACCGACTATCCGACGATGGGTGAAACCCGCTGCTAGGAGGGGCTGGCCGGGAAGAGCCGGCTCAAGACCTCTTTCACCCGCCCGTTGCGCACAAGCTCGGCCACGATGAGTATATTGCGCGCCTGAACCGGATCGCCGGCGGCCTTGGCCGCTTCGCGCAGGATCTCGGCCATGCGGCGGGCGATCTGCGGTTGGCTTTGCGCAGTTGTGACGGCGGCGGCGGCGATAAGGCCCAAGGTGGCATCAAGGTCCGCCAACCGCTGGCGTTCGCCAAGCGATGCCAGCGCGGCCTCGAAGGCTTCGGGGCAGGCGGCGACCCGCGGCCCCGAACAAGCGGCGTCAAGCCGCCCGTAGAGCGAGGTATCAGGTGCGGCGATAGCCTGAGTTGCCGCAGCGAGCGATAGCATCAGGTCAAGGGGTTTGATCGGAACGGGCATCATTGCAATCTTTCGAGGTAACAACCTAAGGTAGAACATCCTAAAGTGGTAATCAATCTTGTGTTTGCAACAGCCGGACAGCCGTGTCGATCCTTCGCCTTCTTTCCATTCCGGCGCTTCCCGCTCTCGGGCTCTCTGGCTTTCTCATCGGGGTGTCAGAGTTGCGGGCAAGCGAAGAAGCAGGCCGGACGCTTGCGGAAATCTTGGCTCTGGCAGGGGAGGGCCTGTCGCCCTGGCCCGCCCTCTCGCCCGATGTGCGGCGGGCGCAAATGGACCTTTGCCTGCGTTTGCCGGACAACCCGGTGGCGCAGGTCTCTCCCACCACCGCGGTCGATGCCCTTTCAGATGTGTGCCACAGTCGCGCCGGGGCGATCTTGGCCGATACGCCAACCGGCGGCGCAGCGCTTGCGGTCTTGGCGGTATTGGGCGGAGCCGAAGACCTTGCCCGATCTCAGAAAGCCGCGCCTTTCGAGGGCTGGCTGGCAGGGCACAGGTTTGCCGCCGCCCAGCGGCTGGCAGGCTCCCCCGTCTACGCCGGGGTCGGCGCGGACGCCGCGCTCTTGATCTCGCTGGGACGCGCGGAAGACGTCGCTCCGGCCTACCTGGCGAGCCACGCGCTGCGCGAATCCCTGGCGCCTGCCCTTGGCCTCATGCCCGAGGCGGACAAGCGCCGGTTCCTCAAAGCCACGGAAGCGGCAGGAGGGAGGTTGGATGGACTTTGACAACCTCGAACGCCTGCGACGGGCGCGCGCGCCAAAGGCGCCAAAGATGATGGCGCAGCCGCTTGGGCGGCTCCACGTTGTCGAGACGCCAGCGGCCATTGCCCCCCAGAGCGCCGCGATCGCGTCCTCACGGTCGCCAGCGCAGTTCTCGCCTTTCTTGTCGCCGGTGTCGTGATCCTTGCGCCGCTCTACCACGGCGGCAACAGGCCCATTGTCTGGGGGGGGTGTTGCTCTTGTGCTGGGGGTAGGGCTGGCCGGATGGCAGGGGGTGATTCTATTGCGAGGGGGCCGCGGGTCCCTGCACTTCGCAAGCATGGGAGCCGGTCCTTGGCTTGCGCTCGTCGTGCCCGTCTTCGCCGCCATTCAGATGCTGCCGATCGGCGGGATCGAGGCCGGGCTTCCTTCAGGTTTTGCCACAGCGTCGATCAGCCTCAGCCCGGACGCGACCAGCCTTGGCCTTGTTCGGATATTCTCGGCGGTGCTGGTTTTCTTCTCGTTTGCCATAGTTGCTGCGAACCCCCCGCTCGCGCGACGGTTGGGATGGGCGCTTTTTGGGGCTGCGCTTCTTCAGGCGGGGCTCGCGATGGGAGAGGCCGGCGAGGGGCCGCAAGGGGCGGGTTTGCCAATCACAACAGCTTTGCCGCCTTTACGGGGATGGGGCTTATCCTTGGGCTTTCTTTGATGCTCGGCCCCCCTTCGAAGGCGGGAAGGGGCCAGTTCGCCCTCGCCCTGGAGCGTGCGCTGTTGTGGTTGGCCCTGCTTTTTGTGCTTGTGGCGCAGGTGGCCAGCCAGTCTCGCCTGGGGGTTCTTTCCGCTGCGGTTGGAGCCGGCGTCGCGCTGGTCGTGCTCCGGCCGACCCATGGCCGCACCTTCCTTTTCGGCGCGGTCGCAATAGCCGCGGCCCTGGCCGTGGCGGGCGAGGGGCTTGTGGAACGGGCGTCGCTTCTGGGCCCTGACGCCGGAATACGCATGGAGCTTTACCGGCAAGTCCTCGGGATGATTGCCGACCGGCCTCTGACCGGCTGGGGGCTCGACTGTTTCCCGTTGGCCTTCGAGTTGGCCCATAGTCCGCCGGTTTCGTCCGGCCTTGTGTGGGATCATGCCCACAACAGCTATCTGACGCTGTGGTCGGAAATGGGGCTGATCGCGGGAAGCGCGCCGATGCTGGGGCTGTTCCTTATAGCGTTGCGGCTCTGGACCACGGTCCGCCGCAGCGCGCCGCGCCCCAGGCCCTTGGCGGCGGCGGCCCTAGGCCTCATCGCGGCCGAGGCGGTTCACGGCTTGGGCGATTTCGGCCTCGAAATCACCGGCAATCTCTATCTGTTTCTGGCAGCCCTCGCCCTTGGTCTTGCCGAAGGCCGAAGCAGCCACCTCTCTGCGGCAAAGGAGCCCGCACCCCGATGAGCCAAAATTCGACCGACATCCTGACCTTGCGCGAAAGCGTCTCGATCCTCCGCCGGCAGGGGCGGCTTATCGGGCTTACCACGCTCTTGGTCATGGGGGCGGCTGCGCTCTATCTGTCGCTCGCGACGCCACTTTATACCTCCGAGGCGCTGATCCTTGTCGATCCTTCCCCCAAGAACCTTCTCAATCCCGAAGACAGCCGAAGCCTGACCGGGACCTCCGAAAATGCCCGGCTGGAAAGCGAGGTCCAGATTCTGCGGTCGGATGCGGTGGCGGTGGCGACGATGGAAGCGATGGGGCTGATGAACGACCCCGAATACGGTCCGCGCCTGGGGCTTGTCTCCCGCCTGCGGCTGGCGGTCGGGCTGGGCTATGGGGCTCCGCCCGAAGGGGAGGCTCTGTTTCAAGCAACACTTGCGCGGCTCAAATCGGCAACGACAGTGCGCCGCCGCGATCTGACCTTCGTTGTCTCGGTCGGCGTGACCTCGGAAAGCCCGGCACGCGCCGCCGCGCTCGCCAATGCCTTGGCGCGGACCTACATCGAGCGGCAAGTCGCCGGAAAGATCGAAACCGCGCTGGCCACGCGGGATCTGATGCGGAGCCAGCTTGCCGAGGCGCAGACACGGCTGACGGCGAGCGAGGCCGCGCTGAGCGGCTATGTAGATCGAAACCTTGACCGCCTCGAGACCGAGAGCGAATCACCCCGGCTTGGTGAGTTGCGGGCGCGCCTCGACGCCACGAATGCCGATCTGGCGCAGGAGGACAGCCTCAGAGCGCGCGTCGATGCGGCGCTGGGGTTGTCGGACTGGCAGGGGATGGTGACGGCCCTCGGGGACGAGGGGCTCGGAACCCTCGAAAGCCAGAGGGCTGATCTTGAAAGGCGCTTGGGAGGGGCTGGCGGGTCGTCCGCTGAGGCCGTCGATCTTCAGGCACGTCTTGATGACCTTGAAGCCGAGATCGAAGCACGCGGCCGCGCGGCCTTGGCAGCGGCGAATGACCGGATTGGCGGGCTGAGCGAGACGAAAGATGACTTGCGCGAGGAGGTCCGTCAGGTGCTCCTGGCTGGGCCGGTGAGCGCCCAGACCCTTTCCGATCTTTATGGATTGCAGCGCGAAGCGACCTTGGCGCAGGACTATTATGACACGCTGCTAAGGCGTATTCACGATGCCGAGGCACAGGCGTTCTTGCAGGTGGCCGACAGCCGCCTGGTGTCCGAGGC
>JAURFB010000035.1 GCA_030827165.1 Marivivens sp.
CTTCGACGGGTTCGGGCATCCGGCAACGCTTGTTGTGGCGCTCGTGCTCGTCGTGTCGGCGGGCTTGGTCCGATCCGGCGCGGTCCTGCTCATCACTCGCACCCTTGTCGATTCCAGCCGCAGTCTTGGCGCCCATGTCACCCTCATGGGCGGGATCGGCGGAGTGCTCTCGGCCTTCATTAACAATGTTGCCGCCCTCGCCCTGCTGATGCCCGTCGATATCCAGACCGCGCGCAAGGCGGGCCGCGCGGCGGGGCTGACGCTGATGCCACTCTCCTTCGCCAAGATCCTTGGCGGCATGGCGACCCTGATCGGCACGCCGCCCAACATCATCATTGCCGCCTATCGCGGCGAAGCATTGGGCGAGCCTTTCGCCATGTTCGATTTCCTGCCGGTGGGCGGCATTACCGCCATCGCAGGCCTTGTCTTCGTCGCCCTCGTTGGCTGGCGGCTGATCCCGCAGCGTGACGGGCCGGGGCTTCAGGGCGATCCGTTGGCGGATTATGCCGACTATATCGCCGAGCTGTCGATCCCGCGCGGCAGCGCCCTCATTGGCAAGCGCCTGTCGGAAATCTATCCCGAGGCCGACAAGGCCGACGTTGCCATTCTCGGCCTGATCCGCAGCGGCAAGCGGCGCTATGGCACCTCGGCCAACACCGAACTGAAGGCGCTCGATCATATCGTGATCGAAGCAGCACCCGAGGCGCTTGACGAGTTCCGTGCGAACCTTGGCCTCAAGATCAGTGGCAAGAAGGATGGCCAAGCGCCCGTCGCCGCGGCATCCGGCATGGCACTGAGTGCGGTTGTGGTCCCTGACAACGCCCGCATTTCCGGCAAGTCGGCGGAGACCATCGGGCTGGCATGGCGACAGAATACTGTGCTCCTGGGCATCTCGCGGCGCGGCAAGGCGATCAAGACAAGAATGCGCAAGACGGTGATCCGGCCGGGCGACATCCTCTTGCTCCTGACCCCGAAGGACCGCTCGGCCGAGATCATCGACTGGCTCGGTTGCCTCGCCCTTGCCGATCGCGGGCTGGCCGTGACCGCCGACAAGAAAGTCTGGCTCGCCATCGGCCTTTTCGCCGTTGCGGTCCTGACGGCGAGCGTGGGGCTTGTCTACCTGCCCGTGGCGCTCGGGATCGTCGTGGTCGGTTATGTCCTTTTCGGGATTCTGCCCCTATCGCAGCTGTATGATCACATCGAATGGCCCGTGGTCGTTCTGCTCGGCTCGATGATCCCGCTCGGCTCGGCGCTCGAGACCTCGGGCGGGACCGAACTGATCGCCACCTGGCTCGTGACCCTCACGCAAGGGTGGCCGGCCTCGGCGGTGCTGACGGTGCTGATGGTCGTGACCATGAGCCTCTCGGACGTCCTCAACAACACCGCGACCGCCATCGTTGCGGCACCTGTGGGGATGGAAATGGCCCAGAGCCTCGGCGTCTCGCCCGACCCCTTCTTGATGGCGGTGGCCGTTGCCGCCTCCTGCGCGTTCCTCACGCCCATCGGCCACAAGAACAACACGCTGATCCTTGGCCCCGGCGGCTATCGCTTCTCGGATTACTGGCCTATGGGCTTGCCGCTGGAGATTCTGGTGATCGTGGTCTCGATTCCGGCAATCCTGATTTTCTGGCCCCTGTGAGTGGTCAAAGCGGCCAGACGAACGGGATCAGGGCCGAGACCAGAAGCCCCATGGTCAGATTTAGCGGGATACCCACCCGCAGGAAATCGGAGAACTTGTAGCCGCCGGGGCCGTAGACCAGCGTATTGGTCTGATACCCCACGGGCGTGGCAAAGCTTGCCGAGGCCGCGATCATCACCGCGACGACCAAGGGGCGCGCGTCGATCCCGAGGGCCGTGGCAAGGCCGATGGCAATAGGTGTGACGACCACGGCGACAGCGTTGTTGGAGACAAGCTCGGTGAGGATCGACGTCACCAGATAGACCGCCCAGACCACCATGAAAGGCGGCATCGTCCCAAGCGCGGGCGAGACGCCATCGACGATCATCGTCACCGCGCCGGTATGCTCGAGCGCCGCGCCGACCGCGAGCATGGAAAAGATCAGCGCCAAAAGCCGGCCGTCGACAAATCCAAAGGCCTCTTCCGCATCGATGCAGCGGGTGCCAAGGACGAGCGCGACCGCCAGAACCGCCAGAAGAAGGATAGGCGCCACGCCCAGCGCGGCCAGAACGACGATGCCCACGAGCGAGGCGATGGCGATCGGCGCATGGGCACGACGGTAGGCGCGGGCCGAGGGTTCGGACACTGCGACCATTTCCATCTCCGAGGCAAGCCGACGAATGTCCTCAGGCGCGCCTTCAAGGAGCAGGGTATCGCCTACCCGCACGATCAGATCGTCGATCTGGCGGCCGATGTTCTTGTCGCGCCGATGGACCGCGAGCGTATAGACGCCATAGCTCCGGCGCAGGCGCATATCCCCGAGCCGCCGCCCGATCAACTTGCAACCCGGCGAGATCAGAACCTCGACGGTCGCGGTCTCGACCTCCGAAACCTGATCCACGGGGCGCAGGTTCTTGTCTAGCTGAAGGCTCAGAAGCTCGGCAATCTGGGTGCGCAGAACCACGCGGTCGCCCGCCCGAAGGGTCACCGCCGCCAGATCGCGCCGCAGCGAGACCTCGGCCCGGACCACATCGATCAGCCGCACCCCATCGCGCTTGAACAGCTCCACCCCCGTTACCTGCCGGTCGATCAGGCTGCTGTCGGCGGGGATCACGACCTCGGTGGAAAACCGCATCTTGGTGCGGTCGGACAGAAGCGTCGCCATGCTGTCACGATCTGGCAGAAGGCGGAGGCCGGCGAAGCGCAGATAGATCATCCCCCATGCGACCACCACAAGGCCGATGGGGGCCACTTCGAAAATCGTGAATGCCTCAAGCCCCCGCGCCCGCGCCACGCCGTCGACAAGAAGATTGGTCGAGGTGCCGATGAGCGTCAGCGTGCCGCCCATGATCGCCGCATAGCTGAGGGGGATCAGAAGGCGCGAGGCGGCCACGCCGAGGGTCCGTGCCAGTTGGACAACCACGGGGATCATCACCACGACAACGGGCGTGTTGTTCATGAAGGCCGAAGCCACGACAACAAAAGCCAGAACCCCGGCGACCGCGAGCCTGGGCTGGGTGTTGGCCGAGCGGTCAGCGAATTTCGTCAGCCGGTCGAGCGATCCGGTGCGGACGAGCGCCCCCATGACGATGAACATGGCCGCGATGGTCCAAGGCGCGGGGTTCGCCAGCACCGAGACCGCCGCCTCGTAAGGAAGCGCGCCCGAGATCAGCAGAACCGCCACCCCAAGGATCGCCACGACCTCGGTCGGCAACGATTCGCGCAAGAACAGGGCAAACATCGCCCCGACGACGCCGAGGGCAAGAAATGCCTGTCCTGTCTGCCCGAGAGCAAGAAATTCGACCATGAAAGCACCCGCGACTATACGGGCGGAGTCTCGCCTGCATCGAGCGCGGCTTCAACCCCGTCCGCTTGACGGGGCTGAACGAGCAAGACCCCGACCATCATTGCCCCAAGCGCGGCCCAGACCCAACCGGAATACCGCTCGCCCAGAAGCACCATCGCCCAGATAATGCCGCTGCCGGTGACGATATAGGCTGTTTGCGCCGCAAAGACGGCGCCCGCCGTTCCAGCGATATAGACATAGGTCGCATAGGCCAGGGCATGGATGATCGCGGTGGCGACAAGTGACCATTCCGGCAGGCCGAAGCTGACGAAGGGGTTGATCCATTGTCCCAGCCCGAGTGTCAGCGGCAGGGTCAGCACAACACCGAACGCTGACGACAGCGCCATCGCCTCGATTGCCCCAAGTCCGGCCGTGCCGTGCCAGGCCACGAAATTGGATTCGAAGGCGTAAAACAGCGGTCCGAGCAGGGCGATCGGCAAAGCCAGCGCCATCGGGGCGGTAGGCAGGCTCGACTCTGGCAGCGCGATAAGCGCCACACCGAGAAGTCCCGCGCAAAGCCCTGTCAGGCGGGCAAGGCTGAAGCGGTCCATGCCCAATGCAAGCGCGATCGGAAAGGCCATCATCGGCAAAGCGGCGATGATGATCGACATGATCCCGGCAGGCAGGCGCGTGATCGCCCAGTAGAATGTAAAGTTGGGAATGATCGTGCCGATGATCGCGATGACGATGGCAAACCGGATCGCAGGCGCGGTGATCCGGAAACTTCGGCCCCGCGCCACCGTGATCCCGCCCAGAACGAGCGTGGCGATGACAAACTGCCAGAAGATCAGGCCAAAGGGCTGATAGCCCGTCGAGGTGGCCCATTTGCCCAATACCTGCGTAGAGCCCCAGCCCGTGCCGACCCCGCCCAACAGCAAGAACAGTGTCAGGTTGCGCGTCATGTGGGCCCGGCTGCTGGAAGCCGCCCGCCTTGGCGGACCATCTCGACCCGCTTGGCTTTGCCGGTTTGGTCGTCGGTCTCGATGTAGAGGCCGGACACCGTCACCTCGCCCATCGCCGGCTCAAACCGTTCTTTCGCCATACCGGTGATGAAACGGCGCATCGGCTCGTCTTTCTTCATGCCGATAACCGAGTGATAATCACCGCACATCCCCGCGTCGGTCTGATAGGCGGTGCCGCCCGGCAAGATCATCGCATCGGCCGTCGGCACATGGGTGTGGGTGCCGACAACCACGCTGGCCCGTCCGTCGCAGAAATGGCCCATCGCCATCTTTTCCGACGTTGCCTCGCAATGCATGTCCACAAGGCTCGCCTGGACGAGGCCGCCAAGAGGATACTGCCGCAAGACCCCGTCGATGGCCGAGAACGGATCGTCGAAGGGCCGCTTCATGAACACCTGCCCAAGCACCTGCGCGACAAGCACCTTGCGCCCGCCTGCGGCGTTGAACACGCGTGCGCCCTTGCCCGGGGCAGTCTTGGCATAGTTGAGCGGCCGCAGGATGCGCGGCTCTTGCTCGACATAGGCAAACATGTCCTTCTGGTCGAAAGCGTGATCGCCAAGCGTGATGACATCGGCGCCCGCATCCAGGATCGCCTTGGCGTGACCGGCGCTGAGGCCCATGCCTCCCGTTGCGTTCTCGCCATTGACCGCGACGAAATCGAGCTTCCACGCAGCGCGCAGACGCGGGATTTCACGCGCCACAGCGGCGCGCCCGCCGCGCCCCATCACATCTCCGAGGAACAAAATTTTCATGATTCACCTCTAGGCGCGGGCCGGGCAAAGGGCAAGCGGCGAGATGCTAGCAGCGCGGCTCGATGATCTCGGCCTCGGTGACGATCATGTCGAGCGGCTGATCGGTCGCTTCAAGCGGCAGGTTTTCGGCCCCCTGCGCCCCATAGGCGAACCCTATCGCCAGCGTTGGCCGCGCGGCGCGGAGCAGCTCGAGCGTGCGGTCGTAGAACCCGCCACCGTAGCCGAGACGCCCGCCCTTCCGGTCAAAAGCGACGAGCGGAACGATCAGGATCTCGGGCATCACCCACTCGCCCGAGGCGGGGATCTGTGCGCCGAATTCACCTTCTATCATCTGGCAATCAGGCTCCCAACGGCGGAACTTGAGTGGCTGACCTTTGCCGAGGATCACCGGAACGCCGACAAGGCCATGCGCGGCGGCCTCTTCCATCGCCGCTGTCGGGTCGATCTCGGTCCGCATCGCCATGTAGCCGGCGACAGGAACGCCGCGATAGCCCGCAAGAACCGACGACAGGAGTGCCGCAGAGCCGATACCGGCCTCGTGCGCCGCTTTGCGACGGGCGAAGGCGGCCTTTCTGGCTTCGGCCTTGATGGCGGCGAGGTCTTCGGAAGTCATATCAGAACCAGTGCCGCAAGACCGAGGAAGGCAAAGAAGCCGACCACGTCGGTCACTGTTGTCACGAAAGCGCCCGACGCAAGCGCGGGATCGATCCCGAAGCGCTCCAGGAGAACCGGGATCATCGTTCCAGCAAGTCCGGCAATGATGAGATTGATCACCATGGCCACCGCGATCACCACGCCAAGCATCGGTGTCGCGAACCAGACCCAGCCGACAAGGCCCATCGCGACTGCGAAGATAAGGCCGTTGACCAGCCCCACCAGCGCCTCCTTGCGGATCACCCGCCAGACGTTGGCGCTTGTCAGGTCGCGGGTGGCGATGGCGCGCACCGCGACAGTGAGCGACTGGGTGCCCGCGTTGCCGCCCATCGAGGCGACGATCGGCATCAGGACGGCCAGCGCCACCAGCCCGGCAATCGTTTCCTCGAAAAGCGCGATCACGCCCGAAGCGATCACCGCCGTTACGAGGTTGACCGCCAGCCATGGCAATCGCTGCTTGGTGGTCTCGACCACGGTATCGGTCAGGCTGCCTTCGCCCACACCGGCGAGGCGCAGAATGTCTTCCTCGTGCTCTTCGTCGAGAAGGGTCATCGCGTCGTCGATGGTGATCATTCCAACGAGCCGGCCGTCGTCGTCGACCACAGGGGCGGAAATCAGGTGATAGTGATTGAAGGTTTGGGCCACGTCGGCGGCGGTGTCTTCGACATGGAAGGCGCGGAAGCTGTCCTCGGTGATGTCCCGCAGCCTGGCGTTTCGCTTGCTCGACAGAACCCGCCCCAGCGTCGCATAGCCCACCGGCTTGATCCGCGGATCGACCAGGACCACGTGATAGAACTGGTCCGGCAATTCGATATCCGAACGCAGAAAATCGATCGCCTCGCCCACCGTCCAATGTTCAGGAACCTTGACGACCTCCGACTGCATATGGCGGCCGGCCGATTCCTCGGGATAGGCCAGCGCCTTTTCGACGGCGACCCGCTCCTTCGCGTCAAGGGCATCGAGAACGGCCTCCTGATGCTCTTCGTCGAGATATTCGACAAGGTCGACAACATCGTCTGATTCAAGGTCGCGAACCGCTTCGGCCAGTTCGGCGGGAGCGAGGGATTCGATGATCTCTTCGCGCAGACCCTCGTCAAGTTCGGAGAGGATGTCGCCATCCATACCGCCCTTCCAGACGGTCAGAAGATCGCGCCGCTCGCGCGGGTCGATCAGCTCGAGAACATGGGCGACGTCGGCAGGGTGCAGCGGATCAAGGAGCGCGTCCAGCGCGGCGGAATCAGAGGACTCTACGGCCTCGATCACCTCGTCTACGAGGCGGTCGGTGACGCCGAAAGCCTCTTCTTCGTCTTCCTCGTGCTCGAGAATCTGGTCGCTCATCCCCGTCCCCCGTTTGCGCGCAACATAGCGCCTTGGGGCCAAGGAACAACCACGGGCTGGAAAGAAATGCCGGGCCGGCAAAGACGCTCGCGATTTTCCGCGTATTCTTGAAACTGCCTCGCTCAATGCCCGATTTACCAAGAAGATCTGCCGGAATAGTCTTGACCCCATGTCCAAGCATCTTCTTCTCGGCCAGACATTGGCTTTCACCGGCGATCCGTTTCAGAGCGACTGGAACGAGGTCACACGTGTTTCCGCGCGCGGGGGCGTCCTTGTCGAGGGCGCGCGCATCTCCGCTGTAGGCGAGGCAGACGACCTGCGCCGCGCCCATCCCGACGCGCAGGTGACAGACTATGGCACTGCGCTGATCACCGCCGGCTTTGTCGATGCGCATATGCACTATCCCCAGACCGGGATCATTGCCAGCTGGGGCAAGCAGCTGATCGACTGGCTCAATACCTATACGTTCCCTGAAGAAACCCGCTTTGCCGACCGCGCCTATGCCGATGACGTGGCGGGCCGGACGCTCGACCTTGCGCTCGCGCATGGCACGACAACGCTGACAAGCTTTTGCACGATCCATCCTCAAAGCGTTGACGCCTTCTTTGGCGCGGCGGCCCAGCGGAACATGGCGGTGATCGGCGGCAAGACCTGCATGGACCGCAACGCCCCCGACGGGCTGCGCGATACGGGCCAGTCGGCCTATGACGACAGCAAGGCGCTTTTGCAGAAATGGCACGGCAAGGGCCGCGCGACTTATGCCATCACGCCGCGCTTCTCGCCCACCTCGACGCCCGAACAGCTTGAGGCGCTTGGCGCGCTTTGGGGCGAGTTTCCCGATTGCCCGATGCAAACTCACCTCTCCGAGCAGATCCCCGAGATTGAATGGGTGCGCAGCCTGTTCCCCGAGGCGCGGGATTACCTTGATACCTATGAGAAGTTCGGCCTCCTCGGCCCCAAGGGCCTTTACGGCCATTCGATCTGGCTGGAAGAGCGCGAACGGTCACGGCTGTCCGAGGTGGATGCCTCGGTCGTGCATTGCCCGACGTCCAACACCTTCATCGGCTCGGGCCTGTTCGACCTGATGGGCCTTGCCTCTGCCGGTCTGCGGGTGGGGCTTGCGACCGACACAGGCGGCGGGTCGTCCTTCTCGATGCTGCACACGATGGCGGCGGCCTACGAGATCGGACAGCTTCGCGGGGTTTCCGTCCACCCCGCCCAGCTCATGTGGCTTGCCACCGAAGGATCGGCCCGCGCCCTGCATATGTCGGGTGAGATCGGCCGCCTCGGCGCGGGCGCGATGGCCGATATCACCGTGCTTGATCTTGGCTCGACACCGGCCATCAAACAGCGCACCGACCGCGCCGCGCACATCTGGGATGCGCTTTTCCCGACAATCATGATGGGCGATGATCGGGCGGTGCGGGATGTCTGGGTGGCTGGCAGGCGCGCCCTGGCCTAGAACAGGCTGCAATCGCCCGGTCGGGGATCGGCATAGATCATCACCCAGTAATCCCCGGCGCGACCGACGCCGTATTCCGTGACCTGCGGGCTCAGGATATTGGCGCGATGCCCCGGCGAGCTCATCCAGCCCCGCACCACCAGCGCCACGGTCTTCCACCCCGAGGCGATGTTTTCGGTCACGAGGTGATAGCAGTAGCCCTGAATCTTGACGCGGGTGCCGACGGTATAGCCGCTTGATCCCACATGGCTCAGCGTGCCCATCGTCGCCATGTCGAGCGCATGGGCCTAGGCGGCGGCAGTGAGCCGGCTGTCGCGGGTCAGAAGCGGCAGGCCGGCGTTCAGCCGCTGAAGATTGATCTGTTCCGGCAGGGTTCCGGCGCTCTTGGACAAGGCGGCGGCGCGGTCAAGCGCCTCTGACGGCGAGCCTTTCAGCGGATCAAGCGCGGGCTGGCAGGCGCCCAGCGCGGCGAGAAGGGCAGCAGCGACAAGCAGGCGGAACATCTTCATTTCGGTCTCTCCCGATCAATCATCATTGGGTTCGCCGCCCCGCAGATACGAACGGGGCGATCTTGGCCCAGCGCGGCCGGCCCCGTCAATCGTGTCCAGCGCTGGCCCCGGCCTCAGAGGTTTTCGGCCAGCCGCCTTGCCAGCGCATTCTGTCGGGTGATGGCGGCGTCGAGATCGAAGCTGACCACATGGCCATCGCGGACAATCTGACGCCCTTCGACGATCAGATGCCTGACCCGCGTCGGACCGGCAAGGAGGAGAGCGGCGGGATCCCAGCTTCCGGCGCTCTCAACGCCGGTCACGTCCCACAAGGCGATATCGGCGCGTTTGCCTACGGCGATCCGTCCGCAATCTGGCCGTCCCAAGACATCCGCCCCTCCGCGCGTCGCGATCTCAAGCGCTTCGCGGGCGCTCATGGCGTCGGCCCCCTTCGCAACCCGCTGGAGCAGCATCGCCTGCCGCGCTTCGGCCATGAGGTTGCCTGCGTCATTCGAGGCCGAGCCATCGACCCCAAGCCCCACCTTGACCCCCAGATCCCGCATCCGCCGCACCGGCGCGATGCCGCTGCCCAGGCGGCAATTCGAGCAGGGGCAATGGGCAATGCCCGTGTGGCTGCGGGCGAAAAGACCCATCTCGGCCTCATCAAGCTTGACGCAATGGGCGTGCCAGACGTCCGCGCCGGTCCAACCCAGATCTTCGGCATACTGACCGGGGCGGCAGCCGAACCTCGCTTCGGAATAGGCGATGTCCTCGTCGTTCTCGGCAAGGTGGGTGTGGAGCATCACGCCCTTGTCGCGCGCCAGGATCGCCGCATCGCGCATCAGACCGCGGCTGACCGAAAAAGGCGAGCAGGGCGCGACGCCCACGCGCACCATCGCCCCTTCGCGGGGATCGTGGTGGGCGTCGATCACGCGGATACAGTCCTCAAGGATCGCCGTCTCGCGCTCGACAAGGCTGTCGGGCGGCAGGCCGCCTGCGCTCTCGCCAATGCTCATGGCGCCGCGCGTGGGGTGAAAGCGCAGGCCGACGTCGGCAGCGGCGGCGATGGTATCGTCGAGGCGCGATCCGTTGGGGAAAAGGTAGAGGTGGTCCGATGTCAGCGTGCAGCCCGACAGAGCCAGCTCGGCAAGGCCGATCTGCGCCGAGACAAACATCTCTTCCGGGCCAAACCTGGCCCAGATCGGATAGAGCGTCTTGAGCCAACCGAAGAGAAGCGCGTCCTGCCCGCCGGGCACGGCGCGGGTGAGGGTCTGGTTGAGGTGGTGGTGAGTATTGACCAGGCCCGGCGTGACAACACAGCCGCCCGCCTCGATCACCTCGGCGCCGGGTGCTTTCAACGCCCGCCCGATGGCATTGATGACGCCACCCCTGATATGGATATCGGTGCCGGAAAGCTCGCGGCGGTCATCGTCCATCGTCAGGACGGTCAAAGCGTTGCGAATCAGAACGTCAGACATAGTATCTCCCTCTAGCCACCCCCTTCGGTGGATTGGGAGACAGTCGCCAGAAGGGGGGATAAGGACGCGACACTAGGTATGGTTTTCCACACCTAATTGCAGTTGCGCCTTGAAATCAATCCCTTGCGAGGCTCAATTTCAAAATCGACAGGGCCTCGGCATGAATTTCCGCATGTGCCGCGGCGATGACGCGGCCGCCGTTGTGTGCCGGCTCTCCGTTCCATCCCGTGACGATACCGCCCGCCGCCTCAATGACGGCTTGCGGCCCTTGAATATCGTAGGCGTTCAGCCCCGCCTCGATCACCAGATCGACTTGCCCCGCCGCCACAAGGGCATAGGCATAGCAATCCATCCCATAGCGCGTAAGCCGCGCCTTGCGGGACACCGCGGCGAACGCGCGGCCTTCCTCGACGGTTCCAACCTCGGGAAAGGTGGTGAAGACTGTGGCCTCGGACAACGGCCGGGCGTCGCGCGTTTTGAGGGCGGCAAGACCCGAAGGCCCGACCACCTCGGCAATTCCGAAACCGCCAGCAAATCGTTCGCGGATATGGGGCTGATCGACAATCCCGAAAAGCGGGCCGCTATCGTCGCCAACGGCGATCAAGACACCCCATGTCGGCGCGCCCGAGATATAGGCGCGGGTGCCGTCGATCGGATCGAGAACCCACGTCAGGCCGCTCGTTCCCGCTCTGCGCCCATATTCCTCGCCAAAGATGCCGTCCTGCGGGCGCTCGGCGGCAAGGATCGCGCGCATCGCCTCTTCGGCGCCACGGTCGGCAACGGTCACCGGATCGAAATGGTTTGCGTGGCTGCTCTTGTCGTCGGCGCTGAGGGTCGACGTGCGGAAATGCTTCAGCGTGACGGGCCGCGCCGCGTCGGCAAGCAGATGGGCGACCCGTATGAGGTCGCCCTTTGTCTCGTCATCAAGTATGTGCCGCATCTGCCTGCCCTCAAGGTTCTTCTTGCGGGTAAAGGCTCGGACCTAGCCGGTCAAGCGCCGCAGATCAGGCGACTTCGCTCAAAACGCGAGCCAGATCAAAGAGACGGCGGCGCTGATTTTCCGGGATCGCGTAGTAGGATCGCAAGAGCTCAAGCGCCTCCTTGTCGGACAGAATATCCGTCGGCATCGCGCTGTTGCTGTCGGTCGCGGGCGGGTTCTGGTCAATCCCCTCGAAGAAGAAGGTGACAGGCACGTCCAGTGCATGGGCGATGTCCCACAGACGGGAGGCGCTGACGCGATTCATTCCGGTTTCGTATTTCTGGATCTGCTGGAACTTGATCCCTACGGCATCGGCCAGTTGCTGTTGTGTTGTTCCATTCATCCAGCGCCGATGACGGATTCTCTTGCCAACATGAACATCCACTGCGTGCGCCATAATACACTCCATTCCGGTCGCGTTAACGAGCCGTCCGACCCCCCAGCCGAACCAGCGCCCCCGACTTTGGATTCGGCGCTTTCTCACGGGAAAAGAACACAAAAACGTCGGTGTCTCTACCTGGCCTTTAGGATAGGAATAAACGATCCCGTATAGGTTGCATATCAGCTCGATTTGCTGTTGTCCCTCGTTTTCAACCAGCTAGATTGATGGTCAAATCAGGAGGCAAGAGATGCGGGCATATCAGGTTCTCTCGCATGAGAAATCGCCGGAACTTGTTGATATCGTTGAACCAAAGCCCGGTCGGGGCGAGGTTCTGCTCGAGATTCTTGCCTGTGGCCTGAACTTTGCCGACCTTCTTATGGCGAAGGGAACCTATCAGGAAACCCCGCCCGCCCCCTTCACGCTCGGGCTTGAGGTCTGCGGTCGGGTTCTTGAACAGGGTGAGGGCGTCTCGGTCCCTCCTGTGGGCGCTCGAGTGGCGTTGGTCGGCGGCTCGGGCGGCCTTGCCGAGCGGGGCGTCTTTCCCGCCGCCGCCTGCCGGGCCGTCCCTGATGCAATGCCCGACGAGGTCGCCGCGGGCCTGCAGATCGCCTACGGAACGTCGCATCTCGCCCTGACCCGGCGGGCGCAGCTTCGGGCCGGAGAGACCCTTGTCGTTCTCGGAGCGGCGGGCGGCGTAGGGCTTACGGCTGTCGAAGTCGGCAAGGCGCTTGGCGCAAAGGTGATCGCCGTGGCCCGCGGGGCCGACAAGCTTGCCGTCGCCAGGGCGGCCTGCGCCGACCATCTGATCGACGCAAGCGCCGATCTCACCGCCGCAATCAAGGCGCTGGGTGGCGCGGATGTGGTCTATGATCCGGTTGGCGGCGCGGCCTTCGACGCCGCGTTCCGCGCCTGCAACCGCGAGGCGCGCATCCTCTCGATCGGCTTTGCCAGCGGCGATGTGCCGAAGATTCCTGCCAATATCCTGATGGTCAAGAACATCACCGTGATCGGCTTTTACTGGGGCGGCTACCTGACCTTCGCGCCCGAGGCCCAGCGCGATAGCCTGTCGGAGGTCATGGACTGGTATGCCGCGGGCCGCCTGAAGCCCCATATCAGCCATGTGCTGCCGCTGGAACGCGCGGAAGAGGCGCTTGCGCTCCTGTCGGAGCGGAAGGCCACAGGCAAGGTTGTCGTCACCCCTCGATAACATCGTCTTTTCCGCGCCTGTTCTTCTTGAAAAGGGGCGTCGAAACTACAATATTCATCGCAAGCGCGCGGCCATCCCGCCGCGCCGCGCCCAAACTGGAGGATAACAATGGCTGACTATCAGACGGCCCGCGCAGGCGCCGGTGTTCGCACCGCCCAGATCGACGCAGGTCTTCGCACCCATATGAACAAGGTTTACGGCACGATGTCGGTGGGGATGGTCATCACCGCGCTGGCCTCGTGGGCCATCGCCGGCCTTGCCGTGACCGATGCCGCGACGATGTATCAGATCGGCGCCGACAAATACCTGACAGATTTCGGCTATGCGCTTTATGCGTCGCCGCTCAAGTGGCTGGTGATGTTCCTGCCACTGGCGATGGTCTTTGCCTTCGGCGCGATGATCAATCGCCTGTCGGCCGCCGGCGCGCAGCTTTTCTTCTATGCCTTCGCCACGGCGATGGGCGTGTCGATCAGCTGGATCTTCACCGTCTTCACCGGCTTCTCGATCGTTCAGGTCTTTCTGGTGACGGCGATCGCCTTCGCCGGCCTGTCACTTTGGGGCTATACCACCAAGAAAGACATCTCGGGCTGGGGCGCGTTCCTGATCATGGGTGTGATCGGCCTTCTGGTCGCCTCGATCGTCAACATCTGGCTGGCCTCGCCCGCCATCATGTTCGCGGTCTCGGCGATCGGCGTCCTGATCTTCGCGGGCCTCACCGCCTATGACACCCAGAACATCAAGAACACCTACCTGGCCCACGCCCATCATGGCGACCAGGAGTGGCTGGCGAAAGCCGGGATCATGGGGGCGCTGAACCTCTATCTCGACTTCATCAACATGTTCATGTTCCTGCTGCAACTGTTCGGCAACCGCGAATAGGCCGCAGAAGCAACCAGGCAGAGGGGCCGGTCAATCGACCGGCCCTTTTCTTTTGCCACGTGATCGGGCTTGATTCCGGCGCAACCTGTTGGAGCCTACCGCCATGCGAATAACTGTCGAGACAACAATCAAAGCGCCGATCCGGATTATCTGGGACGCCTGGACCACCCCCGCCGACATTATGGCCTGGAACGCCGCCTCAGACGACTGGCACACCACCTCGTCGACGGTCGATCTTCGGCCCGGCGGCACCTTCCGCTCGCGGATGGAGGCCAAGGACGGCAGCTTTGGCTTCGATTTCGAAGGCACCTATACCCTGATCGAGCCGCTGCGCCGGATCGACGCAGAGTTCGGCGGGCGGGTGATGACGGTGATCTTCGAGGACGGCCCCGAGGGGGTCACCGTGCGGGAAGAGTTCGACGCCGAAGAGATCCACAGCATCGAACAGCAGCGCGAGGGCTGGCAGGCGATTCTCGATCGCTTTCGCGGACATGTGGAACGCAAGGTCCGCTGAACGCAAAAGGACCGGTCAAACGACCAGCCCTTTCCCGCCGTGCGCACGGGACCTTATTCGGCCTTGTTTTCCGGCTTTGGCTGTTCTTCCTTCGGCGCCACGTCGGGATCGCGGATCACCTCGACCCTGACGCGGGCCGCAAAGGCGGCGAGCACGCCCAAGACCGCAAGTGTCGGTGCGGCAAGAACCACCGCACCACCGGTCACGGCGCCGATGGTCAGCGGAATATCTACGGCAATATCGCCGTCCTTGTCCTTCACGCGCAGGCGTTGAACGCTGGCGTCTTGGGCAAGCTCCTTGATCCGTTCGATCAGCTTTTCGCTGGCGACCTCGATCTCGTCGATCCAGCTGCGGCGGCGGTCGGAATTCTCTTCAGTCATGAAAGCATCCTCCAAATGTTAATACGCTAAACATGGGATGATTTGGACAGGTTTCAAGAACCCTCCCGACGATTCCGGATCAAGCCGCTTCCGCCTCGGCCCCCTGCCCCCAACGCAGATCAAAGACGTGCGAGGCCTCGCCCTTGCGGCTGACCCACAGGCCCTCTGGCGGGCGGTTGCGCTGTTCGGCGCGCGACATAGCAAGCGAGAGGCCGACAACCTCTCCGGCCTCGTCCGCCGCACACCAGCCCCAACGCGGATGCCAGTGAATGGTGATGCGCCCTTTGACGTCGACATAGCGGATACAGCCAAACCGTGTCCCGTCGGCGATGAAGGGGCAGACGGCGCCATCGCTCTGGCGGGTCAGGGTAAAATGGGTCAGGGGCATGGATGGCTCCTTTCGTCAGGGAGGAAACACCGGAGCCGCCAAAGAGAAAGGCCGCGCTCCGGTCTCGGTGCGCGGCCTTGTCGGTTTCAATTTGGGCGATCTTACTTGATCTTGCCTTCCTTGTATTCGACATGCTTGCGCACGACCGGATCGAACTTTCGTACGGTCATCTTCTCGGTCATGGTGCGAGCGTTTTTCTTGGTGACGTAGAAGTGCCCGGTCCCCGCGGTGGAGTTCAGGCGGATCTTGATGGTGGTCGGCTTCGCCATGGCTCTTGTCTCCTGATCGCGGGCCAGTCATGGCGCATCGCGTAAATCTCGTATCGAAGCCGCCTTTTACCCGCCGCCGTGGCGGAGTCAACCGCCAAAGGTGAAAGAAATGCGCGGATGGCCTGTAAGCCGGATTCTGTCCCGGGGTTGCCCCCTTGGATGACCATTCGTCTAGACGCGATGTTGCCACCGCGCCTCCAGCTGCCAACCCGGGCCTCTCGGGTTCAGGCGTCCTTGCGGGGATATCGGGGCGTTGCCGCTCCGATCACGCCCGCGCGAGGCCCCTATTCGGCATTGCTCCGGGTGGGGCTTGCCGTGCCGGTCCTGTTACCAGTCCCGCGGTGGGCTCTTACCCCACCTTTTCACCGTGACCGCGCACGCGCGGCCGTCTGATCTCTGTGGCGCTTTCCCTGGGGTTACCCCCGCCGGGCGTTACCCGGCACCCTTGCCTTCTTGGAGTCCGGACTTTCCTCGTGCCCCGAAGGGCCCGCGGTCATCCAGCCATCCGCGCACGGGGTAGGTATGTCTTGCCGGGCGGCAGGTCAACGGGTCTCAGTTGCCCGCCGCCATGCCGAACGCCAGCCGGAAGGGCTCGGGGTCCCAGCCGCAGGCAAAGCCGTCGCCATCGGGATCAAGGCCCATCGGGTCGCGCTCGGGGCCGCCGTTCAAAAGGAAATCGCGTTGTGCGTCGTCGGGGGTGTTGTATTTGGCGCAGTTGGTCTCAAAGCGCGTCTGGCTGAACAGCTGCAACCGGCTATACCACGGCTGACCGAGCTTGTTGGGGGCCGCTAGTGCGTATTCGACGATATTCGGCCCTTCATCGCCCTCCCTGACCGGCAGGGCGGTTACTTCCGCCACCTGATACTGCGCGGCATTGGCGGCAAGGCGGGCGGCGTCGGATTCGATCGTCTCGCGCTCGGCCACCGCCGAGAAATCCTGTTCGTCCGATATGCCCCCGTTCGAGATCGGCTCGGGCTGGACTGGCTCGGAGCCGACCGGAGTAGTGGTGCTTGTGGTCGCTGTCGGCGCGTCGCCCTGGCCGATTCCCAGCGCCGCAAGCTCTTCGCTCGAGATCGTGCCGGTCGATGCCGTCTGATCGCTCAGCGATGCTTGGGCGAGCGCAGCTTCCTGCCGGGCAAGCTGCTCCTGATAGGCATCGTAATCGCCAAAGCCGACGCCCGCGCCGCTGTCAGGGATATCCTGAACACAGGCCGAAAGGGCCGAAAGGGCCACGCCCATCATCAGAACTTTGTTCACCGCACCTACTCCGAGCCTCTGGCTTTTAAGCGGCGTCTTACCACCACTGCGTGGGCTTGGCTACAAATCCCGCCGCTCGTTCCAGCGAGTAGGCGACATTCAGCAGATCAGCCTCTTCCCATGGGCGACCGATCAACTGCAGCCCGAGCGGCAGCCCCTGCGCGTCCAGCCCGGTCGGGACGGCGATGCCTGGAAGACCGGCAAGGTTGACCGTCACGGTGAAGACGTCGTTGAGATACATCTGGATCGGATCGGCCTCGGCCATCTCGCCAAGGCCGAAGGCGGCCGAAGGGGTGGCGGGCGTCAGGATCGCGTCGACGCCTTCGGCAAAAACATTGTCGAAATCGCGCTTGATCAGGGCACGCACGCGGCGGGCGCGGTTGTAATAGGCGTCGTAGAAACCGGCCGAGAGCACATAGGTGCCGATCATCACCCGGCGCTGAACCTCGTGGCCAAAGCCTTCTGCGCGGGTCTTTTCATACATCTCGGTGATGCCGTCGCCGTGGCTGAGCTTGGCGCGGTGGCCGAAGCGCACCCCGTCATAGCGGGCAAGGTTCGACGAAGCCTCGGCGGGCGCGATCACATAATAGGCGGGCAGAGCGTATTTCGTGTGCGGCAGCGAGATATCCACGATCTTGGCGCCAGCGGCTTTCAGCATGGCGGTGCCGTCGGCCCAGAGCTTTTCGATCTCGGCCGGCATCCCGTCCATCCGGTATTCCTTGGGAATGCCGATGGTCTTGCCACGAATGTCGCCGGTCAGGGCCGCTTCGAAATCCGGCACCGGAATATCGGCGCTGGTGGAATCCTTGGGGTCATGCCCCGACATGGCCTGCAACATGATCGCCGCGTCGCGCACGTCCTTGGTCATCGGGCCGGCCTGATCGAGCGAAGAGGCAAAGGCAACGATGCCCCAGCGCGAGCAGCGGCCATAGGTCGGCTTGATGCCGGTGATCCCGACAAAAGCGGCGGGCTGGCGGATCGAGCCGCCGGTATCGGTGCCGGTCGCGCCAAGGCAGAGATCGGCCGCCACAGCCGAAGCCGAGCCGCCCGAAGAGCCGCCGGGGGTCAGCGCCGTATCATCATTGCCGCGACGCCATGGGTTGACCACATCGCCATAGCAGGAGGTCTCGTTGCTGGACCCCATGGCAAACTCGTCCATGTTCAGCTTGCCGAGCATGACCGCGCCATCGGCGAAGAGCTGGGTGGTGACGGTCGATTCATATTCGGGCTTGAAGCCTTCAAGGATGTTCGACGCCGCCTGCGAGGGCACGCCCTTGGTGCAGAAGAGGTCTTTGATGCCAAGCGGGATGCCGTTGAGCGAGGGCGCATCTGCCCCGCGGCGCGCATCGGCGGCGGCGGCCTGATGCATCGCGATCTCGGGCGTCTTGTGGACGAAGGTGTTAAGCGCATCGGCCCCGTCGATCGCCTTGAGGCACGCGCCTGTCAGCTCGGCCGAGGTCAGCTCGCCCTTGCGCATGGCGTCGCGGGCGGCGGCGATGGTGAGTTTGGTCAGTTCGGACATTATTCAACCACCTTCGGCACCGCGAAAAAGCCCTCGCGCGCATCGGGCGCATTTTTCAGAACGGCGGCCTGCTGGTTGCCATCGGTCACAACGTCGTCGCGGCGCTTGAGACGCATGGGCGTGACCGAGGTCATCGGCTCGACGCCCGTCACATCGACCTCGTTCAGCTGCTCGATAAAGCCGAGGATGGCGCTGAACTCGGAGGCGAGCGCCGGCAGCGCCTCGTCCTCAACCTTGATGCGGGCCAGCTTGGCCACCCGCCGCGCGGTATCTACGTCGATCGACATACGTCTCTCCGTCAAATGGGTCGGACCCGCGTTTAACGCTCCGGCTGCGCTGCCGCAAGCATATGCCGCCGGTAAACTTCGATCATCGAGGCCAGCATAAGGCCGTTGATGACGTGCCAGAGGAAATGGGTGCCGTGGGGCCAGATTTCACACAGGATCATATCGAGCGAGCGGACGACGATCGAAAGGCCCAAAAGCCCCGCGCAAAAGAAATAGCCCTTGGCCGTAGCGGGCGCCCTGCCCCGCAGGAAAAGCCCGTAGCCGACCAGGAGGATCGGCACGGTCCAGTAAAAGCCCGAAATCTCGACAAAGGGGATGCGCCCGAGAAGCGGCAAGGCCAGCGCGGCGAAAGGAAAGAAGCCCAAGGTGGCCAGCCCTGCCTGCCAAGTCTTCATCCCGACGATATGGAGGTTGGTGGCAAACAGGACGGTCAGGATGAAGAGCGCAATGGGCAGGGTGTCGGCGGCCCCTGCCCAGACGGTGGCGAAGGTATGGTTGAGAAAACTGCCGACGCTGATGACGCCCACGAGAAAGCTCAGAAGCCGCCCCATCCAGAGGCCCTGCGTGCGCCGCCGCATGAGGATCGCGGCGATCAGGAAGGCCAGATTGGTGACGGCGTTCAGAGGCTCCGACCAGAAGGCGAAATCGGTCCTTTCGCAATAGTCGTCGAACTGCTGCATCCAATCCATTGCCTGCTCCGGTTCTGCGGTTATCCTTGTAAAGTGAATTACAGGAGGACGGCATGAAAATCACCTGGCTTGGACACGCGAGTTTCCGCATCGAGATCGAAGATCAGGTTCTGTTGATCGACCCCTGGCTGAAAGGAAATCCCCTCTTCCCCGAAGAGCGCGAAGGCGAAGCCACGACGGGAACGACCGCCATTCTCGTGACCCACGGCCACGGCGACCACGCCTCGGAGGTACCGGCCCTTGCCGCCGATCTCGGCGCGCAAGTTTGCGGCATCTACGACCTGATGAGCCACTGGGCGGCAAAGCATGGCACCAATGTGACCGGCTTCAACAAGGGCGGGACGATCAAACTGGGCAATGTCGCGGTGACAATGGTCAATGCGGTGCATTCCTCGTCGATGCCGGGGCCGCACGGGCCAGTCTATGCCGGGGCCGAGGCCGGCTACATGATCGCAGGCGAAGGCCATACGATCTATGTCTCGGGCGATACCGACATCATGGCCGACATGGGCTGGATGGGCGAATACCACAATCCCGATATCGGCATCCTGGCCGCCGGAGGGCATTTCACGATGGACATGAAGCGCGCGGCCTATGCCGCGAAAAAATACTTCAACTTCAAGACGGTTATCCCCTGCCATTATCGCACCTTCCCCCTCCTTGAACAAAAGGCCGACGCTCTGCGCGCCGGCCTTCCGGGGGTTGACGTGATCGAACCCGAGGTGCTTGAACCGATCGTGATCTAGGCGTCGTCGTTGCGGAAATCCCGCAGGTAGACGAGCAGCACTCCGCCAGAAATTACCGCGACGGTCGCGCATTTGAGGATGAACGAGGCCGACGTCTCGCCATTCAGGAGCCCGCCGATGGCCGCGACAAGATCGCCTGCCAGAACGCCCGAGGCGACCAGCATGGCGACCGAGGTGAGCCATTTCCGGATCGCCGAGCGGGCAAGCCCCGGATCGGCGCGGCGGCGGCGCAGTTCGCGGTAGGACATCCAGAAATAGACCGGGCATGCCACGATCACCGCCGAGAAGAATTCGCGCATCCCGCGCTGTGCGTTCTCGATCGCCTCGGCCTTGGTAATGGTGTCATAGGCGTCGATGTCGATATTGCCGAAGGCGAGGTCGATCCCAATGAAGATCATCCCGCCCAGCGCGAAAGCGAACATGAGAAGGGATCCGAAGATGAGCGCGTAGACAAGAAAATCGCGCGCGGAAACGATGCGCCTCGGGCGCGGCACGGGCGGGCGGAACGTGCTGTCGGTATAGGCCGCGAGCGCCTCGCGCACCTCACCGCCAGACCAGCCGGCGGCGTCCAGCTCTGCCTCGATGGCCTTTCGGCCGTGGCCGGCGGCCAGCGCCTCTTTCACAAACTCTGCGAGGTCCTCACGATTTGCCATCTGTCGTCTCCTGCCCCTGAAGCGAACGCCTCTGCTGAAAGAATGACTTCAAGAGCGCCTCTGATTCGCGCTCCTGAAGCCCATCGTAGACCTCTGGCTTGTGATGACATTGAGGCTGATCAAAGACCCGTGGCCCCTGAAGAACACCGCCCGACTTGGGATCGGACGCGCCGAAATAGAGCCGGCCTATCCGCGCGAACGAGATCGCGGCGGCGCACATCGGGCAAGGTTCAAGCGTGACATAAAGATCGTGGCCGGCAAGACGCTCGTCACCGAGGGCGGCGCAGGCGGCGCGAATGGCCAGAATTTCCGCATGCGCGGTGGGATCGTTCATCTCGCGTGTGCGGTTGCCCGCTTGCGCCACGACAATGCCGGACGGCCCGACGATCACAGCGCCCACCGGCACCTCGCCCCGCGCGGCGGCAGCGCGGGCCTCATCAAGTGCAACATCCATGAACGATCTGAATTCCATGGCCCTTTGTCCCTGCTCAACCCCGCTCCGGCAAGCCCCCTTGCTTCGCGCCGCAGCAAAGCGTAGGCGGATTGCATGACCGAGACACCGAAAATCGGCGAGCGTATCGCCAAAACCCTCTCCCGCGCGGGCATAGCCTCGCGCCGCGATGCGGAGCGCATGATCGCCGAAGGGCGCGTGAGCGTGAACGGCAAGGTGATCGTGAGCCCGGCTCTCAACGTGACCGAGAAGGACCGGATCGTCGTCGACGGCAAGATGGTAGCCGAGGCCGAGCCAGCACGGCTTTGGCTTTATCACAAGCCCTCGGGTATTGTGACCACAACCCGCGACGAGAAAGACCGCCCGACCGTTTTCGACAACCTGCCCGCCGATATGCCGCGGGTCATGGCCGTAGGGCGGCTCGACCTGACTTCCGAGGGACTTCTGCTTCTCACCAATGACGGCGAACTCAAGCGAAAGCTCGAACTGCCCTCCACGGGCTGGTTGCGCCGCTATCGGGTGCGGGTCTATGGCCCTATCGGCGATGCCGCTCTCGACAAGCTGCGCGCGGGGATCGAGGTCGATGGGGTGAGATACCAGCCGATGATCGTGACCTTCGATCGCGAACAGGGCTCGAACACCTGGCTGACAATCAGCCTTCGCGAAGGCAAGAACCGCGAGATCCGCCGCGCGGTCGAATTTGTCGGCGCCACAGTGACACGGCTTATCCGGGTGTCTTACGGACCATTCCAGCTTGGCAAGCTCAAGGCAGGCGAGGTGGAAGAGATCAAGCGGCGGGTGCTGCGCGAACAACTGGGCCTTGATAGCTCGGGCGAGCAAACGCCGAGACTCAAACCTCAGCGCCAGCGCAAACCTGCGCCAAAGCAAGTTGACGCAAAGCCGGGCCGCAAACCTTCGCGCGCGCCGCGGGACTAGGGCCAAGCCGCCCCGTTCTTTGGAATTATACGTCGCTTGACCCTCGCATTCTCCCGCGGCTTTACATATCTTTCTCATTTATCAACGGAGCGGGGCCCATGACGCGTCTGATCCTGTTTGTTTTCCTGATCGCGGCGGTCGCCATCGCCTTGACCTCGCTGGCGACGCTTACCCGAGCCGTGGCCGATCTCCCCCCGATTGCGAAAGGCGCGCCAATGCCAAACGTTCTGCGGTCTGTTTCCTTCGTTCTTCTGATCATCCTGATGCTTGGCGTCACCGTCGGTTGGATCGGAACCGTCTGATGGCCGAGCGCTATCAGGGCCGCTTTAGCCCCGGCACTGACAAAGAGCCGGGATTGGCCCCTGCACAGCACCGTCGGGTGGATGCGGCCGGATTCAGGTCGAACCTGATGTTTGTCCCGCCGGTTCTGGTGGTTCTTGCCCATATCGGCGCCGGGCCCGAGCGGCTTGTCACCTCGGTCGCGGCCGGCGGTGTGCTTGCCCTTGGCGCCTGGCTCTTGCGCGAAGGCCTGCGGGCCGAGGCGGCCTATCACGACCGAAAGGTTGCTCGCCGCCCGGCATTCCCACGCAAGATCTTCGCCGCAGCGCTTGCCGGCGCGGGCATTGGCCTTGCCGCAACGGCTGGCGGCGTCGATGTGGTCGGAGCCTCGCTCTACGGGCTGGCGACCGCTGCGCTGCACCTCGCGGCCTTCGGCATCGATCCGCTTGCCGACAAACGGCTTGAGGGCGTGGACCTCTTTCAGCAAGACCGCGTGGCGCGGGTCGTGGACGAGGCCGAGGACTATCTCAGCGCCATGACCGATCATATCGCCGCGCTGAAGGACCGCAGGCTCGACACCCGCGTCGCCGCTTTTGCGGCTTCGGTTCGGCGTCTGATCCGCAAGGTCGAGGAAGACCCGCGCGACCTGACCGGCGCGCGCAAGTATCTCAGCGTCTATCTGATCGGTGCGCGCGATGCCTCGGTCAAGTTCGCGGATTTCTATCGTCACAGCCGCGATGAGGCCGCGCGGACGGCCTATGAGACGCTGCTGGGCGATCTCGAAACCCAGTTCGCGGCACAGACAAGCCATATGCTTTTGGATGACCGCACGGATATGGATATCGAAATCAAGGTGCTGCGTGATCGTTTGCAGCGCGAAGGCGTCAGACCAGATTAGTTTCAAGGGAGAGTTTCATGTCGGAAGATGTTCGCAAGAAGGCGCAAGCCGCGCTGGCCGAGGTTGAAAAGGTGACGCAAGCGATTCTGCCCGAACCGGTGGGTGCGTTGGTGCCGCTCGAGACGGCCGACAAGGCGACCGGCGCGGAAATCAAGAAGCGCATGGCCGAGATCGACATGGACAATACCGGCTCGATCGTCGGTTTCGGTTCGCGGGCGCAGGCCGGTCTGCAAGAGATCAGCCAATCCATGCTGCAAGGCGTGCGCAATAAGGATGTGGGCCCCGCAGGCGACAGCCTGCGCGAGATCGTCACAACTATTCGCGGCTTTTCGGTGAGCGAACTCGACGTGCGCCGCAAGCGCAGCTGGTGGGAAAAGCTTACCGGCAGCGCTGCGCCGATGGCGAAATTCGTTGCCCGCTGCGAGTCTGTGCAAACCCAAATCGACAAGGTCACCGACGATCTCTTGCGCCATGAACATACGCTCTTGAAGGATATCGAAAGCCTCGATCAGCTTTATGACAAGACCCTCGCCTTCTATGACGAGTTGGCCCTCTATATCGCGGCGGGCGAGGCCAAGCTGGCCGAGCTTGACGGCAAGACCATCCCCGCCAAGGAAGCCAAGGTTGCCAAGGCCAAAGAGGACAAGGCCGTCATGGAGGCGCAAGAGCTGCGCGATCTGCGCGCGGCGCGCGATGATCTCGAACGGCGGGTGCATGATCTGTGGCTGACACGTCAGGTCACGATGCAGTCTCTGCCCTCGATCCGGCTGGTGCAGGAAAACGACAAGTCGCTCGTCACCAAGATCAACTCGACCCTTGTCAACACCGTCCCCCTTTGGGAGACGCAGCTGGCGCAGGCCGTCACCATCCAGCGCAGCGCCGAAGCGGCGAGCGCGGTGCGCGAGGCCAATGACCTGACCAACGACCTTCTGAAGTCCAACGCCGAAAACCTGCGTATGGCCAACAAGGCGATCCGCACCGAGATGGAGCGCGGCGTCTTCGACATCGAGGCGATCAAGTCGGCCAATGCCAATCTGATCGAAACGATCAACGAAAGCCTCGCCATCGCCGACGAGGGCAAGCGCAAGCGCGCCGCCGCCGAGGAAGACCTCAAGAAGCTCGAGGCCGACCTGCGCGACACGCTGGCCTCTGCCAAGGCCCGCGCCACCGGCACC
>JAURFB010000060.1 GCA_030827165.1 Marivivens sp.
CAGGCCGCCTACCGGGACAAATCGGTGCCGATGCAGACGGTGAGCGGGTTCGACCTCGATCGCTATCTTGGCCTTTGGTACGAAATCGCGCGCTATCCTTTCAGCTTCGAGAATGGCTGCGCCGGTGTGACGGCCGAATATACGATGAAGCCGGACGGCAAGGTGCAGGTGGTCAATTCCTGCCGCGAAGGGACGGTGGACGGGCCGCTGCGCGTTTCGGAAGGAACGGCCGAATTGGTGGGCGACGGCAAGCTCTAAGTGGGCTTTGTTTCTTTCTTGCCGTTCATCACGGGCGACTATTGGGTGATCCACCTCGAGCCGGACTATTCGGTGGCCGCAGTCGGATCGCCGAACGGCAAGACCGGCTGGATCCTCTCGCGCAGCAAGACGATCTCGCAGGCCAAGTTCGATCGGGCGACTGCGGCGCTGACGGCAAATGGCTACGATCTGAGCGATTTGGAGCTCGTCGCTCAATAGCCTTGGCGCGTGCGGCATGAGGCTGTGCGCGATCCTTCTTTCGGTGGCTTTGGCGCTGGCGGGTTGTGTGCCCGCCAGCGCCTACCGCGATCCAGAAACGGTCATCTCGTCGAAGGCCGTTCTCGATCTTCCGCGGTTAGGCGGCGACTGGTCGGTCGTCGGCTATTATCCGACCCCCTTTGAGGCGGGGTGCGACGAGATCGACCTTGTGCTTGATCTCGCCTCCTTCGAGCGGACCTGCCGCGCGCAGGGGGTTATCACCCGCCAAGACAGAGCGCCGCTTCGCGCGATGGATGTGGCGCGTTTCCAGTCCCGGCTGGACGGCATCGGCCCGACCCCGCTTTGGGTCTTGTGGGTCGATGACGGCTACAGGACCGCGGTGATCGGCGAGCCGCAGGGCAGGTTCGGCTGGGTGATCAATCGCGATGCGACGATCCCGAGGGATCGCTGGGTCGCGGCGCAAAGAATTCTTGATTTCAACGGGTATGATCCGGCGGCGCTTGTCCGCACCGGTCAATGAGGGAGAAGGCCATGACCAAGACAGCAGCAATTATCGGCGGCGGCGTGATCGGTGGCGGATGGGCCGCGCGGTTCATGCTTATGGGATGGGATGTGCGGGTCTTCGATCCCGACCCAGAGGCGGGGCGCAAGATCGGCGAAGTGCTCGCCAATGCCCGCCGCTCGCTGCCGGGCCTGTCGGATGTGGCGCTGCCCGACGAGGGCCGGCTTACCTTCCACGAGACCATCGGCGAGACGGTCGAGGGCGCGAGCTGGATTCAGGAGAGCGTGCCGGAGCGGCTTGATATCAAGCACAAGGTCTATCAGTCGATCCAGCAGGCCTGCGCCACGGATGCGATCATCGGCTCCTCGACCTCGGGGTTCAAACCGTCCGAGCTTCAGGAAAACGCCGCGCGGCCCGAGCAGATCGTGGTGACGCACCCGTTCAACCCTGTCTACCTTCTGCCGCTGATCGAATTGGTGCCGTCGGATGCCAACCCCGCCAACGTGGTCGCCGCCGCCAAAGAGGTGCTGACCTCGATCGGCTGCTATCCCCTTCACGTCCGCAAGGAGATCGACGCGCACATTGCCGACCGTTTCCTCGAAGCGGTCTGGCGCGAGGCGCTTTGGCTGATCAAGGACGGCATCGCCACGACCGAAGAGATCGACAATGCGATCCGCTATGGCTTTGGCATGCGCTGGGCGCAGATGGGCCTGTTCGAGACCTACCGCATCGCCGGTGGCGAAGCGGGGATGCGCCATTTCATCGCCCAGTTCGGTCCTTGCCTGTCGTGGCCCTGGACCAAGCTGATGGATGTGCCGGAGCTGACCGAAGAGTTGATCGATGCGGTTGCGGGTCAGTCCGACGCGCAATCGGGCGCCTATTCGATCCGCGAGCTCGAGCGCATCCGCGACAACAACCTTGTCACCATCATGCGCGGGCTCAAGGCCCAGAATTGGGGTTCGGGGAAACTCCTCAATGCGCAGGACAAGCGGATCAGCCGCCTGCCCGAAACTCTGGACGATGTGGCCGATCTGTCGAAACCGGTGATCACCGTCGATCGCGCCGTGCCGCTCGACTGGACCGATTACAACGGCCACATGAACGAGGCGCGTTATCTGCAAGCCTTTGGCGATGCGACCGACCGGCTCATGCTGATCGTCGGCTGCACGCCCGAATATGTTGCCTCGGGCGGCAGCTACTTCACCGCCGAGACCCATATCCGTTATATCGACGAGGTCCATGCCGGCAAGCGCATCCATGTGGAAACGCAGGTGATCCTTGGCGAAGGCAAGAAGATGCACCTCTTCCACCGGATGTTTGAGGGCGACCGCCTTTGTGCCACGGGCGAGCATATGCTGATCCACGTCAGCCTCGAGACCCGCAAGGCAAGCGCCCCCGCGCCGCAAGTGGCGGGCGCGCTTGAAAAGATCGCAAGCGCCCACAAGGGCCTGCCGGTGCCGGAGGGTGCGGGCGCGGCGGTGGGCAAGCGGGCATGAGCCGGGTTCTGATCACGGCGGGCGCGGGCGGGATCGGCCGCGCCATGGCCGATGCTTTCGTTGCGGCGGGGCATGATGTCTGGGTCACGGACGTCAGCGCGGGGGCCATCGCGGCTCTGCCCGATGCAATCAGGGGCGATGTGGTCGATGTGTCGAACGAGGCCGAAATGGCAGCCTTCTTCGCCAAACTCGAGGCAGTCTGGGGCGGGCTCGATGTGCTTTGCGCCAACGCCGGCACCAAGGGGCCGACCGCGCGGGTTGCCGATATCGCGCTTGCGGATTGGCGGGCCTGCCTTGCCGTCTGCCTCGACGGGGCTTTCCTTGCCGCGAAATTCGCAAGCCCCATTATGGAGCGGCAGAAGTCGGGCGTGGTGATCTTCACCTCATCGACGGCCGGCGCCTACGGCTATCCGAACCGCGCGCCCTATGCGGCGGCGAAATGGGGGATGCACGGGCTGATGAAGACCGTTGCGATGGAGCTTGGGCCCTTTGGCGTCCGCGCCAATGCGATCCTTCCGGGCTCGGTCGAAGGGCCACGGATGGAGGCGGTGCTCGAAGCCGAAGCAAAGGCCAAGGGCATGACCCGCGATCAGGTTTATGACGGCTATGCCAGGGGCACCTCTATGCAGAGCTTTGTCGAAGCGAAAGATATCGCCAATATGGCGCTGTTTCTTGCGTCAGATGCCGCCCGCTTTGTTTCGGGCCAGATGATTGCGGTGGATGGCCATACGGTAAATCCCGATCCCCAGATCTGAGCCGGATTGCCGCGCATTTCAGGGCGTGATAATTTCTGTCCAGGCGCCGTGACAGGCGCCGCGGGACAGACCATGAAAAACCAGACCCTGTTGGCCGAGTGGCCGACGATTGCTTTGCTTGTGGCGACCTATGCGCTTTGGGCGCTCGCGGTCTTTGTCTTGCCTGGTATGAGCCTTTGGCTCGCGGTGCCGCTCGTCGCGATCACTGCTGCGCAGCATTCGTCGCTATCCCACGAGATTATCCACGGCCACCCGTTCAAAAGCGCCTTCTGGAATGCGGTGCTGGTTTTCCCCTCGCTGACCCTTTGCGTGCCTTACCTTCGGTTCAAGGACACGCACCTCGCCCACCACAACGATCCCTTGCTGACCGATCCCTATGACGATCCCGAAAGCAACTATATGGACCCCGGCGATTGGGAAAAGCTCTCGCCACGGCTTCAGCGGCTCCTGCGGTTCAACAACTCCTTGATTGGCCGCCTGACGGTGGGGCCGATGGTCGGCCATGTGTTCTGGCTTCGTGGCGACGCGGCGGCGATCCGCAAGGGAGACGGGCGCGTCTTGCTTGGCTGGCTTCTGCAAATACCGGCGGCGGCACTGGTGATCTGGCTGGTGCTTCTCTCGTCGATGCCCTTCTGGGCCTATCTGATCGGGGCCTATGCCAGCCTGTCGCTCCTCAAGATCCGCACGTTCCTTGAACATCGCGCCCATGAGAAATCGCGCGCCCGCACGGTGATCATCGAGGATCGCGGGCCGCTTGCGCTTCTGTTCCTTAACAACAACCTTCACGTCGTCCATCACGCCCATCCCAAGGTGCCGTGGTATCGGCTGCCGGCCATGTATCGGGCCGACCCCGAAGGTTTCCTGAGGCGAAATGAGGGCTATCGCTATCGCTCTTATGGCGAGGTTTTTGCCCGCTATTTCCTGAAGGCCAAGGATCCGGTGCCGCATCCGCTCTGGCGCCGCTAGGCCCGCGCGGGCATAACCCCGAACATGGACGCCTGGATCTTCCTCAGCCTCGGAGCCGCGCTTGCGCAGACCGTGCGCTTCATGTTGCAAAAGCAGTTGCGCTCCACGCGCCTCTCGACCGGCGGGGCGACATTCGCTCGATTCGTCTATTCGGCCCCGCTGGTGGCGCTTGCGGCCTTTGCCTATTCGCGAGGCACGGGGCAGGCGATCCCCGAAGTGTCCGCCCGTTTCTGGCTTTTCGCCCTGTCCGGCGGCGCGGCCCAGATCGTGGCGACCATGTGCGTCGTTGCCCTTTTCGCGCACCGCAACTTTGCCGTGGGGACGACATTCAAGAACACCGAAGTGCTGATGAGCGTGGGCGTCGGGTTCGTTCTTTTGGGGGAATTCGTGACCGGTCCCGGCCTTGCCGCGATCGTGCTGGGGCTTTTCGGCGTGATCTTCCTGTCCGATCCACCCACGGCGCAGGGCAGGGGACTTTCGCGGCTTTTCAACCGCGCGGCGGGGCTTGGGCTCGCTTCGGGTGTTCTCTTTTCCATCTCTGCGGTCGGTTATCGCGGCGCGGCGCTGGCGCTTGACAGCGGTGATGCCTTTCAGCGTGCGGTCGTCACTCTGGCCTGCGTGACAGGCTCGCAGTTGATCGCGCAAGGGATCTGGCTGCTCTGGCGCGAGCCGGGCGAGGTTGCGCGGGTGCTCAGGGCGTGGCGGGTGGCCGGGCTCGTCGGCCTCGCCAGCATGGCCGGATCGCTCTGTTGGTTCACCGCCTTCGCGCTGCAGAACGTGGCCTATGTGAAGGCGGTTGGGCAGGTCGAGCTGGCGTTCTCGCTGGTTATCGGCTGGCTGGTCTTTGGCGAAAAGATCTCGCGCCGCGAATGGCAAGGGATGATCTTCCTGGCCGGATCGGTTCTCCTGCTGATCCTCGCGGCCTAATCGTCGCGGTCGATCAGCCCCAGTCGTGCGACGATCCCCGCCTCGTCATCGTTGCGGAAAAACGGCACGAGAGAGGGCGGCGCTGGATCGTGGAGGCGCCCCGCGATCTCGGACAGCACGACCTCGGTGATGAAGGGCAGATCGAAGGACCGCGCTTTGTCGAGCGGAATCCATTGCAGATGCGCCAGTTCCTCCTCGGCGCCCGAAAAATCGTCGGGATCCGAGGCTAGGGCGGTCGCCTCCACAAGAAAGAACCTCGCATCGAAACGGCGTGACAGGCCCGGCGGGGTTATGGCGCGGAAGACGAACTGAAGGCCTGACGGGTCGGGCAGATGGCCCGAGGCGGCAAAGCCGCGCCAGCCGCGCGGTGCGTTGGCAGGCCAAACGCCCTTTGCCCCGAGGATCAGGCCGGTTTCCTCCCACAGCTCGCGGATCGCCGCGGCAGCAAGACTTGCGGGCGCCAGGGTGCTGTCCTCGGCCAGGCGGCTCAGACAGGGCTCGGGCAGGGGGCCAGCCAGCTGCACCGTAGCGTCGACCGCATCGACCGCGCCGCCGGGAAAGACGAATTTGCTTGGCATGAACGAGGCATTGGCCCCCCGCTGGCCCATCAGGACAGCGGGGCGGGTCGTCCGGTCGCGCAAGACGATGATCGTCGCGGCGTCGCGGATGGCGGTCTTGTCCATGTCAGCCCCTTTTCGGGCTCAGGCGTCCTTGCCGAAGCCGTGCATCCTCTTGGCCCACTGGATTCCGACAATCATCCCCTTGAGCCTTGGCAGAAGGTAGAGCGAGAGCGCGACGCAGCCAACCGTAAAGACTGTGAAGGTCACCAGGGGATCGGGGCGGAAGGTGGTGAAGAACCACAGGATCGTCGGTGCCATCAGGTGGCCGACGATCAGGATGGTGAGATAGGCGGGGCCATCGTCGGCCCGGTGCTGGCTCAGGTCTTCGCGGCAGACGGGGCAGCGGTCGGCCACCTTGAGATAACCCTTGAACATCATGCCCTCGCCACAAGACGGGCACCGCCGGCGCAACCCGCGCAGCATGGCAGGGCGCATCGGGCGCTCGTCTGCCTCGTCATGGCTGTGGGCTGAAACATCGTCGGGGATAAAGGACATGGGATTACAAAAGGCTCCTCGGTGAAGCCCCCAAATGCGCCTGTCGGCCTCGCAAAGAAAGAGGAAACGTTGTCCTTGCGGCCCCATGTCGCGCAGTCGGCAGAAAAATGCCAAGGCCAGCGACGGAACCTTGCGCGCGGTCCGTATCAGGGGGGACGGCGGCGAGGAAAGGCTGTCGAGCATGAAGCATTGAAAGGAAGCAAGATGAAAAAAGTTCTGATTCTGACAACGGTTGCGGCAACTCTTCTCGGTTCTGTTGCGTTTGCTGCCGAACATGGCAAGGGCAATATGGGCGGCATGGGAATGGCAGGCGGTTCACCGCTGGCACAGATTTCCTTTGCCGATCTCGACACGAACGGGGACGGGCAATTGACGCTGGAAGAACTTACCGCGCAGCCGGCCAATCATTTCGCCTCGGCCGACACGGATGGCGATGGCGGCCTCAGCGCCGACGAGATGACCGAGATGATGATGGCTCGGATGAAAGACCGGATCGCCACGATGGCGGCCCAGATGATCGAACGGATCGATGCCAACAAGGACGGGCTGATCCAGGCCGACGAAATGAAGCCGATGGGTGCCGACGGTGCCGGGCTCGAGCGGATGTTTGCGATCATGGATATCAACGGCGACGGCGCGGTGAGCCAGGAAGAGTTTGATCTGGTGACCCAGCGCCTTGGCAAGATGCAGGAGCGTATGGGCCCGCGCGGCGACCGCGACGACGATCATCGCGGCCAGATGCGCGGCCAACAGGGCGGCCACGGATTCTTCGGTGGCTGGTTCGGTGGCGCGAACAACTGATCGCAGCAGTCCGGGCGGCAGGGCCTTTGCCTTGCCGCCGCGGTTGTCGGACATGAAGGATAAGAGTAGCACTCCGTTCCATGGACCAGCCCAGCCCCGAGCCCGAAGCACTGGACGGAGCCATTCTTGTCGCCTTTGCCAATGGCGATGCGGAGGCGGCGCGGGCATTGGCCGAGCGGCTTTTGCCGAGGACGCTTTCGCAGGCGCAACGGATGCTGGGCGACAGGGCCGAGGCCGAGGATGTGGCGCAAGACGCCATGATGCGCCTCTGGCGGATCGCGGGAGAATGGCGGCAGGGCGAGGCGCAGGTTTCGACCTGGCTCTACCGGGTGACGGCCAATCTTTGCACCGATCGCCTGCGCCGCAGGAAACGTTCGGTGCCGCTCGATGCGGTGGACGAACCGCGCGACGGGGCGCCTTCGGTGCTGGCGCAGATGCATCGGGATGCGCGGGCAATGGCGCTGAGCGATGCGCTGGCGCAATTGCCGCCCAGACAGGCCGAAGCAGTGGCGCTGCGCCATCTGGAGGGCTTGTCGAACCCCGAGATCGCCGTTGCAATGGAGATCGGGGTCGAGGCGGTCGAAAGTCTGACCGCGCGTGGAAAAAGGGGGCTTGCCGCGATATTGGCCGGCCGCCGCTCGGAACTGGGGATCGAAGATGACGATTGAACCCGACAAGAGAGAGATAGACAGGCTTGACGCGCTCCTCGACGAGGTGGCGGGCCAGAAGGCCGCGCCCTCGGCGGATCTGATGGCGCGGGTTCTGGCCGATGCGGCAAGAGTGCAGTTACCGGTTGCCGCGCGCCCGCTGGCGCAGGGCAGTTCGGGCGTCTTCTCGCCGCTCTGGGCCGCTCTTGGCGGCTGGGCCGGTGCTGGCGGCCTTGCCGCTGTGGCGGCGGCGGGCGTCTGGCTTGGTATCGCGCCGCCCGCGGCGCTGGAGTCTGTGACCTATATATTTTTCGGCAACAGCGTGACATTGCAGGTCTTTTCGGCAGATGATGTCCTTGGAGTGGGGATCTGAGCATGACGACTGACACCACACAGACCGCTGGCGAACCGAAGCCCGCGCCGCCGGCGCGCAACAGCCGCAGCCTGCGGATCGCTTTTGGCGTTTCGTTGGCGTTCAACGTGCTGATCGTTGGCATGATCGCCGGCGGGATCGCTTCTGGCCGGCACATGAACGGGCCGGGAGCCTTCAACGCAGATCTAGGGCCCTTTGCCCGCGCCATGTCGATCGAGGATCGTCGCGGGCTCGCAGGCGAGCTTCGCGAGCGTCCAGAGATTGGGCGCGCTGGCGCTCAGGACATGAAGAGAATTCGAAACGCCTTTCTCGATGCGCTGATTGCCGAACCCTTCGATCCCCTGGCGCTCGACAGGATATTTGCCGCCGAGCGACAGCGCGGCGTGCAGGCGATGCAGATCGGGCAGGATCTGTTGTCGCGCCGGATAGCCTCGATGAACCTCGAGCAGCGTCAGAATTTTGCGCGCCGCCTCTCACGTCAGTGGAGCGGTGAGGACGACGACTGACGATCAGGCGGCCGTCTGACCCAGCGTCACGGTATTCCGGCCTGCGGCCTTTGAGCGATAGAGCGCCGCGTCCGCGTTCAAGATGAGGTCTTCGGTTCCCGACCGGCCGCCAACCGCCTGGCCGGCCATGCCAAGGGCAATGCCAACCGAAAGGGTCACGTTCAGTGCCCCGCCCTCGCAGCTGCCGAAATCCGCCGATGCGATTTTCTGGCGCAGGCGCTCCGCCGCGGCGCGGGCGGCTTCGGCCGAGGTGTCAGGCATCGCGATGAGAAACTCTTCACCGCCGACCCGCGCCACGAGATCAATTGCCCGCAGGTTCCGTCGCAAGATGTTCGCCACACCGATCAAGACCTGATCCCCGACCGCATGGCCGTGCCTGTCATTGATGGATTTGAAGTGGTCGATATCGAGGACCATGACCGCAAGGTTGCGACCGGTCTCGACTGCCCGTTCCGCAAGTCCTGCAAGGTGCGACATGGCATAGCGCCGGTTGTTGAGGCCCGTGAGTGGATCGGTCATTGCCGCTTCGAGCCCCGATTTTACCGTATCGCGGACCCGGTCTTGTCGGGCCTTGCGCGCAAGGAGGGCGCGGGAGCGGTGCAACATTTCTTCCGGTGCTGCGTCCGCCGACGCCGTGGCGCTGACGCCAAGATCAAGCGCCATCGCCGCCATTGTCGACGATCCGGTCGGCAAGACCACGAGCTGGGCTGCGTTGCGCGTTTCCGGCCGGCTGCGAAGATCGGCGATAAGCTGGTAGACCGCTTCGGCAGAGTTTCGCGCCATGGCGCTGCGTGCGTCGAGGACGAAGAGGTCGGGCACGGCTTTGCCCCGCAGCTCCAGCGCTTCTGTCGGGGTCATCGCCTTGGCCTGACCGGACCGAAAACCGCCCAAGAGTTGTCCAAACTTTTTGCCGCCAAGCTCGTCGTCGCTGACGATAGCCACCGAACCGGCGTGATCGAAGGCTGCCGAGCTATCCGAAAAACCAAGGGCCGTGCGGGTCTCGTCCGACAACCGGGCTTCGCGCGCCTCGTCGCGCGACCGCAGCAGACTTCGGATCATCGCAAGAAGCAGCGCGTCGCCGAAGGGCTTTGGCAGAATGTCGTCGGCTCCGGCAGCCAGCGCTGCGAGCCGCGCATGGCTATCCGCGAAATGGCCGAGTCCCAGGATGGGGATATCGACATGGCGTCGACCCAGCCGCAATTCCGCGCAAAAATCGGCCAGCCCGGCGTCGAGCTGGCTCGCCTCGACCAGTATCAGGGCAGGCTTTTCGTCATCGAGCCGCTCAAGCGCCTCGGCAAAGCTGGCGCAGGGGATAACGCCATACCGGGCGGCCAGAAGCTTGACCTTGAGAACGATGCGATTGGTCGAAACAGGATCGACAATCATGACGCGACCCGACATCCTGACCTCCGGAGCAAAATGAAGAAAACAATCGAGTTTGGTTAAATTTGAGCTTGATTGGTTAAGAAATTGTTTCGGATTTCGGGGCGGGAACGTGACACCAGAGCAGGCGGAAATCGTTGCTATTCAATCTCTTGGTTGGCTCGTCACGCAAGATGACCTGCTTTCATCCTTTTTGGCAGTGTCTGGCGCAGGGGTTGGCGAGCTCAAACAACGAGCGGCTGATCCCGTGTTCTTGGCCTCGGTGCTTGAGTTCCTGACCTCCGAAGACGCCTGGGTTCGGACGTTTTGCGATGCCTTCGGGCTTGCATATGACGCGCCGCTCCGCGCCAGATATGCCTTGCCCGGCGCAGAGATGTTTCACTGGACCTGAGGCTTGACACTTCCCCGCCCGAACCCACATTCATGATACATTAGGAGAATTTAATGTATAAGATCCAAGGCGTGCTCTTCGACAAGGACGGGACGCTTTTCGATTTCAACGCGACTTGGGGCAATTGGACCGAGCGTCTGATCGAGACGGAAACTGCCGGTCGGCCAGCCGAGCGGGCCCGGCTTGCGCGAATTCTGGGCTATGACCTGGAGGGTCATGCCTTTCTGCCTGCAAGCATCGTCATTGCCGAAACGGTCGCTACGCTTGCCAGCCATGTGCTGCCGTTCACGTCGGATTCAGATCTTCATGCGCTCATCGACCGGATGAGCGCCCTCAGCGAAACCGCGCCGCAGGTCGAGGCGACGCCGCTTCGGCCTTTTGCCGACACTCTCAAGAGCATGGGCCTGAAGGTGGGTCTGGCGACGAATGATTCCGAATCCGCCGCGCGGGCGCATCTGGCAAGGGCCGGTGTCCTTGATGCCTTCGATTTCGTCGCCGGCTACGACAGCGGCCACGGAGCCAAGCCTGCGCCCGGCCCGCTTCTGGCATTCGGGCGAAGCGTCGGCCTCGAACCGCAAGATTGCGCCATGATTGGGGACAGCCTTCATGATCTTCACGCCGGCAAGGCTGCGGGGTTCACCACCGTCGGCGTTCTCACCGGCCCCGCCCGCCGCGAGGCGCTTGCGCCGCACGCCGATGTGGTTCTCGATTCGATTGCCGAACTGCCCGCATGGATCGCGGGCCATTCCTGAAGGAGCCAGCCATGAGCCTTCCCGTTGTCCAGCATTATTCCGATGTCTTGTGCATCTGGGCCTATGTCGCCCACGCCAGACTCGAGGAAGCCACCCGCAAGTTTGACGACCGGGTCGATTTTGCGATGCATTTCGTTCCGGTCTTTCCCGATGCCATCGGCAAGCTGGAAAAAGGCTGGGCCGGACGCGGCGGGATCGACGCCTATGGCGATCATGTCGAAAAGGTCGCCTCGGGTTTTCCCCATGTGACCCTGCACGCCGATGTCTGGCACAACACCCGCCCGAAAAGCTCGCTTGCCGCGCATCATTTCCTCAAGACGATTTCTCTGGGCGAAGAGGCCCAAGCCTTGCTGCGGCAAAGCAACTACTACCGCGCGACATGGGCGCTTCGGCAGGCCTTCTTTGCCGAGGGGCGCGATATCTCTACCTGGCAGGTGCAGGCGGCTGTGGCCGAAGAGCTTGGCCTGCCGCTCGCGCCGATCGAGGCCCAGATACGCAGCGGTGCCGCCAGTGCCGCCCTTGGCGCCGATACCAAGCTGGCCGAGGAAAACAAGATCTCTGGAAGCCCGACCTTCCTGATGAACGCAGGCAGGCAGATACTCTACGGCAACGTCGGATATCGGCTGATCGAAGCCAACCTGAACGAACTTCTGCGCGCTCCCAACAGCGACGACGCCAGCTGGTGCTAAGGCCGAGGTCAGAATCCGACGAAAGCTGTCGCATATCGTGACGAACGCGGCGGGGGCGGCTGTCAGTGTTGGACATCGACTTCTCGGAGAGCCACAATGGACGACACCCCCGCCCGCAAACGCCGCCACGGTGGCCGCGCCGCCAATACCGCCCGCCGCAGCCAGGAGCTTTTCCCGCAGATGCCCTGGCGGCTGCCGGTCAATACCGATCGCCCGACCGAGCCGCTGAGCGAAGAGGGCGTCCAGGCGATCCACGACGGCGCGATGCGGATCCTCGAGGAAATCGGGATCGAGTTTCTCAACGAGGAAGTGATCGAGATTTTCAAAGAAGCGGGCTGCATCGTCAACGGCACCAATGTGCGCATGGGGCGCGACTGGGTGATGGAGATGGTGCGCAAGGCGCCGGCCAGCTTCACCATCACCCCGCGCAACGAGGCCCGCGAAATCATCGTCGGCGACAAGCATATTCTTTTCGGCAATGTCTCATCGCCGCCGAATTATTATGACCTCGAACTTGGCAAGAAGGTCTCGGGCACGCGCGAGCAATGCGCCAACCTTCTGCGCCTGACCCAGCATTTCAACTGTATCCACTTTGCCGGCGGCTATCCGGTCGAGCCGGTGGATGTGCACGCTTCGGTGCGCCACCTTGATGTGGTGTTCGACAAGCTGACGCTTACCGACAAGGTCGCCCATGCCTATTCGCTTGGGAAAGAACGGGTCGAGGACGTGATGGAGATGGTGCGGATCGCCGGCGGCCTCAGCGAGGAGGAATTCGCAGAAAAGCCGCGGATGTATACCAACATCAACTCGACCTCGCCCCTCAAGCACGACCAGCCGATGATCGACGGTTGCCTGCGGCTGATCCGCAAGGGGCAGGCGGTATATGTGACGCCGTTCACGCTCGCGGGGGCGATGGCGCCTGTGACGATGTCGGGCGCTGTCACGCTTTCGATCGCCGAAGCGCTGAGCGCCATCGCTCTCTTCCAATATGTCCGTCCCGGTTGCCCTTGTGTGATCGGCACCTTTACCTCGAACGTCGATATGAAATCCGGCGCCCCCGCCTTCGGCACACCCGAGTATATGCGCGCGACCCAGATGACCGGCCAGATGGCGCGGTTCTACGGCCTGCCGATGCGCGCCTCGGGCGTTTGCGCGGCGAATATCCCCGACGGTCAGGCCATGTGGGAGACCTCGAACAGCCTGTGGTCGGCAGTGCAATCGGGAACCAACGTGGTTTATCACGCCGCCGGATGGCTCGAAGGCGGGCTGATCGCCTGCCCCGAGAAGTTCATCATGGACTGCGAAGTCTTGCAGATGATCCAGCGCTATATGGAGCCCGAGGTCGTCGCCACCGGCCCCGAAGATATCGCCTTTGACGCGATCAAGGAAGTTGGCCCCTATGGCCACTATTTCGGCATCCAGCACACGCAAGACCGCTACGAGACGGCCTTCTATCAGCCCTTCGTCAGCGATTGGCGCAACTTCGAGGCTTGGGAGCTTGCCGGTTCGGTCTGGACCCCCGAGCGGGCACACCGGATGTACAAGGACATCCTGACCCACTTTGAAGAACCGCCAATGGATGTGGCGGTGCGAGAAGAGCTGGCCGAGTTTGTGGCGAGGCGAAAGGCCGAAGGCGGGGCGCCGACGGATTTTTGAGGGGATGAAACCTGAAAAACGAGAAGATATTGCAAATACATTGCCAAAGGTACTAAATGGTCGAGATATATCGGAAACATCAGTGTTTTGACAAAAGTACCAGCCTGAAAGTCGTCTGAAGAGATTGTCAATGACATTTGCCGCAGGGAAAGAAACAATCCTAGACGCATCCCTTTCCTTTCCGAACAAGTTTGCCATAGTTACGGGGCGTCACTACCACACTGGGCAACTAGTAATTAATAGACATATTAATGAACTCATGATCAGCCCCATGTGACTGGTCCAATTTGAATGTTAGTGCATGATTGGCCTGGGTTCCATCGGGATGATGGATTCGGGGGCCGGTGGGCGGTAGCCCAGAGCACTGTGGGGTCGCTTTGTGTTGTAGTGTTTCCTCCATTGTTCAATCAGGATTTGTGCCTCGCGAAGGCTGTAGAAGACCTCACCATTGA
>JAURFB010000077.1 GCA_030827165.1 Marivivens sp.
TACGCGCTGCTTGCGGGATTGCCGCCCGAGGCGGGCATCTATGCCTCGATCGTGCCGATCATCCTTTACGCAATCTTCGGCACGAGCCGCGCGCTGGCCGTTGGCCCTGTTGCCGTTGTCTCGCTGATGACCGCCGCCGCCATCGGCAATATCGCCGAGACCGGCACCATGGGCTATGCCACCGCCGCGCTGACCCTTGCTTTCCTGTCTGGAGCGATGCTTCTGGCCATGGGCATCTTGCGCCTTGGCTTCATCGCCAATTTCCTCTCCCACCCTGTGATCGCCGGTTTCATCACCGCGTCGGGCATCCTCATCGCCACAAGCCAGATCGGCCATATCCTTGGCGTCAAGACAGAAGGGCATACCCTGCCCGAGATCCTCTGGTCTCTCTGGATCGGCCTTGGGTCGGCCAACTGGATCACGGTTCTTCTCGGCGTTTCGGCCACCACTTTTCTGTTCTGGGTCCGCAAGGGGCTCAAACCGCTGCTGCACAAGAACGGCGTCGGGCCGCGACTGGCCGATGTCCTGACCAAGGCCGGCCCCGTGGCCGCCGTTGTTGCCACGACCCTCGCGGTCTGGGGGTTCGACCTTTCGGTAAAAGGCGTAAAGATCGTTGGCTCCGTGCCGCAGAGCCTGCCGCCCTTTACCATACCCGATTTCTCGCCTTCGCTGGTGATGCAGCTGGTGGTGCCGGCGCTCCTCATCTCGGTCATCGGCTTCGTTGAATCGATCTCGGTCGCCCAGACCCTCGCCGCCAAGAAGCGGCAGCGTATCGACCCTGATCAGGAACTCATCGGCCTTGGCGCCGCCAACCTGGGCGCGGCTTTCACCGGTGGCTATCCCGTCACCGGCGGCTTTGCCAGATCGGTGGTCAACTTCGATGCCGGCGCAGAAACCCCCGCCGCAGGCGCGTTCACGGCCATCGGTCTTGCCATTGCCGCCGTGGCGCTGACCCCGCTTGTGTTTTTCCTGCCCAAAGCCACCCTCGCCGCAACCATCATCGTGGCGGTTCTAAGCCTTGTGGATTTCTCGATCCTCAAACGCAGCTGGACCTACTCGAAAGACGATTTCATCGCCGTGGCCGCGACGATCCTGTTGACCTTGACCCTTGGTGTCGAAACCGGTGTCTCGGCGGGCGTTCTCCTGTCGCTTGTCCTGCACATCTACAAGACCACCCGCCCGCATATCGCCGCGGTTGGCCTAGTCGAAGGCACCGAGCACTTCCGCAACATCCTGCGCCATCCGGTCAAGACCGATCCCGCCCTCCTCTCGGTCCGGATAGACCAAAGCCTCTATTTCGCCAACGCCCGCTTCCTTGAAGACTTCATCTACAAGCGCGTGATGGGCCACAGCGAGATCAAGGATGTCGTGTTGATGTTCCCGGCGGTCAACGAGGTCGATCTCAGTGCGCTTGAAAGTCTCGAAGCGATCAATTCGCGCCTCAAGGACGTGGGGATCCGCCTGCACCTGTCCGAAGTCAAAGGTCCGGTGATGGACCGCCTCAAGCGCTCGCATCTTCTTGAGGAGTTGACCGGCGAGGTGTTCCTCTCGCAATACGACGCCTGGCAGAGGCTTGTGCCGGCGGCTGATGCCAAGGCCGCGGAGTGATCAGCCGATAATCTCGAACTTCATCACGTCCACAAGCCCGCGGTCGGTGATCTTGAGCATCGGGATCACCGGCAGGGCAAGGAAGGCAAGCTGAAGGAAGGGCTCTTCGAGCATGACATCGAGGCTGCGGGCGGCGGCGCGAAGGCGCACAAGCGCCTCGTGCACGTCCTCGAAGGTCATCAGGCTCATCAGCCCCGCGACAGGCAGGGCGATTTCGGCCAGAACCTTGCCGCCCTCGACGACGACAAAGCCACCCTCGATCTCGCCAAGGCGGTTTGCGGCGATGGCCATGTCGTCATAATCCGCGCCGACCACGGCGATGTTGTGGTGATCATGGCAAACGGTCGAGGCAATCGCGCCGCGTTTGAGGCCGAAGCCCTTGACGAATCCGGTCGCCACATTGCCATTCTTGCCGTGCCGTTCGACCACGGCAATCTTGACGAGATCGCGCGCAAGGTCGGGGCGTTTGTCGCCGTCGACCACTTCAATATCGAAATGCAGATGTTCGGTGATGATCTTGCCGGGCAGGATGCCGATCACATCGGTTTCGCTCCGGTTCGAGGCGGTGCGGAAATGCCGCGCGGTCATGACCGGCGCCTTGACCGATCGGCGCCCGATGGGCGGGGTGATCTTGCGGGCGGCGAAGGCTTCGTCCGTCACCCTGCGCCCGCCGATCCAGACCGATCTCGCGTCACAGGCCTCAAGGCTGCCAAGCGCCACGATATCCGCCCGCTTGCCCGGCGCGATCTGGCCGCGATCCTTGAAGTCGAAGGCCTCGGCCGCCGACAGGCTCGCCGCGCGATAGACGGCGAGCGGCGAGGCTCCTTTGGCTATGGCGTGACGGATCATATAGTCGAGATGCCCGTGCTCGGCGATGTCGAGCGGGTTCCGGTCGTCGGTGCAAAGGCACATATAGGCCGAGGTCCGCTCGGTCAGGAGCGGCAGGAGCGCGTCGAGGTCTTTCGAGACCGAGCCCTCGCGGATCAGAACCCGCATCCCTTTTTGCAGCTTTTCGCGCGCCTCATCGGCATGGGTCGCCTCATGTTCGGTGCGGATGCCGCCCGAGATATAGGCGTTGAGGTCCATTCCCGACAAAAGCGGCGAATGCCCGTCGATGTGCTTGCCACGGAAGAGTTCCAGTTTGGCCAGAACGCCCGGATCACGATGTATCACGCCGGTATAGTTCATGAACTCGGCCAGCCCCGCGACCCTTGGATGATCCATCAGCGGCGCAAGATCGCCCGCCTCGATCCGCGCGCCTGTCGTTTCCATCTCGGTCGAGGGGACGCAGGACGAAAGCTGCACGCGGATATCGAGAAGGGTCTCGGTCGCGGAAGCTAGGAAATACTCGATCCCCGGAACGCCAAGAACGTTGGCGATCTCGTGCGGATCGCAGATCACGGTGGTAATCCCGCGCGGGGCCACGCAGCGATCAAACTCGTGCGGGGTGATGAGGCTGCTTTCGATGTGCAGATGCGTGTCGATGAAACCGGGGACGAGCGTGAGGCCCGTGACGTCCACCACTTCGCGCCCCTCATAGGTTCCGCCGATCCCCGCGATGGCATCGCCACAGATCGCCACGTCGCCGGGGAGCAGATCGCCGGTGACGACGTCAAACACCTGCCCGCCGCGCAGGACAAGGTCGGCAGGGCTATCGCCGCGCGCTTGGGAAATGAGATCGGACAGCAAAACCTGAGACATCTGAAAATCCTTTTCGGGCAAAGAGACTGCAATCCGCCGCCGCCGTCCAGCCCCGCCGCATCAAAGCCCCTTCGCAGCCGATCCAAAGCCGCCTAGGGTCAAGCGCGGAGGGCCGGAATGACAGCGCATATCTATGAAAAATCCGGCTTTGCGAAGGCGCTCGGCCTGCTTTTCTTGTCGCTCATCTTCTTCGACCTCATGTCGGTGCAGGTGCGCATTCTGATCCAGACGCGCCCGGCGGTCGAGCTTTCGGCCTATCGCAATGTCTTTGGAATCCTTCCCTCGCTCGCGGTCCTGTTCTATCGCCGCGAAGTCTCGATTGAAAAGCTGTGGGTCGATCAATGGAAGCTTGCGCTGTTTCGCGGTGTGCTTGTCGCCGGAGCGCAGCTTTGCCTCTACACCTCGCTGGGCTTCATCGAACTGGCGACGGTCTCGGCTCTTGAACAGACCAACGGCCTTTTCATCGTGCTCTTTTCGATCCTGATCCTGCGAGAGAGGGTCGGGCCTTGGCGGTGGGCGGCGCTGGGCATGGGGATGATCGGAGCGGTGATGATCGTCCGGCCCGGCTCGGTCGATTTTCAATGGGCAAGCCTTCTGCCGGTCGCTGCTGCGGTCGGTTATTCGAGCTCGACGGTTCTGGTTCAGCTTTTCGACCGCAACATATCCACCGCCCTGATCTATGTCTGGGGGGCTGTAGCCTCGGCCGTCGCTTCGATTGCGCTTGTCTTGGCGACGGGCGGGTTTCAGCCCGTTACCTCGGCAACCGAGGGCCTCATGCTTTTGACCATGTCTCTCTCGGGCGGCATCGCGGTCTTGTTCTTGATGCTCGCCTACCGCAATGCCAGCCCCGCCAGCATCGCGCCATTTGGTTATTTCGCGATCCTGACGGCCTTTGGCTTTGGTTGGCTCTTCTTCGGAGAAGCGCCGGTCGAGACGCTCTTCCCCGGGGTCCTGTTCATCGTCGCCGGGGGAGCCGTCGTGATCTGGCGCCAGCGCCGGAACGACGAGGGCTAGAGCGCCGCCCGCGTCGCCAGGCCCCGCTCGGCGGCCACACGAGCCGCGACCGCAGCGACCGCAAGATCCTGAAGGCCAACGCCAGTCCCGTCAAAGAGTGTGATCTCGTCATCCGAAGTCCGGCCCTTGTGGGTGCCGTTGATCACCTCGCCGATGGGGGTGATGTCGCCCTCCTTGACAAGCCCCTGCGCGATGGCGTGCTGGGTCTCGCCGATGGTGATCGACTGTGCGACCTCGTCGGTGAAAACGGTGGCGGCGGCGACGAGATGTGCGTCGACCTCCTGCTTGCCCTTGGTGTCGGTGCCCATGCAGGCGATGTGGGTGCCCGGCTTGATCCAGTCGCGCATCACCAAGGGTTCAAACGCCGAGGTGATGGTGATGATCACATCCGCCTGAGCGCCAAGCTCTTCGCGGCTCACCGCTTCGAAAGGCAGGCCCAACTCGGCCGCCACGGCGCCAAGTTTGGGGAGCATATCGGGATGCGGGTTCCAGGCGACGACCTTCTCGAAATCGCGCTGCTCGACAGCGGCGCGGAGTTGGAAGGTCGACTGATGCCCAGCGCCAACCATGCCAAGAACCTTGGAGTCTGGCCGCGACAGCGCGGCTATCGACACAGCCGAGGAGGCGGCGGTGCGCACGGCGGTCAGATAGTTGCCACCAACCAGCGCCTGTAGGCGGCCGGTGTCGGGATCGAAAAGAAAGACGGTCGATTGGTGGTTGGTCAGACCCTTGGCCATGTTGCCGGGCCAGTAGCCGCCCGATTTCACACCCAGCGATTTGCCCGCCTTGTCAAAGCCTGACTTGAACCCATAAAGCGCGTCGGCATAGCCCAGCGCCTCGCGGATCACCGGAAAATTGCGCGCATCTCCACGGGCCATGGCGGCGAACACATCGCGCACGGCGGCGAATGCATCTGCGCGGCTTACTACCTCTTCGCAGGTCTTTTCAGATACGATCAACAAACCGTCAGTCATGGGTCTTCCTTTCAAATGGGTTGGCGCGATCGGCCACAGGACACCGATCGCGCCGGTCTTTGGCCGAGACCAAAGATCAATAGGCCTTGCCGCGCGCCGAGACCGGCCAAACGCTTTCGACCTTGCCGCTGCGCACGCCGACATACCAATCATGCACGTTGGCAGTCGGATCGCAGTGGCCCGGCACCAGCTTGAGCTTTTCACCGATCTTGAGGACGCCGCTCGGGTCTTCGATCACGCCATGCTCGTCCGAGCATTTGATGTATTTCACATCCGTGCGGCCATAGACGACCGGCAAGCCGCTATCGATGGACTGGGCCTTGAGGCCTGCGTCGCAGATCGCCTTGTCGGCCTTGGTGTGGCTCATCACCTGGGTCAGGATGAAGAAGGCGTTTTCCCACTCGCCCTGATCGATGCGCTTGCCGTTCTCATCAAGGATGCGGCCATAATCGGCATCCATGAAAGCGTAGGAGCCGCACTGGAGCTCGTTATAGACGCCCGAGTTCGACTCGAAATAATAGGAACCGGTGCCGCCGCCCGAGACCAATTCAGGCTCGAGGCCGACCGACTTGAGGCCCTGCACGGCATCCTTCACCATGCCGATGGCGATATCGAGCTTGGCCTTGCGGTCCTCGTATTTGTCCATGTGCTGCATCGCGCCCTGATAGGCCTGAATGCCCGAGAACCTCAGGTTTGGCGCGGCATCGACTGCGCGGGCAATGGCGACAACATCCTGAGTCGTCGAGACGCCGCACCGGCCGGCGCCGCAATCGATCTCGATAAAGACCTCAAGCTCGGTCCCGTGATTCTGGGCCGCAGCCGAAAGATCGGCCACGTTGTTCAGATCATCGACACAGACGATCGTGCGGCAGCCATATTTCGGAAGGCGGGCAAGACGATCGATCTTTTGCGGATCGCGGACCTGGTTGGAGACAAGGATATCCTTGATCCCGCCACGGGCGAATACCTCGGCTTCGGAGACCTTCTGGCAGCAGACGCCAACCGAGCCGCCAAGCCGCTCTTGCAGCTTGGCCACATCGACCGACTTGTGCATCTTGCCATGGACGCGGTGGCGCATCCCGTGGGCCTTGGCATAATCGCCCATCTTCTTGATGTTGCGCTCAAGCGCATCGAGATCGAGAACAAGGCAAGGCGTCTGGATATCGGCGGCGTCCATGCCGGGCTTGGCGGGGATGTCGTAACCGACGTCGTAGGCATCGAAATTGGTGGTCATGTCTCGGTCTCCAATCAAACGTTCCAAGGCAGCTTGTCGAGATCGACATTGCCGCCGGTGATAATGACGCCGATCCGCTGACCGGCAAAAAGCTCTTTGTTCTTGAGAATGGTCGCCAGCGGCACGGCGCTTGAGGGTTCCATCACGATCTTCATCCGCTTCCAGATCAGCTTCATCGCCTCGACGATTTCTTCTTCCGAAGCCGTCAGGATGTCGGTGACGTGGTTCTGGACATAATGCCAGGTATTCTCCTTGAGCGGCACCTTGAGGCCATCGGCGACAGTCTCGGGCGCGTCGTCGGCGATGATGTAGCCCGCCTTGAAGCTGCGATAGGCGTCGTCGGCCTGCTCGGGTTCGGCGGCATAGATCTTTACCTGCGGCGCAATGGTCGACAGCGTCAGGCAGGTGCCAGAGACCATGCCGCCGCCGCCGATGGGAGTCACGACCGAGGTCAGGCCCTCGACCTGCTCCATGAGTTCGCGCGAGCAGGTCGCCTGCCCGGTGATCACGCGCAGATCATTGTAGGGGTGGACAAACTCGGCCCCGGTTTCCGCGACAACCTCGGCAAAGACCGCCTCGCGTGACGAGGTCGATGGCTCGCATTCCACCATACGGCCACCATAGCCGCGCACGGCGTCTTTCTTGGCCTGCGGCGCGGTGCGCGGCATGACCACGGTGCAGGGAATGCCCCGACGCCCCGCTGCATAGGACAGGCAGGTGCCGTGGTTGCCCGAGGAATGGGTCGCCACGCCCTTGGCCGCCTGTTCATCCGTTAGGCCAAAGACAGCGTTCGAGGCGCCACGGGCCTTGAAGGCGCCAGCCTTCTGGAAGTTCTCGCATTTGAAGAACAGCTCGGCCCCGACAAGGCTATTTATATAGCTCGAAGTCATCACCGGCGTGCGGTGGATGTAGGGCGCGATCCGCTCGTGGGCGGCGATCACATCGTCATAGGTGGGAAAATCCGTCATGGAACCCTCAGGCGGCTGATTTGACAACTTTGGTCCGCGACTTGCGGAAATGGTCCTGTGCGGCGGCTACGCCGCTGCCCAGTGTAATCGGATAATCGAGATCGGCCATCGCCATTTCGATCGTCGCCAGGCCCGACAGGACCATCACTTCGGTCAGCATACCCAGATGTCCGATGCGGAAGGCCTTGCCCTTCATCTGGCCAAGGCCAACACCGAAGGACACACCATAGGCATGGAAGGCGTGGTTGGTGAGTGCGTCGCTATCAAACCCTTCAGGCACATAGATCGCGCTGACGGTATCCGAATAGAGATCGGGCGACTTCGCGACGAGCTTCAGGCCCCATGCCTCGACTGCGCGGCGCACGCCCTCTGCAAGCCGGTGGTGGCGGGCGTAAACGTTTTCGAGCCCCTCCTCGAAAAGCATATCGAGGCTTTCCTTGAGGCCAAAAATGAGTTGAAGCGGCGGGGTATAGGGGAAGCCGCCCGTGGCATTGGCTTTCATCATGTCGCGGAAGTCGAAGAAGGTGCGCGGCAGCTTCGCGGTTTCCATCGCGGCAAGCGCCTTGGGGCTGACGGCGAGGATCGCCATGCCGGTTGTCAGCATAAAGCCCTTCTGCGAGCCCGAGACGCAGATATCGACGCCCCAGTCATCCATCTTGAACGGAACCGAAGCCAGCGAAGACACCGCGTCGACCATCAAAAGCGCGGGGTGGCCTGCTGCGTCGATGGCGCGGCGGACCGCCGCGATATCCGATATGACGCCGGTTGCGGTCTCGTTATGCGTGACCATGACCGATTTGATCGCGTGCGTGGTGTCGGCCTTCAAAGCCTTTTCAAACTCGGCCGCAGGTGCGCCCGAACCCCATGCGCACTCGATGATCTGAACATCGAGCCCGTGGCGCTGGCACAGGTCGATCCAGCGGTGCGAGAACATCCCGTAGCGGGCGATCAAGACCTTGTCGCCCGGAGAGAGCGTGTTGGAGACAGCCGCCTCCCATCCACCAGTGCTCGACGAGGGGAAGGTGATGATCTGACCGTCCCTGGTGCCGAAGACCTTCTTCGACAGATCGAGCACGGGGCGCAGCGTCTCGACGAAATCGGGGGCGCGGTGATCGCGGGTCTGGATCATCATCGCCCGACGCAGTCGGTCGGGGATATTGGTCGGGCCGGGGATGAAAACCGGGTTCTGGTCGGACATGGGGCCGTCTCCTGTCATGAGTGGTAATGCATCATCGCCGTTGGCTTCCCTCATTGCAATTTTTTCAAAAACATTTTTCAAAATCCATATTATCATTCTATCATTATGATCTTGCTAGTCTTTTACCTTTTCACACTAATCGGTATACATTTGTATTGAAAATATTTTTCATTTTCCTATCGTGAGGCCATCCGTTTTGGAGGATCCCCCATGCAGACCCGCAGTCGTGGCCGCCCGAAATCGGCCTTCACCGAATCCACCGCGCCGACGATGCAGGCGCTTGATCGTGCGATGGCGGTTCTGACCCATCTGGCGCAGTCCGAGGGCGCAACGCTCAGCGATATTTCGACCGCCCTCGATATTCCCGCTCCCACGACCCACCGCATCCTCACCACGCTTCAGGGGCGCGGCTATGCGGCAATGGACGGGGCGAACCAGACGTGGACGGTCGGGATCGAAGCCTACCGGACCGGCGCGAGTTATCTCAAGCGGACCAACCTTCTCGATGTCTCGCGCCCTGTCATGCGGAGGCTGATGGAGATGACCGGCGAGACAGCCAACCTCGCCGTGCCCGATGGCACCGAGGTGGTCTTCGTCGGGCAGGTCGAAACGCTCAACCCGATCCGCGCGTTCTTTAACCCCGGCACCCGCACCGCGATGCACGCCTCCGGCACCGGCAAGGCGATCCTTGCCTCGCTTGATGCAGCACGGCTGCGCCCCCTGCTCGCCCGTTCCGAGCTGACCGCCTTTACCGACCGGACCCTTTCTTCCGCCGCTGCGCTTCAGGCCGACCTTGAGATCACGCGCGAGCGCGGCTGGTCCTTCGACCGCGAAGAGCGCTTTGCCGGAATGTCCTGCATCGGCGCCGCGATCCGCGACGCGCGAGGCGAGGTCGTGGCCGGAGTGTCGATCTCGGGCCCATCCATCCGGTTTTCCGAGAACCGTATCGAAGCCTTCGGGCGGCTCGTGGCCGAAGCCGCTTCGGAAATCAGCCGGGGGATCGGCGGCGCGGGATAACCCCCGTCGAATGCCATTTTGGTTGGCAAAAGGGGAAAAATCAAAGACACTGATGCGGACAGGCCGTTCAGGCCAAGGTATTGCCATATCTATACTTTTGAGGTCATCCCATGGCCACCGCGCAGTCGCTGCTTCTCGACCATTGCCCGCCGACCCTGCCGGCGGAGGCCTATTATGATGCGCGCTGGTATGATCGCGA
>JAURFB010000061.1 GCA_030827165.1 Marivivens sp.
GAGCCATAGACGATACCCCTGCCACCCCCCATGGCACTCGCCCCCGGGGGTAGGCCTGAGGAGTCCTCAGAGGCTGCTACAGGGCTATGCTATCGGCAGGGCAGGCAGGACCATCAAGCCCATGAGGCAGGCATCAGCAGGTCCATCCACGGCCCTATCAGCCTACAGCAGGACCCATCTCGGCTGGGTACATGGCCGGGCGGGTTCTGGCAGGGGAAGGCCTGAAGGGACGTCATTCAGGATGACTGACCAGATGACGGACCAAGAACATCCTACTTGCGCCGATCCAAGCCATACCCTATCCAATAAAATCAGAGGGTTAGAGAGATGATGGCGGATCAGGGGAGAGCCAAACTACTCCCCAGTCCGCCACTTTCCTCACCCGGATGTCTAAAGTGACTGTAGGCTGATCCAGCTTGCCTGTAGGATTGGTTCAGACAAGCGTCCGTTTTGGGTGGCAGTCATATTTGGGGGCAGGTCTATGGGTTTGGTGTCATCGGTCCGGCCGCGCGCTCAGGTCCAGCGCAAGGGCCTTTTCTTCTGTTCCGTTCCCGACGATGGCGTGGTGAAGATCAAGCCCAACAACGGCCAGACGCCCACGGCAGTCTTCCCCAATTGCATCGTGCTCGCCCCCGAGATCCACGCCGAACTCGTAAGGCACTCAATCACCTTCTAGCATCCGATGAAGGACAGGTTTCCTCTCAAAGGTATCCCCTGGATCGTGAATGCCTGCGCCGATGCGGATGAATATCGCAGCGGTCTTGAGATGCTGGCGCAAGCAACTCTTGGAAACCAGATCCCGGTGTTCAACAGGGCGGAAGCTGTTCTAGGGACGGCCAGAGACAAGATCATCGAAACGGTTTCAGGTATCGACCATCTCATCGTTCCGAAATGCATCAAGTTCGAGCCGAAGCTGCCGAAGGATTTCAAGGAAGCTTTCGCGCGGGGAGGCTTTGACTATCCGGTTCTCGTGCGGCCGGCCGCATCGCAGACCGGGCGTGGGCTAATCAAAGTGGATGGCCCGGAGGAATGGGACAAGATCTTCACGATCGATTGGGCCGGCCGCTCGCTTTATATGACCCAGTTTGTCGACCGGCGCGACGAGGACGGCCGTTTCACCAAGTTCCGCGTCGCGTTCATCAACAAACAACCGTTCCTCCGGTCGGCCTATACACGGGACGAGCCTATTGTTCATGGTGTTCCGAGAACTCCGAAGAGCATCCGCCAAGAAATTGCCAGCATCGAGACACTTGGCAAGAACGAGACCCTCAAAGCAATCATCGCCCAGCTGGGCAATCGAATCCGTCTAAACTTCTGGGGGGTCGATCTTGGGTATTCCGCTGATGGCGATTTTGTTTTCTTCGAAGCCTCGGCGGCAATGAGCATCACGTCCAGATCCAATACCCCTGACGAACATCTTCTTCTCTTCGCTCCAATCCTGACGCCTATCTATCAGGCGCTGGCGCTGGCGATTTCAAACCCGAGGTCTTGGAACTGCTGGCCGGAGGCCAATATTCCCAAAGCGGCAAACAGGAAGTCCGGATGAAGACAGGCGGCGCGACGGGCGCGCCAAGTCCAGGATTGCTGTTTTGCGCCGTGCCGGAGCGTGGCCGTGTCTACTTGAAGCCCAATAATGGCCGCAGGCCCGGAGTGGTTCTTCCAAACTACATTGTCTTCACGCCGGAAATTCACCAGCCGCTGGAACAAGAAGCCGAGACCTACTGGCATCCGGCAGAGCGGCCGCTGCAAGCGAGATCTTCGGGCTGGATCGTCAATTTTTGCGCCGATGCCGATGATTATCGGGATGCATTGCAGCATTTGAAGCGCCGGTGCGGCTCGGTGCCTGTATTCAATCGGCCAGACGCCGTTCTTCAGACAGCGCGCGACAGGGTGACGTCACTGCTGGAAGGGATTCCGGGGCTTGTCTTGCCGAAATGCCTTCGCTTCAGCCCACTCCTCCCCGAAGATTTTGAGAACGTGTTTGCCGAGGAGGGTTCAGTTACCCCGTTCTGATCCGCCCAACAGGTTCGCAGACGGGCTTTGGACTTGTCAAAGTCGATAGCCCCGCGGAATGGGAGAAGATCTTTTCCATCGACTGGGCGGGGCGAGAAATCTACATGACCCAGTTCGTCGACATGCGCGATGAAGCGGGCCTGCACTGCAAGGTCAGGATTGCCTTCATCAACCGGCAGCCGTTCTTCCGGCATGCCTTCTCGTCGCCCGATCCGATTGTGCGGACGCTTCCCCGGACAGCGGAAAGTATGGACAAGGAAATCGAATTCCTCGCAGGACTTGAAAGAAGACCTGCGGTCCGGGCGCTGGTCGCAGCTCTGGCCGAGCGCGTGCGGCTCAATTTCTGGGGAATAGATATCGGGATTGGCACCGGCGACAGTTTTCTGTTCTTCGAAGCGACTGCCGCCATGAGTATCACGCAAGCCTATAGCACTCAGGAAGAGCATGACCGTCTCTTTCCAGTCCTTCTCGAACGGATCCATCAAGCTCTGTCGGCTGCTGTCGGTTCACCCGCCAGTTGGGACTGCTGGGCCAAACCTAGCGGACATGGAAAACAGGGTCTGGACCGCGAGAAAGCCCAGCACTGACCTTCAAACGCGGGTCGTGCCGTCAAGAGTGAGACCAGTTACACCGCTTTGCGGCGGCGCTTGGCGATCCAGACCGCCACGCCGCCAAGGATGGCCAGAAGGCCAAAGTCGATCACCGGTATGCGGATGATCTCGTTCAGCTGGGCCCAGCCGCGTTCGGAATAAACTACAAAGACCGCGCCGGCAAAGATCGCAAGTATGACGCCGCGCACCAGACGGCTGAGTCCAAGGCCGTGCATCTGTGTCACGATGAACATCGCCGCAAACCCGAAGAGGAACATCGGCCAGATCTCTTGACCAGCGACAAGCGCGACAGTCACGCCATGCACGAGGACAGAGACCTCAAGCGTCACCGTCCACCACTTGTTGGTGTGAACACGGGTGAACACAAAAGCACCCTGAATGAGCAAGAGGAAGGTGTAGAAGAACCCAAGGAGGTGACCGGGCGTCGTTTCCATCGGGTGAAACCAGTAGGTATAGGTCACAGCCCAGGCAAAATAATAGCCGTGGTAACGGATCAGCATTGGCCGCAGGGATTTCAGCCAGCCGCCGCCATAGCCAAAGAACAGGCCACGCCGGGGCGCTTCGATCATCAAGACGACGATCAGAAGGAAGATGACCGAAATCTGCGAGGAAAACACCGAAGTGTCCTGCGCCAGACCGTCATACCAGACGGCGGTTTGCAGGTAATGCAGAGCGATGAATGTTGCCGTTCCGGCAAGTCCGATCCAATTGGCCAGATGCATCCGCCCCCGGTCGCGAAGCTCGTCGCGGTGGCGCACGGCCCACCAGATCAGACCCCAGAAGAAGAACTGGTGTGCAAGGTAGAAGCCCCAGGCCGTCGCGCGGCTCGCCCAATCGGGATCAATCCGTTTCCAGTAATACCAGGCCGCGCCTTGATCGGGGAGGTGCGGGAAACCATCGAGGAAGGGCTGAAGCGTCAGTATCGCAATGGTCGCCAGAACCGCGCCGGCGACCGAAATCCAGAAAGCTTTCCAAAGGGGCGAAATGTTACTCATGAACCACCTACGCTACAGGGCCCGAACCGGATCAAAAATCGACAGACACGCCCGGAAGATTGAGCGCTTTCATCAGGTCCCGAAGCTCTTGTCGCGCGGCGACGTTGGAGATGTTGAGCTGCGAGACACCGATATCGCGCAGGTCAAGTAGCGTCAGGCCACGCGGAAACAGCTCGCGGAAGATCACCCGCTCGTTAAAGCCGGGGGCGATGCGAAAGCCAATGCGCCGCGACAGTTTGGTGAGAGCCGCTTCCATCTTTTGCTTGTTGACCATGTTCTGGGCGCCAAGGCGGTTGCGCACCACGACCCAATCGATCGGCGGCAATCCCGCTTGCGCCCTCAGTTGGCGCGCATTCCACACCATCTCTGCATAGACCGAAGGGCCGGTAATGGTCTCGCCGTCGTTGTCGACATGGGCCAAAAGATCGAAATCTATGAAACTGTCATTCAGCGGCGTGATGAGCGTGTCGGCCAGCGAATGCGCGACCTGGCTCAGGCGGGTGTGACTGCCTGGGCAATCGATCAAGATGAAATCGACGTCAGGCTCGAGCCCCGCAACGGCCATCGACAGGCGATGATCAAAGACGTTTTCGCCCGGTTTCAGCGACGACTGGTCAATTTCCGGGAGCTCATGATAACTCGGTGTCGGCAGGTCAAGACCCTCGGCAACCAGATACCGCTGGCGGTTGTGCATATAGCGCGCGAGGCTTTTCTGCCGCAGGTCCAGGTCAAGCGTGCCAACCTTGTGGCCCATCCGCGCAAGTGCTGTCGCCACATGCATCGACACGGTCGATTTGCCCGCTCCGCCCTTTTCGTTGCCCACGACGATAATATGCGCCACGTGCTCGTCCCCTATTGTTTCTTGCGGCCACTATAGTTTGTGCCATCAGCAAGGGGAAGCACAGCAGAGCCGGGCCAAACGGAAATACGTCGCTTGACTTTGTGGCCCGCGAGCCCCATGTGCAGTTCGACCGAAGCCTCCTGCCGCGTGAGCAGTGCGCCGCCCTCGATGAAGGGGCCGCGCGAAGGTTCGGATCAACTGGTTCCCACATTCACGCAGGGGTGCCGCGCTTTGGCGGTGCGTGTGCAATTCGGCGCGCGGGTCAGCCCTTGGCGCAACCCTTTGCTGATGTCTCGGCCGTTCTGGCCGTGGCGCATGATGTGCGTATGCGACCGCGCTGCGCCTTACAGGATACGACTATGGACTTTGATATGCTGGGCCTCGCGCCCCGCTTGATTGCGAAACTTGCCGAAAACGGCATCACCGACCCGACGCCGATTCAGGCGCAGGCCATCCCGCACGCCATGAACGGCCGCGATGTGATGGGTCTCGCCCAGACGGGAACCGGCAAGACCGCGGCTTTTGGCCTGCCGATGCTGGATGCACTTCTCAAAGACGGAGGGCGGCCGTCGCCCAAGACCACCAAGGCGCTGGTTCTCGCGCCTACCCGCGAGCTGGCCAAGCAGATCGCCGACAACCTCACCACCTATGCCGAGGGCAGCCATCTCAAGGTTGTTCTCGTGGTGGGTGGCGCGGGCATTACCGGCCAGATACGCAAGCTTGAGAAAGGCACCGCCATTCTCGTCGCGACCCCCGGCCGCCTGATCGACCTGCTCGACCGCAGGGCCGTGCGACTGGATGAGACGCGCTTCCTTGTTCTCGACGAAGCCGACCAGATGCTCGACCTCGGCTTCATTCATGCCTTGCGCCGGATTGCCCCGCTTCTTGCGAAAGAGCGCCAGACTATGCTCTTTTCGGCCACGATGCCCAAACAGATGGCCGAACTGAGCGAGGCCTATCTGTCGAACCCGATCCGCGTTCAGGTCAACCCGCCCGGCAAGGCCGCCGACAAGATCGAACAATGCGTCCATTTCGTCGGCGCTGCCGCCAAGATGGATATGCTCGTCGATCTGCTCGACAAGCACCGCGACGAGCTGGCGCTTGTGTTTGGCCGCACCAAGCACGGGATGGAAAAGCTGTCGCGCAATCTGGCTGCCAAAGGCTTTGCCGTCACCGCGATCCACGGCAACAAGAGCCAAGGCCAGCGCGAGCGGGCGATTCAGGAATTCCGCGATGGCAAGGTGCGGGTGCTGGTGGCAACCGACGTTGCCGCCCGCGGCCTCGATATTCCGGGCGTGAAGCACGTCTACAACTACGAGCTGCCGAACGTGGCCGAGAACTATGTCCACCGCATCGGCCGCACCGCGCGCGCCGGCGCTGATGGCATGGCGATCGCGCTCTGTGCGCCGGACGAGATGGGCTATCTGCGCGATATCGAAAAGGCGATGAAAGCCTCGATCCCGGTTGCCACTGGCCGCCCGTGGGATCCGGTCGCGCCCGAGCAGCCCAAGCGCCGTGGCGGTCCGCGCCGTAGCGGAGGCAAGCCGTCCGGAGCGTCCCACAGCGGGCGTCCGGCTGGGGCAAAACCGGCGTCAGCGCCGGGGCGTCCCGGTGGCTTCAAACGCCGTGGCAATGGCGGAAAGCACGCCGCAAAGGCCTAGGGCCTGAGCGGATAACGGTCTGGTTCCTCGAATATGTCGATAGCCAAGGTCCCCGCGGTCGCCCTGACCGCGTGGACCACCCCGCGCCCAAGCAGATAGGTCTCGCCGGGGCCATAGGTTTTGGAGGTGCCGTCGATCGTAAAGGTCAGCGCGCCTTCGATCACCGGGCCCCACTGAAGCCCGTGGGAATGCGGCGGCATCTCGAAATCCTGATGGAAAGTGAAGAACGCCGCCAGCCCCTGATCCGAACGGATTGCGCGGATTGTGACGATGTCTTGTGAAATCGGCACATCGAGACGCGGGAACTGGTCGAATAAGACTGGAAAGGGCATGACGGGCCTTGGCTGATTTTTCGTCTGACCCTAGCGACAATCGCCCAAAATGCAAAACGCCGCCCCGAAGGGCGGCGTTTCGTTTTGAGTAGTCGTCAGGCCTAGAAGCCGAGACCGGCGTATTTGTTCTTGAACTTCGACACGCGGCCGCCGGTGTCGAGCAGGCGGGACGAGCCGCCGGTCCAGGCCGGGTGAACGGTGGGATCGATGTCGAGCGACATCTGATCGCCCTCTTTGCCCCAGGTCGATTTCATCTGGATCACAGTGCCATCGACCATCTTGACGGCGATGAAGTGATAGTCGGGGTGAATACCTTTGCGCATAGCGGTGCTCCTTATGCGTCAGCGGCGCTGTCCAGCGCCTTGTAGTTGCTCACCTCGGCGATGCGGGCCGATTTGCCGCGACGCGAACGGAGGTAGTAGAGCTTGGCGCGGCGGACGCGACCACGACGAACAACAGTAATGCTGTCGATGTTGGTCGAGTGCAGCGGGAACACACGCTCCACGCCTTCGCCGAACGAAATCTTGCGAACGGTGAACGAACCGGAAATGCCCGAGCCATTCTTGCGGCTGATGCAAACGCCTTCATACATCTGAACGCGGGTGCGGGTGCCTTCGGTCACCTTGTAGCCGACGCGAATGGTGTCGCCGGCTTTGAAATCGGGAATGTCCTTCCCAAGGGCGGCCACTTGTTCCGCCTCGAGTTGTGCGATCAGGTCCATCTGATGCGCTCCTATCTTGCTTGCGGTTTTTCCCGCAAAGGTGATGTGCCTCAGAGCTCTCGGTCTTCTTCCGGGTCGCCGCAGCGCCCGCCAGAGATCAGGCAACGTTCCTTTTCATGTCATTCCTTCCGCTCCACCCCGCCGAAGAAAGCAGGCCGATGAGCAAAGAAAGAAATCCGGACGACTCAGCCGAGCCCCGGACGGGCGGTGTATAGGCGTCTTGGGGTCCGCGTTCAAGCCTTGGTTTCAGGCTTGAGCGAGGTCAAGTTCCTCGTTCCGTCGATCTGCTACACTGGGTCACAGACTCGGAGGAATGTGCCATGAGAATAAAGGACAAAGTCTTTGTTGTTACCGGCGGCGGCAGCGGCATCGGGCGCGCCCTTGTGCTCGCGCTTCTGGCGCGCGGTGCGCGGGTCTCTGCCGTCGATCTTCGGCCGGAAGACTTGGCGACACTTGGCCGTGACGAGGTGGCCGGAGAGCGGCTATCGACGCATCTCGCCGACGTTTCTGACCGCAAGCGGGTCGAAGAGCTGCCAGAAGAGGTGATCGCAGCGCATGGAGCGGTCGATGCGATCATCAATTGCGCCGGTGTGATCCAGCCGTTCATCGATTTTGCCGACCTGAGCTATGAGTTGATCGAGCGCATGATCAACGTGAACCTGTGGAGCCAGATTCACATGATCAAGGCCTTCTTCCCGCACCTCAAGGCACGGCCCGAGGCACATATCTGCAATGTCTCAAGCATGGGTGGCTTCATCCCCTTTCCGGGCCAGACGATGTATGGCGCGTCGAAAGCGGCGGTAAAGCTCTTGTCGGAAGGCATCTATGCCGAAACCCTGGGCACCAATGTCCATGTGACGGTAGTGATGCCCGGCGGGGTCGATACCAACATCTCCCAGAACTCAGGCGTACCGATGCCCAAAGGCTCAGGGGAAGCGGCAAAGAGCATGAAGCCGGTGCCCGCCCCCGAAGCGGCGCGGATCATTCTTGACGGGATCGAGGCCAACAAGCTCCACGTCCTTGTCGGGAAGGACGCGAAGACGCTCAACGCACTCATCCGGATCATGCCGGAAAGGGCGATCCGCTATATCACCAAACAAATGGCCGGCTTGGTCAAAGACTAGGGCGTCTTCCTTGCCTCATGGGCCGCCCACAGATCGGGGCGACGCTCCTTGGTGATCTTCTCCGCCTGCGCCTTGCGCCACTTCCCGATCTCGGCGTGATGGCCCGACATCAGGACGGGTGGGATCTCGCGCCCCTGCCAGACGGCGGGCCGGGTGTATTGCGGATGTTCAAGAAGCCCTGCGGAAAAGCTTTCCTCTTCGGTCGAGGCGGCATTGCCGAGAACGCCAGGCAGGAGCCGGATCGTAGCATCTAGAAGCGCCTGCGCGGCGATCTCGCCGCCCGTCAGAACAAAATCGCCAAGGCTGACCTCTTCGATCCCGAAGTGATCGAGAACCCGTTGATCGACGCCTTCGAACCGCCCGCACAGAAGCGTGACGCCATCGCAGGCCGCGAGCCTGCGGATCATCGGCTGATCCATAGGCTTGCCGCGCGGCGAAAGGTAGATGAGCGGCATGACCCCGCGCGCCTCGGATCGGGCGGCGATGATCGCCTTTTCCAGAACGTCGGGCCGCAGCACCATCCCCGCGCCGCCGCCGGCGGGCGTGTCGTCGACATTGCGGTGCCGGCCTTCGCCAAACTCGCGCAGATCATAGGTCTTGAGCTGCCAGAGCCCCTCGTTCAGCGCCTTGCCCGTCAGGCTCTCGCCCAGAACGCCGAGAAAGGCTCCGGGGAAAAGCGTGATGACCTGAGCTTGAAAGGCGCGGGCAAGCTCGGGTGTCTCGCCCATAAGATCGCGCGGCTTCAGCGACGCCTTGATCGACTTGCGCCCGATTGACCTGCCGGAAAGGGGGGTGTCGGTCATGTAGCCCCTCAGCTGTCGAAAAGGCCAGCGGGCGGGTCGGCGATGATCCGTCCGGCGGCCAGATCGACCGTCGGGACAGCCGCCTGGGTGAAGGGCAGCAGGACCGTCGATTTCGCGCCGGGGCTATGGATTTCGAGAAGATCCGAGGCGCCATGGTTGAGGACGGCCTTCACCGTGCCCAAGAGCTTCCCGCCCGCGTCATAGACCGACATGCCGATCAGGTCGGCGTGATAAAACTCATCGTCCGGCAGCGAAGGGAGTTGGTCGCGCTCGGCATAAAGCTCGATCCCCTTGAGGGCATCGGCATCTTCCTTGGTGGCGACGCCGTCGATGCGGGCGGTCAGGGCGTTGGAAGCGGCCCCCGTCAAGATGATCGTGGCAAAGCGGCGACCGTCCTTGGCGTAAAGGGGGGTATAGTCCGCAATCGCCACAGGATCGGCGCAGAAGGACTTCAGACGCACTTCGCCTTTGACCCCAAAGGCCCCTGCAATGGCGCCAACAATGACACGAGATTCAGACATGGCACGTCCCTGTTTGCCGCTTGGGCAGTATCAGTCGGCAATGGCGCCTTGGCAAACCCCTTCCCACCAGATGCCTCCGGCCGCGTGGCAGCGGTCGGTGTCGATCTGGAGTTGCATCGCCATGCCAAGGCCGAAGGCTGCGATCGGGATCAGGAGTTTGCGAAGAAGCCAGAACATCGAAGGTTCCGTAGAGAAAGGAGAGGCCCGCGCGATTGGCGCGGGCCCGATGCTTGGATTATTCCGAAGCGTCTTCCGCCGGAGCGGCAGCTTTTTCCGCCTTCTTGGCGGCGCGCTCCTGAGCGGCCTTGCCCGGAACGGCTTTCTTGGGGTTGCTGCGCTCTTTCTTGGCGACAACGCCCGCGGCCTCGAGGAAGCGGGCAACCCGGTCGGTCGGCTGGGCGCCGAGCGAGAGCCAATGCTTCACGCGGTCGACGTCCATTTTGACGCGGTCTTCGCTGTCTTTGGCGAGGAGCGGGTTGTAGGTGCCCAGCTTCTCGATGAAGCGGCCGTCACGCGGCATCCGGCTGTCGGACGCAACGATTGCGTAGTGGGGGCGCTTTTTCGAGCCGCCTCGGGCGAGACGGATTTTCATAGCCATGTCGATTTCTCCTTTGAATGGCGTTGTGACGGGCAAAGGCCGATCAGGATTGGTGTTGTTCGTGGTGCTTGATGACTTCCTGGATGATGAAGGCCAGGAATTTCTTGGCGAAGTCCGGGTCGAGATCGGCCTGTTTCGCAAGATCGGTGAGTCGTGCGATCTGGGCCTCTTCGCGGACCGGATCGGACGGGGGCAGGGCGTGTTCGGCCTTGAGACGGCCGACAGACTGGGTGTGCTTGAAGCGCTGGGCCAGCGTGAAAACGAGGATCGCATCGAGCCGGTCGATCGACTCGCGGTGCGATTTCAAAAGCTCTGCGGCGCGGGTGGTGGCGTCGGTCATGGCGGGTCTCACATCTCGAACTCGGGGCGGGGATAGCGATAGGCCACGCTGCCATCGATATCCGAAGCCGGATCGCGCTGGGCGCCGAGGCGCTCGACAAGCCGAATGGCGCGGGCGTTCTCCGGGTCGATCCAGCTGATCAGCGTGCCGCGGTTGAGCGCGAAGAACGCGCTGTTGCGCGCGGCTTCTCCGGCTTCGAAGGCATAGCCCTTGCCCTCGTTCTCGGCGGGAAAGAGAAAACCGAGCTCCAATTCGGGATCGCCGGTCTCGTGGTTGAGGACGACAAAGCCGACCCGCTCGCCGGTGGCTTGCAGTTCGACCGTCCAAAGGCCGGCGCCGCGAAGGACCCAGCCGGCAACCATCTGGATGAAATCGCGCCAGGCGGCATCGGGGGTCAGAGGCCCGCCGATCCAGCGGCCCCGCTCGCCGGTCACGATGGATTCAAACAGCGGATAATCCTCGAGGTAGGGCGCCCGCAGAATGATGCGGCCACGCGCGATGCGCGGCAGCGAGGCACAGATCCGGTCGACCGCAACGGCGGCCTGGCCTGTCATGGGCTTCTGCCAGGGTTTCACAGTCATGCGTGGGCCTCCGGTCCGGGATGACGCCAAAGCTCGTCAGTTCCCATGTTGGGGTTGTCATAGGTGCGTTCATAAAAGGCGCCCATCTTGCGGGCGAGAGCCTTGGAGCGTTCGTTCGAAGGCAGGATATTGGAGGTCATCGTCGTCAGGCCGAGCCTGTCATAGGCAAAATCGCGAACAGCCATCGCAGCCTCAAAAGCAAAGCCCTTGCCTTCGCCGTTCTCGAACATGACCCAGCCAAGTTCCGGCTCGGGCCAACCTTCGGGATTCCAAAGGCCAACGATCCCCACGATGTCGCCGGCCTTGGTCTCGACCGTCCAGAAGCCGTAGCCATGCAGACACCAGTGACCGACCGACAGCGCAAACCAGCGCCAGGCGTCGTCGCGCTTGAGGGGGCCACCAAAGCCCGCCGAGCGCACGGGATCGGCATAGAAAGCGATCACCGGCTCGATATCCCGAACCGCAGGGCCGCGCAGGCACAGGCGTTCGGTCTCGATCACGGGCACATCGGGAAACATCGTCGCCATCACGCCGCCGCCCCCAAAGGATGCCGGAAACGGATCACTTCGGCGCCGGACGGATAGGTATGGCGCCCTTCCTCGGTGCAGCCAAGGCTTTGGGCAAGGCGGATCGAGGCAGCGTTTTCCGGCGCGACAAGCGATTGCAGCGGCGCCATACCCTGCGCCGCCGCCCAATTACGCACCACGCGGGCGCCTTCAGCCGCAAGGCCCTTGCCTTCGAACCCATCGAAGACAATCCAGCTCAATTCCGGCTCGTCAAGGGTGATCGGGTGCCAGATCGAAATGCGGCCTGCCGGTTTGCCGGTGCCGGTTTCGGTGGCGAAAAACGCGCCATAGCCACGGGCCTGCCAATGGCCGAGGTGGATCATGCAGCTGTCCCACGCCTCGCGCCGGTCAGTCGTCGGGCCGCCAAGAAACTTGCTCCGCTCGGTCGCGCAGAAATCGGCGAACGCCTCGTAGTGGCCCATCGTGAAGGGCCCGAGGGTCAGACGCTCTGTCGTCAGCGTGGGTATGAGCGAGGCGGCGGTCACGTTACTTCTTCTTGCCAAAGCCCGAGAGGTTGCCGGGCAGCTGCATCCCGCCTCCAAGGCCCGGAAGGTTGCCCGGAAGTTTCGCGCCCATCGCCTTGGCCGCCTCTTCCAGTGCCGCAGGGTCATTCATGTCGGGCATACCGCCGCCCTTGCCCATCAAGCCTTTCATCATCTGCTTGAGCGCGCCGCCTTTGCCCATCTTGCCCATCTTCTTCATCATGTCGGCCATCTGCTTTTGCTGCTTGAGCAGGCGGTTCAGTTCCGACACTTCAAGGCCCGCACCGGCAGCAACCCGCTTCTTGCGGCTCGCCTGCATCAGGTCGGGATTGGCGCGTTCCTTCTTGGTCATCGAGTTGATGAGAGCGATCTGGCGCTTGAGCATGGTGTCGTCGAAGCCGACGGCGTTCATCTGTTTCGACATCTTGCCCATGCCGGGGAGCATCCCCATCATGCTTTCCATGCCGCCCATCTTGAGCATCTGCTCAAGCTGCATCTTCAGATCGTTCATGTTGAAACGGCCCTTCTGGAACCGCTTCATCATCCGCTCGGCCTGTTCGGCTTCGATGGTTTCTTGGGCCCTTTCGACAAGGGCCACGATATCGCCCATGCCGAGGATGCGGCCGGCGATGCGGCTCGGCTCGAAGGTCTCGATGGCATCCATCTTCTCGCCGAGGCCGACGAAACGGATCGGCTTGCCGGTCACGGCGCGCATCGACAGGGCCGCGCCGCCACGGCCGTCGCCGTCCATACGCGTAAGGACAACGCCGGTGACGCCGATTTTGGCGTCGAACTCGGTCGCAACGTTGACGGCGTCCTGACCGGTCAGGCCGTCGACCACGAGAAGCGTCTCGCGCGGCTTGACCACGTCGCGCACATCGGCGGCCTGCTGGATCAGCTCCGCGTCAATGTGCAGGCGGCCTGCGGTGTCGAGCATATAGACGTCATAGCCGCCGAGGCTGGCTTGGGTCTTGGCGCGTTTGGCGATCTGCACCGGGCTCTCGCCCTTGACGATCGGCAGGATATCGACGCCGATCTGCGCGCCGAGAATCTGCAACTGCTCCATTGCGGCGGGGCGGTTGGTATCGAGCGAGGCCATCAACACGCGCTTGCCCTCGCGCTCCTTGAGGCGCTTGGCGAGCTTGGCGGTGGTTGTCGTCTTGCCCGAGCCCTGAAGGCCGACCATCAGGATCGGCGCGGGCGGGTTGTCGATCTTGAGGGCGCCGGGATCCTCCGCGCCGGTCAGCACACCGATCAGCTCGTCGTGGACGATCTTGACGACCTGCTGGCCCGGCGTGACCGACTTGGTCACGGATTGGCCGGTGGCCTTGGCTTGAATGGCGTTCACGAAGTCACGGGCGACCGGCAGCGAGACGTCAGCCTCGAGAAGCGCCACGCGCACCTCGCGCAGGGCGGTCTTTACATCATCTTCCGAAAGAGCGCCTTGCTTGGTCAGCCGGTCGAAGACACCTGACAGGCGTTCGGAAAGTGATTCAAACATGCCTTGGTCTCCTTCTGACCCGTTGCACCATGATCCCAGATAGGTCGGGACCGCTCATATCACAAACGCACCGAAATGCGCTCAAACGAATTGCGCGCCCACGGGCGCAACGCGCTGGTGGACGGCGATCCCCGCAATTGGGCGAGGACCGGAAGGCCGATGCTTCCGGATGTTGCGGGGCGTGTATGCGC
>JAURFB010000071.1 GCA_030827165.1 Marivivens sp.
CTATGTCCATAACGCGGCCGCTGAAGGCATGGGCAAGATCGGCGTTCTCGTCGGTTTCTCGGGCTCGGACGAAGGCTTTGCCCGTCAGGTCGCCATGCACATCGCCGCCGCCAACCCGGCTTCGCTGTCGGAAGCCGATCTGGATCCGGCCGTCGTCGCCAAGGAAAAGGCTGTCCAGATGGATATCGCCCGCGAATCCGGTAAGCCCGAAGCTGTCATCGAGAAGATGATCGAAGGCCGCATGAAGAAGTTTGTGGCCGAGTCGACCCTTCTGGGCCAGGCTTTCGTGATCAACCCCGACCTGACCGTCGAAGCTGCCGCCAAGGCCGCTGGCGTTGCCATCACCGGTTTTGTCCGGCTTGAGGTTGGCGAAGGCATCGAGAAAGAAGCCGACGACTTCGCCGCCGAAGTCGCCCGGATGAACGCCAAGGGCTAAGCGCTCGCGTCAGCCAAACGAAGAAGGCCCGCTGGAGCGATCCGGTGGGCCTTTTCTCATGGCGGGGAAGGGGACCGGTGCCCCGGTTGGTCACGTCCCAACCTGAAATCGCAGGAGTCGACGGGACCATGTTCCAAGCCTAAGGCTACCACTCACGGAACCTTTTCATATTTGAATGATTCTAGACATTTTAGAAGTAAGGAAAACCTGACCCTACGGTAAAATTTTGAAAAAGACGGTTCTCAACCGGTTCTTACATAGACCTGATTCAGAAACGCCGCCTTCAAAAGCGCCTGTGCGGTCGTGTCAACGCCCAGCGACTCCCGCGCCAGACGAAGATGTTTCTCAACCATCGCCACCGAGATACCAAGCAAGACGGCAATTTCGGATGCCGGTTTTCCATCTCCCACGGCTTCGAGAACCTCTTTTTGCCGGGACGAGAGCCGGATCAACCCAAGATTTGGCAGCGACATGATCTTCAGGTGCGCGACGTTGTTGATGATCTCGATGTCGCGGCCGTATTGGGCCCATATATTATCAACATCACCTTGCGTCAGGCCGGGGCGGGCGGTCAGGGCCAGGGCCGCACGCTGGCGCGATCCAGTCGTGAAAAAGGAAATCGTATATCCGGCAACGATTTGCATGGACTTGTTAAAGTCAAGATGGCGAAGCTCTGGATCAGAAAGCTGGCCCAAGCTGGCGCGCTCTTGAACGTCGCGCCAGCTTTGCGCCCCGAAATGGTTCAACGTCCAGCGCAGCATCGGCGCCGATCTTATTGTGTCTGGCGTCAGAAAACGACGGATGTATTCGGGCGAATCATTGGACAAGACAACCCAATCGAGTTCTGGGCCCACAGCGTCTTTCTCGGCATTTCGCGTCAGGCCATAGATCAGGCGATCGAAACCGTAGCCGGTCATTCTGGCCGTCAGCAGCGACCAGAGGTCTTCAGCAGTCTGCACGGAAACCATTTGCGCGAGAAATTCGACAGTATCGGTGGCGTCTGCGTCGAACATATCAGCCCCTGAGTCCAAAACGTAACAATCCTGCGGGTTTACCTGAATATTATGTTACATAATACTGATTATGCGCCTACAAGATCCAACCCGTTGCCAAGTCTTGCCGACCGGGCAAAGAACGCAAGCAAAAACATTGCGCGCCGTTGATGGGACGCGATCGGCCCCTCTCAGCCCTGCACGACGCCGTAGCGCTGTTCGCCAAGTCCCTCGATCGCAAGAACCATTTGGTCGCCAGCTTTCAAATAGACTTCGGGGGTTTGTCCCATCCCTACTCCCGGCGGCGTTCCGGTCGAGATCACATCGCCGGGCTGAAGACTCATGAACTGCGACAGATACGAGACAACCTCGGCGACGGTGAAGTGCATTGTCCTGGTCGATCCGTCCTGCATTCGCCGACCGTTCACGTCGAGCGTCATCTTGAGGTTCTGCGGGTCGGCAATTTCATCGCGCGTGACAAGCCAAGGACCGATTGGCCCGAAGGTATCGGCCGATTTGCCTTTGACCCACTGGCCCGAGCGCCGGAGCTGGAAATCCCGCTCGCTCACATCGTTGGCAATGCAGTAGCCTGCCACATGCGTCAGCGCATCCTCGACCGCCACGTATTTCGTTTCCTTGCCGATCACCACAGCGAGCTCGATCTCCCAATCCGTCTTGGTCGCGCCGCGTGGAATTTCGATGGGATCGCTGGGGCCGGATATGGCTGATGCCGCCTTGAAGAAGACGATCGGCTCGTCGGGGATGGCCATTTTGGATTCGGCGGCATGATCGTCGTAGTTCAGACCGATGCAGATGAATTTGCCCACCTGCCCGACACAGGATCCTATCCGCGGATTGCCCTCGACGACAGGCAGGCTCGCGGGGTCAATCTCGCGCAGCCGCTGCAACGCGCTGTCGGCCAGCGCGCCGCCGGCAATATCGTCAATCTATGCCGAAAGATCGCGCAGCGCACCGTCCTTGTCGATCATGCCGGGCTTTTCCCGCCCCTTTGGCCCAAAGCGCAAAAGTCTCATACCCGTCCTCCGAAATCTGCCGTGCGTTTTGCCGCGAAGACTACAGGTCTTGGGTGAAGCTACAAGGGCGCCGTCCCAATTATGTCACAGAATTATTGACACGACGCACCCTAATCGCTGGGCTTTTGACTCATTGATCAAAGGTTGGGAAAACGTGTCAGAACCGGCCAGAAAAAGTGCCGCTTTTGACGGGGACATTTCAAATTATGGACCTAATCTACCCATTCACAGGAGGAGATCTTTCCAAGGAGCCAAGATTTGTCTTGGTCTCCGAAGGGAGCTTCAAAGGAAAATCATAACGGGTCCGCAGGTGTTTGGCTGAGGTCGGAAAACGGTGACGACAGTGGCGAAATGGAAGGGCAATACGCTGGGCGAGGCGATATATTTCTTTGGCAGAAAGGCACTTGTCGAAGATCGTGAAAGTCTTCGTCACCAGACCGACGGCTTTGTTTTCGTCGATATTGATAGCCTCCCCGATTGCCTTGCCGCCTCCCCTCGCCCTTCGGCGATCCTGTCGGTTCTTATTGGAAACGGTTTCGACGCCGTCGATATTGCAGGTGAGCTGCATCGAGCCGGCTACAAGGGCCAGTATCGCGCCCTCGCCGGCAATATCCCCGCGCCACACTTGATCAAACGCGAGGTGGCCCAGGTTGCACCCGGCCTCGATTTCGAAATTATTGACGCGCAAGACCTGTTCGGCTGACTTCAGGCCCGCCCGGCCTCGTCGGCAGCGCGGAGCATTTCCGTCACGAGGATACCCTCGTCCTCGACCCCGACTGACACCCGGAAAAACCCTTCCGTAATCCCCAGGTTCGCCCGCCCTTCCGGTGTGAGCCCTCGGTGTGACGATGACGGTGGATGCGACAGGGTGGTGGCCACGTCCCCCAATGTCGGTGCGAATGCGATCTCTGGTGCCGCGCGGGTAAAGGCGTTGGCGGCTGCCCTGCCCCCTTTGAGGATGAACGACATCATATTGCCGCCGCGCCCGCCCAGAAGGCCCATCGCGCGGTTGTGGTCGGGGTGATCCGTCCGCGTCGGATAGAGCACGCGTTCGACCGCCGGATGGCCCGCGAGCGCCCCGGCCAGCGCCGAGGCGTTGCGCTCGGCCTTGTCGAGGCGCAGATCGAAGGTGTGAAGGCCCCGCTCGGCCAGCCAGCAATCGAAGGGGCTGGGCGTCAGGCCCCATGTGACGTTGGCATCGTTGATTGCCGTCATGAGTGCGGGATCTTGTGCCACGGCATAGCCGAGGGTCGCGTCGGAATGGCCTGCCATCAATTTCGTCACCGAATGGATCACGATATCCGCGCCATGCTCGAAGGGGAGATAAAGGCGCGGCGTGGTGAAGGTATTGTCCACCACCAGAAGCGCGCCGGTTTCCTTGGTGATCTGCGCGATGCCCTCCATATCGGCCACGCGGATCGTGGGGTTGGAAATCACCTCGACGATGATCATCCGCGTATTGGGCCGCATCGCTGCCCGCATCGAGGCGGCGTCGGTCGGATCGCCAAGGCTCGTCTCGATGCCGAGGCGCGGAAGGTCCTGCGTCATCAGGCGCAGGGTGCGGCCGTAGAGCTGATCGCCACCGAGGACGTGATCCCCCGCCTTCAGGAGGCCAAGAAACACCGCCGCAATCGCGCTCATCCCCGATCCGGTGATGATCCCGCCCGAAGTGCCTTCCAGATAGTCGATCTTCGACGCCAGAACCGAGGCATTCGGATGGCCCTCGCGGGCATAGCTGAAGCCGGTCTTTTCGGTATAGATCGCGTCGAGCGCGTCGGGATCGCCCGAGGTATAGACAACAGATGGCTGAAGCGGCGTGACCAGCGGCTGCGAGGCGCTCTCAGGCCAGCTGGTGCGGCGCACGAGGCTTTTGGGTGTCTTCATCTCAGATCTCTTTGAGGCCCGCACGGAAGCGGCGGGCGTTACGCTGATAGCCGCGCGCCGAGGCACGCAAGGAATCGATCCGCTCTTCGTCAAGCTCACGCACGATCTTGCCCGGAACCCCCATCACCAGCGATCCGTCGGGGATCACCTTGCCTTCGGTGATCAGCGCCCCCGCCGCGATCTGGCAGTTCTTGCCGATCACCGCGCCGTTGAGGATCGTCGCGCCCATGCCGACAAGAGTGTTGTCGCCGATGGTGCAACCGTGGATCATCGCCTTGTGGCCGATGGTGCAACCCGCGCCGATGGTGACGGGAAAGCCCATATCGGTATGGATCACACAGTTTTCCTGAATATTGGTCCCCTCGCCCACAACGATCGGCTCGTTGTCACCACGCAAGGTGCTGCAAAACCAAACCGAGCTTCCAGACATGAGAGTGATCTTGCCGATGATGTTGGCGTCATGGGCCACCCAAGCATCCGGATCAATCGTCGGCGCGTGGCCCTCAAAGGAAAAGATCATCACTTGCCCTCGTATTCTTTGCTAAGACCGCGCACAAAATCGTTGAGCCACGGCTGGCGCGTGCGGCGCTGACGTTCGGCAGTCAGGATCGCGCGGAGCTTTTCCTCGCAGGCGTCGGGATCGTCATTGACCAGAACGTAATCGTATTCCGCCCAATGGCTTATCTCTGCGAGGCTTTTCGACATTCGCCCTGCGATCACCTCGTCGCTATCTTGCCCGCGTGAGCGCAAGCGATGCTCAAGCTCGGCCATCGAGGGCGGCAAGATGAAGATCGAAACCACATCCTCGCCCATCGCCTGCTTGATCTGCTGGCCGCCCTGCCAATCGATATCGAACAGTGTATCGACACCGCTTTCCATATTGGCGACGACCGGCCCTTTTGGGCTGCCGTAGAAATTGCCAAAAACTTCCGCGTGTTCGAGCATCTCGCCAGTGGCGACCATCTGCTCGAAGGCTTCGCGCGAGCGGAAGTAATACTCGCGACCGTCCGCCTCGCCGGGGCGCGGGGCGCGGGTCGTGGCGGAAACGGAAAAGCGGATCGAGGGATCCCAAGCCCGCAACCGTTTGGTCATCGTCGACTTGCCGGCGCCCGACGGCGAGGACAGGATGATGAGAAGGCCGCGGCGCTGCATGGTTTACTCCACGTTCTGGATCTGCTCGCGCATCTGGTCGATCACCGCCTTGAGGTCAAGCCCGATGGCGGTCAGGGGTGCTGCTTGCGATTTGGAACAGAGCGTGTTGGCCTCACGGTTGAACTCCTGCGCGAGGAAGTCGAGCTTGCGGCCGGCGGGTTTGGGATCGTCCAAGAGCGCCTTGGCGGCATCGATATGGACCTTGAGCCGGTTGATCTCTTCGGTCACGTCTTGCTTGACGGCGATGATCGCCAGCTCTTGGGCGATGCGGGCCGGATCGGTCTCGCTTACCTCGTCGACCACCCGGCGCAGCGCGGCGGCCATATTGGCGCGGGTCTCGTCAAGGCGGGCTTCGGCGGCGCTTGCGGCGGCATCCGTCAGCTCCGCAATGCGACCAAGGTGGTCGAGAAGCACCGAGCGGAGCGCCCCGCCCTCGCTGCGGCGCATGGCGGAGAAATCCTCAAGGAGCGGTTCGAGATCGGCCAAGAGCGCGGCGACCAGCGTCTCGGCATCGTCATCCGTGCGGCCTTGAACCACGACTCCCTTTTGCTGAAGCACGTCGGCCGAGGTGGCTTGGGCAAGGGTCACGCCTTTTTCAAAGGCCCGTTCCTGAATCTGATCAAGCGCTGCCAGAACCCGGTCAAGCTGATCGGCATCTATCGTCAGGGCGCCGGCGCTGTCGTCGCGCTGAACCCGAAGGGTCAGATTGATATTGCCCCGCGAAAACCGCGCGGTCAGGGCGGCCCGCACCGCTTGCTCGAGCCCCTCAAGCCCGTCGGCGATTCGCAGGCGCAGATCGAGCCCCCGCGCATTCACGCCGCGCATTTCCCAGGCCCAGCTGGCCGCCCCCAAGGCTCCGGTGCGGCTGGCGAAGGCGGTCATAGATTGGATCATGGGGGTTCCTTTTTCCTTTCCGGCAGCTAACGGCAATCGGCCCGAAAGGGCAAGCGGGGCGCGTCAAAAGCGGCAATTAACCAAGTGTTAACTTGGTCCGTGAACGGTGGCGCGGTTTCGCGCAAAATCTCCTCGAATTTTAGGAGGTTTGACATGTTAGACCCAATTCAGCAACGGCCAGAGATCGAAGCGGGCGCACGGCCAGTTCAGATCGCCGCCCTCGAGAGCTATTGGCGCCAGCTTCGCGGCGCCCGCACCCTGCCCGTCAGAACCGAGATCGATCCGGTCTGCATCGACAGTGCCTTGCCCTACTCTTTCATCGGCGAACGTATGGCGCCGAGTATTGTGCGGTTGCGTGTTAAGGGCCAGCGGATGAACCAGACGGTCGGATCGGACGCCCGAGGGATGCCTCTTTCAACACTTTTTGCCATGAGCGCCCGGCCAACATTGGCGGCAGAGATCGATCTGGTTTTCAAAGCGCCGGCAGTCGTCGAAATTGCCCTTGGCAAAGAAGGCGATCCGACACAGGAAATCGGTCGCCTTCTGATGTTGCCGCTCGAGGATCATACAGGAGAGGCAAGCAGGATGATGGGCGCCATCGTATTGCAGGAATCCGCCCGACGGCTGGAGATCTGCTCCTCGATCCCGACGCGGCGCGAGATTCTGACGCCGTTGCGGCGTCCGACACTCGGTTTTGAAGATACGTCCAAAGAAAAAGGGCCGGAACGTCGCCGCCCGGCCCTTCGTCTTGTGGTCTCGAACGACTGATCAGCCAGCTTCGGCCGCCGCGGCAAGTTTGCTGCGGCGCGACGAAAGCTCCTCGGCCACCAGGAACGCGAGTTCAAGCGATTGCGAGGCGTTGAGGCGCGGATCACAGGCGGTATGATAGCGGTCCGAGAGATCCTCGTCTGTCACAGCGCGCACGCCGCCGGTGCATTCGGTCACGTCCTGACCGGTCATTTCGAAATGGACGCCGCCGGGGATCGTGCCTTCGGCGTTATGAACACCGAAGAACTCGCGCACCTCGCGCAGCACAGATTCGAACGGACGGGTCTTGTAGCCCGAGGACGACTTGATCGTATTGCCGTGCATCGGATCGCAGGTCCAGACGACGTTGAAGCCCTCTTCCTGAACGGCGCGAACAAGACGCGGCAGATGCTCGCCGACATTGCCGGCACCAAACCGGGCGATGAGCGTCAGTCGGCCCGCCTCGTTCTTGGGATTGAGCTTGTTGACAAGCGCCTTCAGGTGGCCAGTCGTCATTGACGGGCCACATTTGAGGCCGATCGGGTTCAACACACCGCGCGCGAACTCGACATGAGCGCCGTCGGGCTGGCGGGTCCGATCCCCGATCCAGATCATATGGCCCGAACCGGCAAGCCACTTGCCCGAGGTCGAGTCGACCCGGCACTGGGCCTCTTCATATTCCAGAAGCAGCGCCTCATGGCTCGTGTAATATTCGACGGTCGCCAGTTCATGATTGGTCTCGCCCGTAAGGCCCGCGGCGGTCATGAAATCGAGCGCGTTGGAAATCTGATCGGAGATCACACGGTATTTTTCGGCCTCCGGCGCGCCGGTAAAGCCAAGGGTCCATGCATGAACGCGATGAATATCGGCAAAACCGCCGGTCGAGAAGGCGCGCAAAAGGTTCAGCGTGGCGGCTGACTGGGTATAGGCCTGAAGCATCCGCGCCGGATCCGGCACCCGCGCTTCGGAGTTGAAGTCAAATCCGTTGATGATGTCGCCACGGTAGGACGGAAGTTCGACGCCATTCAAAACCTCGGTCGGGGCGCTGCGCGGCTTGGCAAACTGGCCAGCCATGCGGCCAACCTTGACCACCGGCACCTTGGCACCGAATGTCAGGACCATCGCCATCTGCAACATGACCTTGAACGTGTCGCGGATCTGATCGGCGCTGAATTGGGCAAAGCTCTCGGCGCAGTCGCCGCCTTGCAAGAGGAACGCTTCGCCGCGGCTGACCTTGGCCAGGTGCGATTTCAAACGGCGCGCTTCTCCCGCAAAAACCAGCGGCGGATAGGAGGCAAGTTTCGCTTCGACCGCGCGCAGGGCGTCTGCGTCCTGATAGTCGGGCATCTGGATCCGGGGCAGTTTGCGCCAGTCAGATTTGTGCCAGTCGGTCATCTCAAGCTCCTTGGTCCTCCAACGCGACATTTGCGAAGGGTTTGCGGTAACAACGGGGCCTTATAACGCCTGCCCTACCCGCTTCCAATGGCAAAAACGCCGCCAAAGGCCGCACTAGCGGCCGCAATGCGACATCAATTGACGCATTTGATTCCTCTTGAACCCGCTGTGAAAACCTGTTGTTGATCGATCGTTCTCTTGGGATGGACGCAGGTGATGGATATCCAGCCACAGATTGTCGAGGTTGATGCCAAGGGCAAACCGAAGCGGTTTGTTTTCGTGCTTCTCGACAATTTCACCATGCTTTGTTTCGCCTGCGCGCTCGAGAGTCTGCGTATTGCCAACCGTATGGCCAACAAGATGCTTTACGACTGGGCGATTGCGGGCGAAGGCGGCGAGATTGCGCGTTGCTCGAACGGGACCGAGTTCAAGCTGAACATGGATCTGGTCGAACTTTCCCGAGAGGACGTGGTGATGGTCTGTGGCGGGATCGACGTTCAGGCGGCGACCACCAAGAAGATGGTGAGCTGGCTCCGCCGGGAGGCGCGCAAGGGCGTGACAATGGGCGGGCTTTGCACCGCGGGGTACGCGCTTGCCAAAGCGGGCCTTCTCGACGGTAAGAAAGCCACGATCCACTGGGAGAACCAGGACAGTTTTGCCGAGGAATTCGAAGACGTCAAACTGACGAAATCGGTCTTTGTTGTTGATGGCAACCGGATCACCACCGCCGGCGGCACCGCCTCGATCGACCTAATGCTCAAAATCATCGCGGACGATCACGGCGAAGAGCTTGCCAACGCGGTCGCAGACCAGCTCATCTATTCCTCGATCCGCACCGATCAAGACACCCAGCGCCTCTCGATCCCGACCCGCATCGGCGTGCGCCACCCCAAACTCAGCCGCGTCATCCAGATGATGGAACAGAACATCGAAGAGCCGATCAGCCCGGCGACCCTCGCCCATGATGTGGGCATGTCGACCCGGCAGCTTGAACGCCTCTTCCGCCGCTATCTGAGCCGCAGCCCCAAGCGCTATTACATGGAGCTGCGCCTCCAGAAGGCTCGCAACCTTCTGATGCAGACCGATATGAGCGTGATCAACGTGGCGCTGGCCTGCGGTTTTGCCTCGCCGTCGCATTTCTCGAAATGCTACCGCGCGCATTATGATACGACCCCCTACCGCGAGCGCGGCAGCCACGCCGCACGCCTGTCGATCTAGACCCGACGCGGTTGCCGCGCCAGAGATGGTTTGTCCCGCAAACGCGGGAAGAAGAGGTGGATTCCCTGCGGGATTTGGCTTTTCTTTTGTGATGGGCCTGCGTAGTTTGTCCGTCAGGATAACAATATCCGCTATACGATAGGGAGAAATCGAATGAAGAAACTGCTTATGGCCTCTGCGGCCACAGCTCTTCTTGCAGGCGCTGCCGCCGCGGAAGAGATCAAGATCGGCATCATCCTGGGCTACACCGGCCCGCTTGAGTCGATCACCCCGGCCATGGCACAGGGCGCGGAACTCGCGATTGCCGAAGTCAATGCTGCCGGCACCCTTCTGGGTGGCGCAACGGTGACCTCGATCCGCGGCGACGACGGCTGCATCGACGCCGGCCTTGCCACCGCGACCGCCGAGCGCCTGATCACCGGCGACGGCATCAATGCCATCGTTGGCGGCGACTGCTCGGGCGTCACCGGCGCCATCTTGCAAAACGTTGCCATGCCCAACGGCATCGTGATGATCTCCCCCTCGGCCACCTCGCCGGGCCTGTCGCACAACAACAACGAAGACAACGGCCTGTTCTTCCGCACCGCTCCGTCGGATGCGCGTCAGGGCGTCGTCATTACCGACATCCTCAACGATCGTGGCATCAAATCGGTTGCTCTGACCTACACCAACAACGACTACGGCAAGGGTCTTGCTGACGCCTTCCAGACCGCGTTCGAAGCGTCGGGTGGCACCGTGACCATCTCGGCCGCCCACGAAGACGGAAAGGCCGACTACTCGGCCGAAGTCGCGGCCCTGGCCTCGGCTGGTGGTGAAGTTCTCGTCGTGGCCGGCTATGTCGACCAAGGCGGCAAGGGCATCATCCAAGGCTCGCTCGACTCGGGCGCATTCGACACCTTCTACCTGCCGGACGGCATGTATGGTGACAGCCTCCTCGCCGCGATCGGCGATGGCCTGAACGGCTCGTTCGGCGCTCTGCCGGGCACCGACAGCGACGGCGCTGGCGTTTACCAAGGCTTGGCTTCGGCCGCCGGCTTTGACGGCACCTCGGCCTTCTCGGCCGAGAGCTATGACGCCGCCGCGCTGATCATGCTCGCCATGCAAGCTGCCGGCTCGTCCGCTTCGGCTGACTTCGCCGCACATGTCATGGACGTCGCCAACGCTCCGGGTGAGCCGATCCTTCCGGGCGAGCTGGCCAAGGCCATCGAGATCCTCGCCGCAGGCGGTGATATCGACTACATCGGCGCGACCGCTGTCGAGCTCATCGGACCGGGTGAATCCGCTGGTAACTACCGTGAGTACGACGTGACC
>JAURFB010000103.1 GCA_030827165.1 Marivivens sp.
CCCCGCCCCAATCACAATTGCTCGCACCGATTGCCCCTCAATAAAAACTCTGCGGATCAATATCGATCGTGAGCCGCAGATTCGCCGGCAGTTTGAACTGTCCGGCCCATTCCGCCAAGGCCGCCTGTATAGGGGCCGTCTTGTCTGCCTTGACCAGAAGGCGCACCCGATGCCGCCCTCGGATCCGTGCGATGGGCGCCGGCGCGGGGCCATAGACCTCGGCGCCAATCCGGCGCAGAGGCTCGCAGCGTCGGGCCATTTCGACCCCAAGATCGAACACGTCCTGCACATTTGGGCTCGACAGGACGATCCCCGCCATCCGACCGTAAGGCGGCACGCCCGCCGCCTTGCGCGCCGAAGCCTCGGCCGACCAGAACCCCTCTTCATCGCCCGACAGGATCGCCCGAATGACGGGGTGCTCGGGTTGATAGGTCTGCAAAAGTGCTTCGCCCGGTGTTTCCGCCCGCCCCGCGCGGCCCGCGACTTGGCGCATTAGCTGAAACGTCCGCTCTGCGGCGCGCAGATCAGAGCCCTGAAGGCCGAGGTCGGCGTCGATCACGCCGACCAGGGTGAGGAGCGGAAAGTTGTGCCCCTTGGCGACAAGCTGTGTGCCGATGATGATGTCGGTTCCGCCTTCGGCGATGGAAGCGATGGTCTCTTTCAGCGCCCGCGCCGAGCCGAACAGGTCGGACGACAACACCGTGACCCGCGCTTCGGGGAAGACCGCGGCGACCTCTTCGGCCATCCGCTCGACCCCCGGCCCGACGGGCGCAAGCTTGCCCTCGACCCCGCAGGAAGGGCAGGCGGTTGGCATCGGCCTGGTCTCGCCGCACTGGTGGCAGACGAGGCGTTTGAGAAACCGGTGCTCGACCATGCGTGCATCGCAGTGATCGCAGCCGATTTGATGCCCGCAGGCCCGACAGAGCGTCACCGGCGCATAGCCACGGCGATTGAGGAAGATGAGCGACTGCTCGCCCTTCTGGATCCGGTCGGTAATCGCAGCCTGCAAGCTGGGCGAGATCCACTGCCCCGAAGGCACATCCTCGATCCGCATATCAATCGCGCTCATCTTGGGCATCACCGCCTCGCCATAGCGGCTCGTCAGCGTCAGCTTGCGATATTTCCCCGCCTCGACATTGGCCCAGCTTTCAAGGCTCGGCGTGGCAGACGCCAAGACCACCTGCGCTTCGTTCAGGGACGCCCGCAAAACAGCCATGTCGCGGGCATTATACACGACCCCGTCTTCTTGTTTGTAGGAGGTGTCGTGCTCTTCATCGACGACGATCAACCCAAGATCGCGGAGCGGCAGGTAAAGCGCCGAACGGGCCCCAACCACAAGCTGCGCCGCCCCCTGCCCGACCATGCGCCAGCAGCGGCGGCGCTCGGTCATGGTCACGCCCGAGTGCCATTCGGCGGGCGGCATTCCGAACCGCGCCTGGACACGGGTGATGAATTCGTTCGTCAAGGCGATCTCGGGCAATAGAACCAGAGCCTGCCGCCCTTGCCGCAGACATTCGGCCACGGCTTCGAGATAGACCTCGGTCTTACCGGAGCCTGTCACGCCTTGCAGAAGCGTTGTTCCGTAGCGCCCTGATCCAACCGCTTCACGCAAGATCGCGGCGGCGGCGGTCTGGTCATCGGTCAGGGCCTTGCCGCCAGAGTCGGGATCAAGCGCGGGATAGGGCGTATCGCGGGGGGTATCTTCCTCGCGCACCGCGCCAAGCGTGACGAGGCCCTTGACGACCGAAGCACCAACCCCCGCCGTTTCCGCCAGCTCGCCCAGCGTGAATGAAAGCCCGCCATAATCGCGCAAGACCTCGATCACGCGCTTGCGGGCGTCGGTCAGACGTTCGGGCGCGTCAGCGCCCAGCCGGTAAACCTTGCGCATTGAGGGAGCATCGCCAAGGCCCGGCGCGCGGGTGGCAAGGCGCAACATCGCGGGCATGGGCGAGAGGGTGTAGTCGGCGACCCGGCCAAGGAAATTGCGCATCTCCTCGCGCATGGGCGCCGCATCAAGAACACGATTCACAGACCGGACCTTCGCGGGATCGAAATTGCCCTGCCCCGCCCCCCAAACCACACCCAAGACCTTGCGTGGCCCGAGCGGCACCTCGACGAATGCTCCCAGCCAACAGCCGCCCTCTGGCGCCTTGTAGTCCAAAAGGCGATCCAGCGGTTGGGTCGTCAAGACCCCCACCAACTCGCCCTCATGGAAAAAATCCGCCGACATCGGCCCTCGCGTTTTCCGGGGTTTCCGCCCCACCCTCCTTGAGGTAAACGCTGGCCCATTCCCTGCCAACCCGACTTTAGGAGCAAGCAATGAAATTCTTCGTCGATACTGCCGAGATCGACCAGATCAAGGAACTCAATGAGCTGGGCATGGTCGATGGCGTGACCACCAACCCCACGCTTATCGCCAAGTCGGGCCGCGACATCCTCGAAGTGACCAAAGAGATCTGTTCGATCGTCTCCGGGCCGGTTTCCGCCGAAGTGACCGCGCTCAAGGCCGACGAGATGATCGCCGAGGGCCGCAAGCTGGCCAAGATCGCCCCGAACATCGCCGTCAAGGTTCCGCTGACTTGGGATGGCCTCAAAGCCTGCAAGGTGTTGAGTGACGAGGGCAACATGGTCAACGTGACCCTGTGCTTCTCGGCAAATCAGGCGCTCCTGGCCGCCAAGGCCGGCGCAACCTTCATCAGCCCCTTTGTCGGTCGGCTTGATGACATTAACCTCGACGGGCTCGATCTGATCGCCGATATCCGCCAGATCTATGACAACTATGGCTACAAGACCCAGATCCTTGCCGCCTCGATCCGCTCGGTCAACCATATGTCGGAATGCGCAAAGATCGGTGCCGACGTGGCGACCGCGCCTGCCAGCGTCATCAAGGCGATGGCCAGCCATGTTCTGACCGACAAGGGCCTTGCCGGTTTCCTTGCCGATATCGAGAAGGCCAAGATCAAGATCCTTTGATCTGTGCAGCCTGCTTGATTTCCGCGCGCGGCCACCTGTTCGCGCGCGGCAAAAAGATGAAGAAATCCGCCCGGCTTGATGCTAATGTGCCGGAAAAGCAGGCACGAGACCCAATATGAGCAGAACCCCCCTGATCGAGCCATCGGTTCGCGAAAAGATCATCGCCGACCCCGATGCTCTCCTGGAAGACGCCGATATCATGCGTGCGCTCGTCGCTGCAAACGAGCGGTCGATGGGCAACAACGTTGTCGATCTGCGGGGAATCGCGATGGAACGGCTCGAAGCCCGGCTCGACCGGCTCGAGGACACGCATCGCTCGGTCATCGCCGCCGCCTATGAGAACCTGGCCGGCACAAACCAGATTCATCGCGCTGTGCTCAAGCTCATGGACGCCACGAAGTTCGAGGAATTCCTCCATGATCTGGGCGCCGAGGTGGCCGAGATCCTGCGGGTCGACGTCATGCGCCTTGTGCTGGAATCGGAAATCTCGACCCCCGACCCCTCGCTTGCGAAGGTGGGCGATGTGCTCTCTGTCGCCGCTCCGGGTTTCATCTCGGACTATTTGACCCAAGGCCGCAGCCAGCACATGCGGCAAGTGACGCTCAGACAGATTCAGCCCGACGCGGGCGTCGTCTATGGCGACAAGGCTGACTATATTCGCTCTGAGGCCTGTCTCCTTCTGGATCTCGGCGCCGGGCGGCTGCCCGGCCTGCTTGTCATGGGCGCCGAAGACCCGCACCAGTTTTCGGCCCAGCAGGGCACCGACCTGTTGGCCTTCCTCGCAGGTGTGTTTGAACGCATCATGCGACGCTGGCTCTCGTAGGGCGGTGATTTCCCCGGCGCTGATCGACGCATTGGATCGCTGGCTTGACCACGCCCGCGCCATCGACGGGGTGGCGGGCAACACGATCAAGGCCTATCGGGCCGATGTATTGGGGTTTCTCTCCTTCATGCAGGGCCATTTTGGCGAGGCGCAAGGGCTTGCCGCAATCTCGCGGATTGGCGTCGGAGACATGCGCGGCTGGATGGCGCACGAGCGCGGCCGAGGCATCGCCCCCCGCTCGCTAGCGCGGTCGCTTTCCGCGGTGAAATCCTTCTACCGCTGGCTGTCCGAGCGCGAGGGGTTCGAACCGACCGCCGTGCTTTCGGCCCGCGCCCCCAAATTTCACCGCAAGCTGCCCCGGCCGCTGGCCGAAGACGCCGCGCGCGAGATGATCGACAGGGTCGGCCTTCAGGCCACCGAGCCTTGGGTTGCCGCCCGGGATGAGGCGGTCGTGACCCTTCTTTACGGCTGCGGCTTGCGGATTTCCGAGGCGCTTGGCCTCATGGGGCGCGACCTGCCGCTACCCGAGGTTCTGCGGATCCGCGGCAAGGGCGGCAAAGAGCGGATCGTGCCGGTGATCCCCGCCGCACGCGAGGCCGTGGCGCGCTATGTCGATCTGAGCCCGTTCGAGCCCGAAGCCGCCGCGCCGGTTTTTCGCGGGACACGGGGCGGCGCACTGGCGCCCCGCGCGGTCCAGAAGGTCATGGAACAGGCGCGGCTTCAGCTTGGCCTTCCCGCCACGGCCACGCCCCACGCCATGCGCCACAGCTTTGCCACCCATCTGTTGGCGCGCGGCGGCGATCTGAGGGCCATTCAGGAACTTCTGGGCCACGCCTCGCTTTCGACCACGCAGGCCTATACCGCCGTCGATGCCGCGCATTTGATGGATTCCTACGAAAAGGCCCACCCCCGACGCTAGGCATTTGGGATATTGCCGCCACCGCCACTTTCCGCCATGAGGGGCGAATGTCCATCGCACAAAAAGCCCTCGCCGTTCACATTCTCACCGCCACGGGCGCGGTTTTCGCCATGCTGGCGATGCTCGCCGCCGTCGACGAGAAGTGGGGCCTCATGTTCCTCTGGCTGGTCGTGGCGTTCTTCGTGGACGGAATAGACGGGCCATTGGCCCGCCGCTATGACGTGAAGAAGAATTCGCCGATCTTTGACGGCGTCTTGCTTGATCTGATCATCGATTACCTCACCTATGTCTTCGTGCCGGCCTATGCCCTTTTCAAATCGGGCCTGCTGCCTGGTTGGACAGGCTGGTTCGCGATCATCATCATCACCTTTGCATCGGCCATGTATTTTGCCGACAGCCGCATGAAAACCAAGGATTATTCCTTCTCCGGCTTTCCCGGATGCTGGAATATGGTGGTGCTGGTTCTCTTTGCCCTGCAACCGAATTTCTGGGTCAGCGTGGCTTTCGTCGCACTTCTTGCGGCGGCGATGTTTGTGCCGGTGCGCTTCGTGCATCCCATGCGAACCCCACGCTGGCGGATGATCACGATCCCGATGGCCCTTGGCTGGACGTTCTTCGCCGGTTGGGCGGCTTGGGTCGATTTCCATCCCGAAAGCTGGGCACACTATGGCCTGATCGTCACCTCGATCTACCTTCTGGCCGCGGGCGCGATCCAGCAGATGATTTATGGGCTCGACGGCTAGA
>JAURFB010000089.1 GCA_030827165.1 Marivivens sp.
ATCAGGGGCAAAGCCCCGGAACCGTATCGTTGGCCAGCGCGAGAAACATTATCGCCAAGATGATCGTCAGGCCAATCATGGTAAGGACGCGCAGGGCCCGTTCAGAGGGTTTGCGGCCGCTGATCGCCTCGTAGGCATGGAAAACCAGATGCCCGCCGTCAAGAATCGGGATTGGAAAAAGATTGAGAAGGCCAATCGCCGTCGATAGGAGGCCCAGAAACTGGATATAGGTTCCCAGGCCCTCGGCGGCCATCTCGCCCGATGCTTGGGCGATGCCGACCGGACTTGAAAGATTGCAGGTCGAGATCTCGCCAGTGAGCATGTGCCACATCCCCGAGGCCGAGACTTTGACAATATACCAAAGTTGGGCCCAGGCGTAGCGAACGGTCGTGTAGAGATCGGGCCGCGAGGTTTGCGGCTCGAAAAACAAGCCGCCCGAGAGGCCGATCAGCCACCGCGTCTCGAAATCCCCGTCCCGCTGAGGCAGGTCGACGCGGCGCGGCGCGATCGTCAGGGTCAAGACCTCGCCATCGCGCCAAACCTCGAAGGTCATCTCCTGCCCTTCCGACGCAGCGACAATCGCCATCATCTGCTGGAATGCAAAGACCGGTGCGCCGTCAATCGAGGAAATGACGTCGCCGGAGACAAGGCCCGCCTCGCGCGCCGGGCTGTCGGTGGTCACGTTCAAAGCCAGCGTCGGTTCAGGATAAGGCCCTCGCACGGTGATCTCTTGGTCTCCGCGCAAGACCAGATAGTCTACCGACGGGCTCTGGGGCAAAGCGTCGGTTGCCGCGACGATGTCGGCGATTTTCGGCGTCGCGATCCCGCCGATGGCAAGGATCTGATCGCCCGGCTCAAGCTCTTGCTCATAGGTGGATGGCAGGTTCGAGACCGACGCCAAGGTCAAGGGGTCGTTCGCCACGCCGGTCGACATGACGGCCCAGCCAAAGATCAAGAAGGCAAAAACAAAGTTGAAGACCGGCCCCGAAGCAACCGTGATCGCCCGTGCCCAGAGGGGCGCGCCTGTCATGCTGTCTCGTGCCGCCCTGACGGTGGAATCGGCCCCCATCGAAGCTGCGTTGCTGTCGCCCTTGAATCTCACATAGCCGCCCAGCGGAACCAGCGCGATCTGCCAGACAGTTCCCCGCCGATCCGTCCGCCGCCACAGAACCGGACCGAATCCGATCGAGAAGACGTCGGCTTTGATGCCACTCAGCCTGCCGGCCAGATAGTGGCCCATCTCGTGCACAAAGACGATCACCACAAGGGCGACGACAAAGGACAGCAGGGTCAGGCCGGTAGAGCTGAACTGTGGGAAAAGGTTCGTCATGCGTATTCTTAAGCTGAAATTGCAAGGAAGTCCGACGCGCGGCGACGCGCCAGCCGATCGGTTTCGAGTATATCTTCGATGTTGTTTGGGGCGCGGTTCAGACCATCGGACGACCACATCTTGTCAAGCACGTCTTCGACGAGCCCGGCCATGCCGACAAAGCCAATCCGCCCTTCTATAAATGCATCGAGCGCGATTTCCTTAGCCGCATTGAAGGCAGCGCCGCTTTTGCCGCCCGCTTGCATCACCGCCTGCGCCAGCCGAAGCGCCGGATAGCGCATGGGATCGGGCGCGCGGAAGGTCAGCGTGCCGATCCTGGCCAGATCAAGCCGCTCGACCGGCAGATCGCGGCGCTCGGGCCAGTGCAGGGCATAGCCGATGGCATGGCGCATATCCGAGGGCCCGACATGGGCCATGAGCGCCCCGTCACGGAAGCCGACTAGGGCGTGAACAAGGCTTTCGGGGTGGATCAGCACCTCGATCCGAGCCGGATCGACGCCGAAGAACTCGCGGGTTTCAATCAGCTCCAGCGCCTTGTTGAACATCGAGGCGGAATCGATGGTGATCCTCTGACCCATCGCCCAGTTGGGATGGGTTGATGCCTCCGCCACTGTCGCAGTCGCAAGCCGCTCGATCGGCCAATCGCGCAGAGCGCCGCCCGACGCGGTGATAATGATACGCTCTACCGCCGCGATGTCTTCGCCCACCAGCGCCTGAAAGACCGCCGAATGCTCGCTGTCGACCGGCAATATCCGCGCGCCTTGCGTTTTGGCTGCGGCCATCACCAGCGGACCGGCGGCTACAAGGGTTTCCTTGTTGGCAAGCGCAAGAGTCGTCCCCTGACGGATGGCCTGAATCCCCGGCAAGAGACCCGCCGCGCCGACGATGGCCGACATGATCCAGTCGGCCGGCCTGCTCGCGGCGTCTACGACAGCCGCATCGCCCGCCGCGGCTTGGATTCCTGTGCCGGCGAGCCTGTCTTTAAGAGAGGCATAAAGCCCCGGATCGCAGGTAACAGCCAGCTTGGCACCAAGTTCGACAGCATCGCGGGCCAACTGTTCGATGTTCCGGCCACCGGTCAGAGCGACCACATCGTAGCTTTCCCTGTCGCGCCGGATCAGGTCGATCGTGCTTTGGCCGATACTTCCGGTCGCGCCGAGAATGGAGATACGCCTCACAACGCCCCTCCATTCTTCAGCGCCTCTACCGTGAAAAGAAACACCGCCGCACCGGTTAAAGCGTCGAAGCGGTCCAGAAGGCCGCCGTGGCCTGGGATCAGGTTCGAACTGTCCTTGATGCCGGCAAACCGTTTGATCGCGCTTTCCGCGATATCGCCCATTTGACCGGCAAACCCAGCCAGAGCCGAAAGGATGACTACAGAGGCGCCACCGCCAAGCGGGCCATCAAACCCGCAGGCGGCAAAACCAAGGCCCACTGCTGCGGCCCCGAGCCAGCCAGCGACAGTTCCGCTCCATGTCTTTTTCGGGCTCACGCGCGGCCAGAACTTCGGGCCGCCCAATATCCTTCCGGCGAAATAGCCGAGGATATCAGAGGCCACGACGATCAGCACCACCCAAAGCAGCGCCGCCATACCCTCTGCCCGCGTCGTCAGAAGCCACAAGATCGCACCGCTCAGTGCCAGACCATAGAGCGCGAATATCCACCGGCCGCGCGTCACGACAATGGCCCCCGCCAGCGGAACGACCGCCAACACCAGATACCCAAGCGAGAATGACGTGCTATGCCCGACCGCCATGGCTCCGGCCGCCAAGAGCCCCATGATCTCGGGGCGGGGCGCTCCGAGCATCCGACCCAGCTCCCAGATCATGCCGCCGCTTACCACGATCGCCAAGATCGCAAACCAGAAGCCGCCCAGCCAAAGCGCCGCCCCCCCGACCGCGACCATCGCGATTGCGGAAATAACCCGCGGAGCCAGATCGCCCCATTTGCCAACCGTCGCCATATCAGACCCGTACCGCGCCGAAACGCCGGTCGCGTGCCGCGTAACTTTTGACAATCTTGCCGAATTCCTCGGCCGTGAAGTCCGGCCAGAGCGTCTCGACAAACTCGTATTCCGAATAGGCCGACTGCCAGAGGAGGAAATTCGAGATGCGTGCCTCGCCCGACGTGCGGATCACCAGATCGGGGTCGGGCAAGACATGGGTATCGAGGAACCGCGCCAGGGTCTCGGCATCGACATCTTCGGGCCGAAGCCGGCCGGCCTGAACCTCGAAGGCCATGCGCTTGGCGGCGCGGGTCACTTCATTACGGCCGCCGTAGTTGATCGCGATGGTCAGGTGGATCAGGTCGTTGCCGGCGGTCAAGAGCTCCAATTCGTCCATCAGGGCGACGAGCTTGTCCTCCAGCTTGACCCGATCGCCAATGAACCGAACCCGCACGCCCGCCTCGACCAGCGCGCGCTGCTCTTTCTCGATATACCGGCGAAAAAGCTTCATCAGGCCCGCGACCTCGGTCTGGGTGCGTTTCCAATTCTCGGTCGAGAAAGCGAAAACGGTCAGGTATTTGACGCCTAGCGCGGGGCAGGCCTCGACAACCTCGCGTACCCTTTTGGCGCCCGCGTGATGGCCGAACAGGCGGGGTCGGCCCCGCATCTGTGCCCACCGGCCGTTCCCGTCCATGATGACGGCAACGTGGCGCGGGCCTTTCGCCTCGGATGTCTCGGCCATCTGGCCTCCGTATTGTGCAGGTCAGACCTGCATGATCTCGGCTTGTTTGGTCTCGAGGGTCTGATCGACGATCTTGATGTATTTGTCGGTCAGTTCCTGAACCTCGCCTTCCCAGAATTTCTGGTCATCTTCCGACACGCCGTCGGCCTTGGCTTTCTTGACCTGATCCATCCCGTCCCGGCGCAGGTTCCGGATCGCGACACGGGCGTGTTCGGCATAGTTGCCGGCAACCTTTGTCAGTTCGCGGCGGCGCTCTTCGTTCAGCTCGGGGATCGGCAGCATGATGATCGTGCCGTTAAGCTGCGGGTTGATCCCAAGGCCGGACTCGCGGATCGCTTTTTCGACCTTGCCGACCATGCCCTTGTCCCAGACGTTGATCGTGACCATACGCGGTTCGGGGACGTTGATCGTTCCAAGCTGGTTGATCGGCGTCATCTGGCCATAGGCGTCGACCATGATCGGCTCGAGCATCGACCCAGATGCGCGGCCCGTTCTGAGCGAGGCAAATTCTGTCCGCAGCGCATGGATTGCGCCATCCATGCGGCGCTGGAGGTCATCAGTATCGAGTTCGAATTCGTTTGCCATCTTGCCCTTCCCGGTCTTGCGAAAGTTGCGTCCCTATAGCGTTATCCATGCACGGTTGTATAGGTGCCTTCACCTGCGAGGATGCCCTTGAAGCCACCGGGTTCGTCGAGCGAGAAGACGATCAGGCGCATCTTGTTGTCGCGGCAAAGCGCGATGGCGGAGGCATCCATGACCCTGAGGTTCTTGGCGAGAACCTCGTCATAGCTGATCCGGTCAAAGCGCTTGGCGCTCGGGTTCGTCTTGGGATCGCTGTCGTAGATGCCATCAACCTGCTTGCCCATGAAGATCGCCTCGCACGACATCTCGGTGGCGCGCAGCGCGGCAGCGGTGTCGGTGGTGAAATAGGGATTGCCGGTGCCGGCGGCAAAGATGCAGACCCGCTTTTTCTCGAGATGGCGCACGGCACGGCGACGGATATAGGGCTCGCAGACCTGATCCATCGGAATGGCCGAGATCACGCGGGTATAGACCCCGAGAGATTCCAGCGCGCCTTGCATGGCCAGCGCGTTCATCACCGTGGCCAGCATTCCCATATAGTCGGCGGTGGTGCGCTCCATCCCCTGCGCCGAGCCTTGCAGCCCGCGGAAAATGTTGCCGCCGCCGATCACCATGCAGATCTCGACACCCATGTCGTGAACCGACTTCACCTCCTGCGCGATCCGCTCGACCGTGGGCGGGTGCAAGCCGAAGCCCTGATCGCCCATGAGGGCCTCTCCCGAGATCTTGAGCATCACGCGTTTGAAGGTGGTCTTGTCACTGTCGCTCATCCGCGGGCCTCACTTTTTGATGGGAGTCTTTCGTTGCGCGGCAAAATGTCGGAAAAGGGCGGCGTGTTCAATGCCAAGCGCCCCGGAAAATGCAGCCGGAGCGCATGCCCGACAAGCAAAGATTTGCCCGTGATCGATATCGAGGACATTCCCGACGACAAACCGGTGCTTGTCGCCGGGCCGACCGCGTCGGGAAAATCCGCTCTGGCGCTGGCGATTGCCGCCGAGCGGGGCGGGCTCATCATCAACGCCGACGCGCTGCAGGTGTTTGACGGCTGGCGCATCCTGACCGCGCGGCCAAGCCCTGACGAGCTCGCGATCGCACCTCATGCGCTCTATGGCCATGTGCCCTTCGATGCGCCCTATTCGGTCGGCCATTGGCTGCGGGATGTCGAGGGGCTTTTGCGCGGGCCGGACCGGCCGATCATCGTCGGCGGGACCGGTCTCTATTTCCGCGCGCTGACAGAAGGGCTTGCCGAGATACCGCCGACACCGGCCGAGATCCGAGCCGAGGCGGACCTGATCCCCCTGCCCGACCTCATTGCCGGCCTCGACGACGAGACCCGCCCGGCCCTCGACCTCAATAACCGCGCCCGCGTGCAGCGCGCTTGGGAAGTCTTGCGAGCAACGGGGCGGGGGATCGCCGAATGGCAGGCCGACACACCGCCGCCGCTTCTGCACCTTGGGGACACCGTGCCCTTGGTCATGCAGGTCGGAACCGACTGGCTCAACGATCGCATCTCTCGCCGGTTCGACCAGATGCTGGCGATGGGTGCGCTCGACGAGGCGCGAGTGATGCTCCCGCGCTGGAATCCGGCGCTCCTGTCGTCCAAAGCCATCGGTGCGCCCGAACTGATTGCCCACCTCAAGGGAGAGATGTCGCTCGACACGGCGCGGGACGCGGCAATCATCGCGTCGCGACAATATGCCAAACGTCAAAGAACCTGGTTCCGGGCCCGGATGAAGAATTGGCGGGCCATACCGTAGTTATCCACAGGTTCACCCACAGGAATCTGTTCAAAATTCATATTTTCGTCATTGTTGGTAGCCAGAAACCCTGCATTCTTGCAGAAATCGAACAAGAGCCGCACCATGCTTGATATTCTTCCCGACCCTGCCAACCGTGTGATCCTGACTGCCCTCGCCCAGAACCCGGCCAATGGTCGCTGGCGCACCGAGGCCATGCGCAGCCATAGCGCGCCGCGGCTGCTGTATGTAGCGAAGGGTCAGGGCCGGATCACCGTTGCGGGGCTCACCTCCGGCTATGGGCCGAACAACATCGTCTTCATTCCCGCCCGCACGATGTATGGCTTCGAAGTCGGGCCGACCGTCTTTGCCCAGATGCTGACCATCCCCGCATCGATGGCCGATGATTGGCCCGACGAACCGGTCCATCTGCGCCTGCGCGACGTGATCGCACAAAAGGAACTTGCCGGCATCTTTGACGCACTCGACCGCGAGATCAAATCCGACAAGACCGGTCAGGCCCGTGCCGCGCGGCACCATGTCGGTCTGCTGTCGGTATTCTTCGAACGCCAGGTCGTCAGCCATCCCGCCGATCCCGCGACAGATCGCAGCCGCACCGCCTCGGCCCGCCTGGTCGCCGCCTATTCGGACCTCGTCGAACGTGACTATCGCAAACACAAGGGCATCGCCGATTATGCCGCCGACCTGGGTGTGACGCCGACTCACCTGACGCGCTGCTGTCGATCGACAAGCGGACGTTCGGCGCTGCGTCTTCTCAACGATCGCGTGCTATATGAGGCGCGTATTCTCTTGCGCGAGACACGCACGCCCGTCCAGGAGATCGCCCGGTCGCTCGGCTTTTCCTCGGCAGCCTATTTCACCCGGAGCTTCCAGCAGGCGACGGGTCAGACACCGTCCGGTTTCCGCCGCTCGGGGCCGGCGGTTCAGCGGTTCTGAACTGCTCTTCAACATGCGCGTAATCAAGACTGCAATGTCCTGTCAGGCACAGGGCGATGTCGTAAATTGCCTGCCTAATGCCGAAACCAACTATTGACCCATGGTCAAAAAAGCCGACGATGGACGGTGATTGGAGGCCCGGCGCTGGGAGGACGCAGCGCGTCAGACTATGCCACCATCGAAAAGATAAATTCAGGGAGAAAAGAATGACCCATTTCAATTCTGCGCTTCACCCGGCAGCACTGATGTATGCCGAGGAAGAGCGCGCAGGTAAGCTGAGCCGCCGCGAGTTCATGACCCGCGCCACCGCGCTTGGCGTTACCGCGACGGCCGCCTATGGCCTTTTGGGCCTCAAGGCCCCGGCCGCTGCCGCCACTGCCACTCAGGGCGGCACCATGCGCATCCAGATGAACGTCGTGGCGCAGAAAGATCCGCGCACCTACGACTGGTCCTACCTCGGCAACGTTGGCCGCGGCTGGCTCGAGTATCTCGTCGAGGTCAACAGCGACGGCTCGATGCGCGGTATG
>JAURFB010000037.1 GCA_030827165.1 Marivivens sp.
CGGTTGGGCGGCTTGGGTCGATTTCCATCCCGAAAGCTGGGCACACTATGGCCTGATCGTCACCTCGATCTACCTTCTGGCCGCGGGCGCGATCCAGCAGATGATTTATGGGCTCGACGGCTAGAAAACCACGCTGGGCCGGAAAACTGCAACTTTTCGGATCAGATCAGCAGCGAGGCAGCCGCTTCAAGTCGTAAAAGGGCAACCTTGGTTTCGATCCCCTGCCCTCCGGAAAAGCCGCCGAGGCCACATTGGGCCAAGACCCGGTGGCAAGGCACGATGATCGGGATCGCATTGGCCCCGCAGCCCTGCCCCACGGTCTGGGCGCTTACCCCCAGATCGCGGGCAATCTCGCCATAGGTGCGGGTACGGCCGAGCGGAATGTCGATCATTGCCTGCCGCATGGCTTGGGCGAAATTGCCGGATGCCGGCAAGAGGGGAAGATCGAAAGCGGTCAGGCGCCTGTCGAAATAGGCCCCGATCTGTCGCGCCACTTCGGCGGCGAGAGCGTCGCTCGCGTCGGCCGACGGCGCATCGCCCCAATACAAGGCAGCGATTTCCCCGCCCTCGATCGTCACAACGATCCGGCCTGTCGGGGTGGTCAGCCCAATTCGGCGTTGGTCAGTAGACATCTTTGAGCGTCACGGCGCGGCCGTTCTGCTCGAACGTGTCGCCCTTGCCAAGTCCGGCTATCTTTCGCGCAACTGGGCTGTCCATGGCAATACCCATGAAGGTTTGCCCACCGGCCTCGAAGGTCCCGGTCGCGACGGAGAGTACGAAGTTCCGGCCGCCAAAGCACACCACAGCGCCGGCCTCGGCCTCGGCCTTGGGGCCGAAATTCATCGCCCGGATCGCGGCGATCTTGGCTTCGTGGATCGCGGCGGGCCCTTCAAGCGCATGGGCGATATCGGCGGTCTCGCGGGCCACAGAGATTTCGTCGGTGGTGAAGGCTTCCTGATCGTCGAGCTGAGAATCCTTAAGATAGGCCTCATACTGCTCGCGGGCGGCCTCCAGATCGGCGGCTTCGAGGGCGAGCATCTGCTCGCGGATCAGGGTTTTATCGACGCGGGTCATGGGAAATCCTGCTCAGGTCATGAGGCGTGGCTGCCTCATGACCAGATTTAGGAATTTTCCGGCCTATGCCAAGGCCTCGTTGCAACGATGGCAGACGCCAGCGTGCGCATGGGTGCCGACATCGGGCAGGATCTTCCAGCAACGCTGGCATTTCTCGCCCTCGGCCATCTCGAAAACAACGCCTACACCGTCCACTTCGGGCAGGCGGAAGGCTTCGGCGGGGCTCGGGTCGGTGCTGACGTCGATTGCTGACGTGATGCAGAGATCATCGAAAGCGATGGTCTTAAGGATCGCCGCTGTTGCCGCGTCAACATGGACCACGGGCGCCGCCTCGAGCGAGGCGCCGATCACCTTGTCGGTCCGCTGGATTTCGAGCGCACCGGTCACCACACGACGCACGCGGCGCACGGTTGCCCATTTCGCAGCCAGCGCCTCGTCGCGCCACTCGGCCGGCGTTTCCGGCATATCGACCAGATGAACCGAACTTTGCGCACCGGGGAACCGCTCGAGCCAGACCTCTTCCATCGTGAAAACGAGGATCGGCGCGAGCCAGGTCGTCAGCCGGTGGAACAGGATATCCAAGACCGTCCGCGCCGCGCGGCGGCGGGCGGTATCGCCATCGCAATAAAGCGCGTCCTTGCGGATATCGAAGTAGAAGGCCGAAAGATCAACGGTCGCGAAATTGAAGACAGCCGAGAAAACCCCTTGGAAATCATAGGATCTATAGCCCTCGCGCACGGTCTGATCGAGCTCGGACAGGCGGTGCAGCACCCAGCGCTCAAGCTCGGGCATTTCCGAGGGATCGACCCGATCGCTTTCAGTGAAATCGGCAAGGCTTCCCAGCATGTAGCGCATGGTATTGCGCAGGCGGCGATAGCTGTCGGCCACGCCCTTGAGGATCTCGTCCCCGATCCGCTGGTCGACGGTATAGTCGGTCTGGGCCACCCAGAGGCGCAGGATATCGGCGCCGTATTGCTTGATGACCTTGTCGGGCGCGATGATATTGCCCAGCGATTTGGACATCTTCATGCCCTTCTCATCGAGCGTGAAGCCGCAGGTCACGACCCCGCGATAGGGCGCGCGGCCGATGGTGCCACAACCCTGAAGCATCGAGGAATGGAACCAGCCGCGATGCTGGTCGGTGCCTTCGAGATAGACGTCCGCCAAACCGTCTTCCGAGCCGTCCTCGCGGTCGCGCAAGACAAAGGCGTGGGTCGAGCCGGAATCGAACCAGACATCAAGAATATCAAATACTTGGTTGTAATCCTCGGGATCGACGATGCCACCGAGGAACCGCTCTTTCGCGCCCCCGACATACCAGGAATCGGCGCCTTCGGCCTCGAAGGCGGCGGTGATGCGGGCATTCACATCGGCGTTCCGCAAAAGGAAATCCGCGTCGGTCGGCAAGGTGCCCTTCTTGGTGAAACAGGTCAGCGGCACGCCCCAGGCGCGCTGGCGCGAGAGAACCCAATCGGGCCGCGCCTCGATCATGTTGTAAAGGCGGTTGCGGCCCGCGACCGGCGTCCAGTCGACCAGCTTGTCGATCGAGGTGAGCGCCCGCTCGCGGATCGTGGTGCCATAGGTATCCTGCCCGTCGCCCACCGGCCGGTCGATGGCGGCAAACCACTGCGGCGTGTTGCGGAAGATGACCGGCGCCTTCGACCGCCACGAATGCGGATAGCTGTGGGTCACGCGGCCACGGGCGATGATCCCGCCCGCCTCGACCAGCTTTTCGATCACGGCGGCGTTGGCGTCGGCCTCTTTGCCCTTTGGATCGAACACGCGCTTGCCGGCAAAGAAGGGAACATGGGGGAGGAATTCGGACTCTTCGCCGACGTTGTGGGTCATTCGGTCCTGCCAGCCGCACTTCACGAAACGGTCATAGTCATCCTCGCCATGGCTCGGGGCGGTGTGGACAAAACCGGTGCCAGCGTCGTCAGTGACGTGCTCGCCGTCGATCATCGGCACGTCGTAGTCCCAGAAGCCAACGTATTTAGGCAGAAGCGAACCTGCCGCGTCATCCATGTTTGGGTTCAACGCAAAGAATTGTTCCTTCGGAATTTCGGATCCTTCCAGCCCCGCTAGGGGATGAACCATTCGGCGGATATTTGCGGGATCGACACCCCTAACGCGTTCAGACTTCGTAACTCTGGATTTAGCCAAGGTTTCGTCAGCAAGATTATCCGCGATGACATAGTGATCACCTGGATTCGTCCAGCTTTCTTCTTGTGTCTCAACAACCCGATAGAGCCCGTAGGAGATAGCGGGATTGAACGCTACGGCCTTGTTCGACGGGATTGTCCAAGGCGTAGTCGTCCAGATCACAACTCGAGCGGCGCAATCGAGAAGATAGGTGCCATCTTCAATTTCGTTGCCTTTTACCGAGGCGACCCTAAACGGCACCCAGATCGTGTGGCTCTTGTGATCGTGGTATTCGATCTCGGCCTCGGCCAGCGCGGTCTTTTCGACCGGCGACCACATGACGGGCTTTGATCCCTGATAAAGCGTGCCGGTCATCAGGAACTTCATGAATTCCTCGGCAATCACCCGCTCGGCGTGGAAATCCATCGTCAGATAGGGGCGATCCCAGGTGCCGGTGACGCCAAGGCGCTTGAATTCCTCGCGCTGGATATCGACCCAGCCCTCGGCAAACTTGCGGCATTCCTGCCGGAAGGCGACGACATCGACATCATCCTTGTTCTGCCCTTTCGCGCGGTATTGCTCTTCGATCTTCCATTCGATGGGCAGGCCGTGGCAATCCCAACCGGGAATATAGCGGGCATCGCGGCCCATCATCTGCTGGCTGCGAACAACCATGTCCTTGAGGATCTTGTTCAGCGCGTGGCCGATGTGCAGGTGGCCGTTGGCATAGGGCGGGCCATCATGCAGGGTAAAGGGCTTGCGCCCGCCTTCCTTGGCCTTCTCGCGCAGCTTTTCATAAACGCCGATCTGGTTCCACCGCTCGAGCCAGGCAGGCTCGCGCTGTGGCAGGCCCGCGCGCATCGGGAAATCGGTTTTCGGCAGGTTCAGCGTGTCTTTATAGTCAGGTGTCTCGGCGCACATTTCTTGCGTCCTTCAATCGGATATCGGGTCTGGATTTGGGGCGGTGCGAGGTCTCAGACACCTTTGCCCGGCGGCTCTTGCTTCAGAGCGCCGGGAGAGTAATTCGGGCAATGATCGCGGCAAAATGGACCATGTCGCGCTTATAGGCGTGGGCGCGGGCGGGGTAAAGCCTTCGCAACTGCGGCAGTCTGCCCGCTTGCCTCTGGCGCGGCACGGGCAGAGGCAAGCGTCATGACAGCCACCATCCCGCCCCGCTTTCCGATCAGCGCAGACCAGATCGCTCTGGTCGTCGCCCGTTTCTATGCCCGCGTCAGGGCGCATCCCGTTCTCGGGCCGGTATTCGGCGAACACGTTCATGATTGGACCACGCACGAGGCCAAGATCGCCCGCTTCTGGCGCAATGCGATCCTCCTTGAACGGAGCTATGACGGCAATCCGATGGGCGCGCATATGAACGCTGGCAATGTCGAGGGGCCGCACTTCGCCATATGGCTTGGACTGTTCGACGAGGTTTTGCAGGCCGAATTGCCGCCCGAACTGGCCCAGAGTTGGTCGGCGATGGCCCACCGCATAGGGCGCGGATTGCGTCTGGGCATCGAAGGGGTCACGAACGATGGCCCGCCGAGGCTCGATTAGGTCTTCGAGGATCCGAACAGCCCCTTGAGCGCCCGGGCAACCACGGCGCTTGCCGAGGCGCGTTTTCCGGGGGCGAAGGGGATCGGGCGGCACACGTCGATGGCGGCAAGACCGACGCGGGCCGTCAGCGCGCCGTTAATCACGCCCTCGCCAAAGCGGCGCGAAACCTTGGACAAGACCCCACCCCCCGCGACCGAGCCGATCAGATCGTCGCCCACCGCCACAGCGCCGGTCGCCACAAGATGCCCAAGGACCGAACGGGCAAGCCGCCAGCTCCCGAGCGTTCCGGCCCGTCCGCCATAGATTTCGGCGATGCGCCGGATCATCCGTAGGTTGGCCGCGAGGGCCGTCACTACGTCCGCCAGCGCCAAGGGCACAATCGCCGTCACCGCTGCCACTTGCCGCGAAGCGGCTTCGACCTCGCTCATCGCGCGGGCGTCGAGCGGATCAAGAAGCGTGTGCGAGGCGAGCAGAAGAAGGCCATCGGCGTCGAAGACCTCACCCTGCTGTTCTTTCAGCCGCGCCAACCCCCAGCGCATGTCCGCGCGCCCGTGGTAGAGGCGGCTCAGATCATCAACTACGGCCCGAGCGCCCGCGAGGCTCGCCTCGGATATCGCTATCTTGGCCTCCTTCTGGATCTGGTCGAGCCGCCGAAGGCGACCAAAGACCGACAACTCCCGCAAGGAGATCAGCGCGGCGATGAAAAGGAAAAGTGCCATAAGGCCCAGCGCGATACCGCCAAGAACCTGATTGCGCGCCAGAAGCGTCGTCACGAAATCCCAAGCCGCAAGTGAGAGTGCAAAGCCCAGCAGAGCCGAGAGGCTGCCCCAGAACCAGCGTGCGAGCCGCCCGCCGCGCGGCGCTGCGCCTCGGGCGATTACCCGCTGCACGGAAGTCTCCATTGGCAGATCGCTCACCGGCGGCGCGGCTTCGGGGCCGTGCTGGGCTTCGTCGGGTTCGATCTCGATCAGGAGCGAGCGCTTGCGGTTCAGCTCGGTCATAGCTTGTCTCCGATCAGGAACTGCGCAGCCTTGTCGAGCCGGATATGCGGCGGGCCGTCGCCGGGGCGGAGCGTCAGCGGTGCGGGGGCGAATTGCATGATCTCGTAATCTGTATCGAGCCAGGCGCTCGCCCCTTCCCGCGCAGGCGTCAGCAGATGCGCAGGATCCTCGGGCAGATCGCCAGCGTAGAATGCAGCAATCCGGCCCGTTTCAAGAAGGCGGCCGCGCACAACATCCAGCTGCTCTCCTTGGCGCGTCACCGTGTCTTCAACGGTTGTCCGCAAGGCAGCGATCGACATGGCGGCCGTCTCGGCCCCTGCGAAATCAGCGCGGTCCTTGGCGCCGCGCACCAATGCCTCGGTGATCGCGGTCAGGCGTGGGTGCTGGCTGTGATGCAGGTGATCGGCCTTGGTCGCGGCGAACAGGATCTTCTCGATCCGCTTGCCGCCCAAGAGGCGGGCGAGAAAGCCGCTTTTGCCAGGGCGGAAAGCAACAAGGATATCCGCCATCGCCTGCCGAAGGTCTTCAACCGCGCGGGGGCCGGCATGGATCGCGCCGAGCACGTCGACCAAGACGATCTGCCGGTCGATCCGCGCGAAATGCTCGCGGAAGAAGGGGCCGACGATATTGCGCTTGTAGCTTTCAAAGCGCCGCTCGAACTCGCGCCAGAGCGCGCCGCGCCCCGCCCTCTCGGGCTTGTGCAGGGGCGCGAAGGAGAGGACGGGCGAACCTTCCATTTCGCCGGGCAGAAGGAACCGGCCGGGCGAGCAATCGCTATAGCCCGCCTCGCGGGCGGCATGGAGGTGGTCGGTATAGGCTTTGGCAAGATCCTGCGCGGCGCTTTCCTCGAAATCTGCGGCCGCGTCGGTGGCGCCAAGGCGGGCCAGAAAATCGGCGGCAAGCGGACGATGATCAAGCCGCCCGAGCGTCCGCAATGACCATTGCTCGAAACTCATGTCCATCAACCCAAGGTCAAGCAGCCATTCGCCAGGGTAGTCCACGATATCAAGGTGCACCGTCCGCGCGCGCCGAAGGCCGGAAAACGCCCCCCTTGGCTCGATCCGGAACGACAGGCGCAACTCGCTGATCCGGCGAGTGCCCGATGGCCATGTCGGCTCTTTCGCGGTCAAACGTGCGAGGTTGGCCTCATAATCAAAGCGCGGCAGCGTATCGTCGGGCTGGGGCTGAAGGAAAGCGGTGCGGATCGAGCCATCGGCGGCAGCCAGAAGCTGGGGCATCCGGCCCCGATCCATCAGGTTGGCCACAAGCGAGGTGATAAACACCGTCTTGCCCGCCCGCGACAGGCCTGTCACGCCAAGGCGGACGACGCTTTCGCCAAAAGGGGCGGCAACAGTTTCGGCGGCTGTCTCAAGCCGCCTTACAAGCCCGTCGGCGATCTGGCTGAGGTCCACATCGGCCCCTTTCCTCGTGTTTCCCTGAATAGATAGGGGCGCGGCGCCCCCCTGTGTAGCCCCAGCCGCTTGCCGGAACGTCTTCTCTGGGCTAGGGCAAGTCCATGCCCCGATACGCCCTCAGAGTCGAATACCACGGCGCGCCCTTTTCTGGCTGGCAAAGGCAGGCCGATCAACCCTCGGTTCAGGGGGCGATCGAGGCCGCGTTGGCCAAGCTGGAACCGCGCGAGCATACCATTGCCGCTGCGGGGCGAACGGATGCGGGCGTTCACGCCACAGGGCAAGTCGCGCATTGCGACATGAAGAAGGATTGGGATCCATTCCGTCTTTCCGAAGCTCTCAACTGGCATCTCAAGCCCGAACCCGTGGCGATCATCGCCTGCGCCCGCGTGGCCGACGACTGGCACGCGCGGTTTTCGGCCATCGAGCGGCGCTATTTGTTCCGGCTCATCAGCCGGCGTGCGCCGCTGACCGTTGAAGCCGGCCTCGCGTGGCGGGTAAACCATCCCCTGAGCCTTGCCGCAATGCAGGAGGCGGCGAACCACCTCATCGGCAAGCATGATTTCACCACCTTCCGCTCGTCCATCTGTCAGGCGGACAGCCCGATCAAAACGCTCGACGAATTGCGGATCGAAGAAATCGCCCGACCCGAAGGTTCCGAGTTTCGCTTTCATGTGCGGGCGCGGTCATTCCTGCACAATCAGGTTCGTAGCTTCGTCGGCACGCTCGAGCGCGTCGGGGCCGGGGCTTGGATACCCCCTGACGTGAAGGCCGCGCTCGAAGCACGAGATCGCGCAGCCTGCGGGCCGGTTTGCCCGCCGGACGGGCTTTATCTTGCCGAAGTGCGTTATCCCGAGAATCCTTTCGCCACCACATAGGCAAGCCTCCGCCGCCGCCTGATTGCGCGTTTTCTTCGCGCCGCCGTTGGGATAGGACAAGAGAGCCTGACTGCCCTTGCCCCGCGCGGAGACCCCCCGTGGCACGAATGAACCGCCCAGTAGCCATCATCGCGGCGCTCGTCCTGAGCGCGCTGCCGACGCTTGCCCAAGACGTACGGTTCCACATTTCCGACAACAGCGCCCTGAAGCCCGCGCTCGAAGCGGCGTCGCTCCTGATCGCTCAGGAAGCGGGCGGCGAGGCTTCGGCAGAGGATATCGTCGCCGCGGCCCGCGCCGATTATCCCCGCCTCCTTGCCGCGCTCTATGCCCAAGGGTATTTCGGCGCGACGGTTTCGATCCTGATCGACGGGCGCGAGGCAGCAGGCATTGCCCCGCTCGACGCCCCTTCCGGCATTCGGGTGGTCGATATCATTGTCGCGCCTGGGCCTGTGTTCAGCTTTGGAAAGACCGAAGCCGCACCGCTTCCGGCAGGCGCGGAAAAGCCGCCGGCCTTCGTCAGCAGCGCACCTGCCAGCACCGATGCCATCCGCGAAGCCGCCCGCGCCGGCATCGACGCATGGCGCGATGCGGGCCACGCCAAGGCCGCGCTCGAAAGCCAGCGCATCATCGCCGATCACCTGGATGACCGTCTCGATGTCAGCTTGCGGTTCGCCCCCGGCGCGCGGCTGACCTTTGGCCCCGTTGCCGTCGAAGGCAACAGCACTGTCTCGGGCAACCGCATCCGCGAGATCGCGGGCTTGCCGGAAGGCGCGATCTATAGCCCCGCCGAGATCGACCGCGCGTTGACCCGCCTGCGCCGCGCCGGAGCGTTCCGCGCCGCGAGCCTGGCCGAAGCCGAGGCGGCAACCGCCTATCTTGCCTTGCCGACGACATTGACCGTGGTGGAGGCCAAGCCGCGCCGTCTTGGTTTTGGCGCGGAACTGACCTCGTTCGACGGCCTCGCGCTCAGCGCCTACTGGATCCATCGCAACTTTCTTGGCGGGTCGGAAAACCTGCGCGTCGAAGGCTCGGTCGAGGGAATCGGCGGCGCGACCGGCGCACTCGATGCCCGGCTTGATGCGGCCTTCGTGCGGCCCGCCACCTTCGGCGCCGACACCGACCTTCTGGCCGGAGCGGAGTTCTTGCATCGCGAAGATCCGCTCTACTACCTGACCTCCGCTAGCGTCGATATCGGCTTGCGCCGACGCTTCAGCGAGGCGCTGCAACTCAGCCTCGCTCTTGGCGCAAGAACAGCGAACATCGCCGACGATCTTGGCAGCCGGAGCTATTCCGTTCTGACCCTGCCCGGCACCGTCTCCTTCGACCGGCGCGACAATGCCCTCGACCCGAGCAAGGGCTACTTCCTTGATGCCGAGGCAACGCCATTTCTCAGCCTCACGGGCGGCGGCGCCTCTGGCTTCAGGATCTGGTCCGAGGGGCGAGCCTATTTCACCCCCGGCGAGGCGGGCAATCTGACCTTCGCCGCGCGGGCACAGCTTGGCTCGGTGATCGGGCCCCATATCCTTGCCGCGCCGCCCGACTATCTGTTCTTCTCAGGCGGCGGTGGAACAGTGCGGGGGCAACCCTATCAATCGCTCGCCATCGACCTTGGTGGCGGCGACCGGATCGGCGGCCTGAGCCTCGCGGCGCTGTCGGCAGAGCTGCGTGTCGCCGTGACGGATTCGATCGGCATCGTCGTCTTTGCCGATGCAGGCTATGTCGGGGCGAGCGCCCTGCCCCTGACCGATGGCGACTGGCACGCAGGGGCGGGATTGGGCATCCGATATCAGACGGGTCTCGGACCGCTCCGCCTTGATGTCGCAACACCGGTGACAGGCGCAAGTGCTGGACAGTCGATCAATATCTACATCGGCATCGGACAGGCCTTCTGATGCGGCGGCTTCTCCTCCTTCTGGCCCTCCTCCTTCCCCTCGCCGCACTGGCGCAGGACGAAAGCGACAAGGATTTCCTGACCCGCCTTCTCGAGCAGTCGCTCTCCGGAGGCGGCCGCGCCGTCGAGATCGAGGGCTTTGCCGGCGCGTTGAGTTCCGAGAAGCGGTTCGATCGGCTGACGGTCAGCGACGCCGATGGGGCGTGGCTCGTCATCGAACGGGCCAGCGTCAGTTGGGATCGCGCCGCGCTTCTTCGGGGACGGGTTGAAATCGCCTCGCTGGCCGCGGAGTCTATCTCGCTGATCCGTTGGCCCGTCCGCGCACCCGCGACGATTTCTCCCGAGGCGACGCCCTTTTCCCTGCCCGAGCTTCCGGTTTCCATTTCGGTCGGCGCGCTCGATGCCAGCCGTGTCACCCTGGGTGCGGACATCGCTGGCGCCGCGGTCGAACTGGCGCTTTCCGGCCAACTCGCCCTTGGTGGCGGCGAAGGCAGCGCCCAGTTTGCCGCACGAAGAATCGACGGCGGGGTTGGCGTCTTCACCATCGACGCCGGCTATTCCAATAAAACCCGTATCCTCGGGGTCAACCTCGATCTCGACGAGGGCGAGGGCGGGCTTGCGGCGACGGCGCTTGGCATCGCGGGGGCCCCGGCGCTGCTCCTGACGCTGAATGGAGAAGCCCCGGTCGACTCTTTCACAGCCCAGCTCGCACTTGAGACCGGCGGCGTGCGGCGGCTTGAGGGCACTATTGCTTTCGCGCTTGGTGAAGAGGCGCAGTACAGTCTCGCGCTCTCGGGTGACATTTCGGCTCTGTTCTTGCCTGACTATCAGCCGTTCTTCGGAGACCGGATTGCGCTGACAACCACGGCCGTCCGGCGCAGCAACGGGCAATTTTTTCTGTCAGACCTCTCGCTGTCCAGCCGCAGCCTGACACTCGACGGGTCGGCCAGACTTGCGCCTGGCGGGAGACCAGAACGCATTGATCTTGCGGGCAGACTGGCTGATCCGGACGGCGTCGCCGTGCTCCTGCCGCTGTCCGGATCGGCCACGACCGTCGCGTCGGCCGATCTTTCAGTGGTTTATGATGCCGAAAAGGGGGACCAGTGGACGGCTTCTCTCGGCGCGGTCAACCTGGTCCGACCCGGCTTCGCCGCTGCCTCGGCCCTGATCCAAGGAAGCGGCACGATTACCCAAGGTGGCGACGAAGCCCCACGTGGGTTTACAGGAGAAATCGCCTATAGCGCGGATGGCGTTGCCTTTGCCGATCAAAGCCTGGCGGCGGCGCTGGGCAGCCGGCTCAGCGGCGGGATGACGCTCTCGCAGCGAGAACAGGGGCCGTTTCGCGTCCGCGACCTGAGGGCAGAGGGGCAAGGGATAGCCCTGTCGGCCAATGCCGAGATTTCCGGCGCCGACGAGACCTATCTGATCAAGACCGATGGGTCTTTCGAGATCCAAAACCTTGAACGTTTTGCCGTTTTGGCCGGGCGAGATCTTTCCGGTTCCGCAAAGGCAAGCCTCGGCGGAACAGTTGGTCCGACCGATCTTTCCTTCGATCTCTGGATCACCGCCGAAACTGACGGGCTGGCGCTGGGCCTCGCCAACCTGGATCCGCTGTTGAGTGGCCCGGCCACAGGCAGCGGCCGGATCATCCGCGATGGTGGAGGCGTTCGGATCGAAGGATTAAACGCCCAAGGCAGGAGTTTCTCGGCAAAAGGGGCGGCCGCGGTCACAAGCAAGAGCATCGAGGCCGACCTTCTGGTTGATCTGACTGACCTCGCCTTGGCGGTTCCGGGGCTTTCCGGTCCGGCCACTCTTTGGTTCATCGCGCGGCCAGATGGGCTTGGAGCCACGCAGCTGGATGTCCGGGCTACGTCTGCAATGGAAACCCTGGCGTTGGAAGGGACAATCCCGGACCATGCGCCTCGTAGCTTTGTCGGAGCCGCGACAGTGTCGGCGCGTGATCTGTCGCGCTTTGAACAACTCGCCGGCATCCGCCTTGGCGGCACGGGCGACGCGCGGATCGACGGGCGGATCACTTTGGACCTTGCCGAATTCGATCTGGCGGGCGCAGCGACCACCTCCGACCTGCGCCTGTTCGACGACGCTTTCGATCCTTTGCTGGCTGGCGATGGGCAAATGGAAATAGCCGTGCAACGCAGGGCTGGCGGCCGTGTAGACATTCCCTCGCTGTCGGTCGCCACATCCGGACTGGCGTTTTCGGGGGGACTCGTTCGGCAAGACGGCGCATCACAAGCGGAGTTCTCGGGCAAGATCCCCGATATCGGCCTGCTTGCCGAGGAGTTCGGCGGGCCGATCGAAGCCCAAGGGGCCGCCACGCTCGGCGATGACGCGCGTTGGACCCTGCAAGGCGTTTCCGTCTCGGGGCCCGGAGGACTACGCGCCCAAATCGACGGCACCCTCGACGAGGCCCTTGAGGCTGATTTGCGATTGTCGGGGGCGCTGCCGCTTGGACTCTTGAACCGAGTCCTTGAACCCCGCCGCGCCGCCGGGATGGCCAGCTTTGATCTGAGCTTGAAAGGAGCGCTCGACAGCGCCACCCTGAGCCGGCTCGGTGGCACCGTGCGGCTTGCCGATGGACGCCTCGCCGATCCGGTTCTGGGGCAATCGCTTGAGCGCGTGAACGGCTCGATCAATCTGGAAAACGGCGCGGTGCACGTCGATCTTTCCGGAGAATCTTCGATAGGGGGGACAGCCCGCCTGAGCGGCGCAGCAACGGTTTCGGCCCCCTTCCCCGCAGACCTTTCCTTGGCGGTCTCTGGCTGGCGTTTGCGCGACCCCTCGCTCTATGACACCAGCCTTGACGGCGCGGTGACGATCCGCGGGCCGCTTGAAGGGGGCGCGATGATTGCGGGCGAGGTGCGGGTCGGCGCGACCGAACTCCGCGTCCCGTCCTCAAGCATATCCGCGCTTGGCGACATTCCCGACATTTCGCACATCGCAGCCTCGCCCGTCGTCCTTGCCACCCTGTCGCGTGCGGGCCTGACGAAATCCGGCGCCGCGGGCGGCGGCGGCGCGCCCTACGGCCTAGATCTGCGCATCTTCGCCCCCGAAAAGGTCTTTGTGCGTGGCCGCGGCCTTGATGCCGAGATGGGCGGCTCGCTGACCTTGGGTGGGACGACCGCCGATGTCGTGCCGGTCGGCTATCTCGGCCTGATCCGCGGCCGGCTTGACATCTTGCAGCAACGGTTCGACCTCACAGAAGGCGCGGCCGAAATCCGCGGCGATTTCATGCCCGATATTCGCCTGACCGCCGCAACGACCGCGAGAAGCGGAACCGCCACGAACCTGACCATCGAGGGCCCGCTCGATGCGCCGTTGATCATTCTGTCCTCCACGCCCGAGCTGCCACAGGACGAGATCATCTCTCAGCTTCTCTTCGGCAGAAGCATCGACCAGATTTCGCCCCTTCAGGCGGTGAAGCTTGCCTCGGCTGTCGCAACGCTTGCCGGGCGCGGCGGGGCCGGTCTTGTCGACAACCTGCGCCGGCGCTTCGGGCTGGATGATCTCGACATCAGTTCCGACCCCGAAGGGGACACGACTTTTCGAGTGGGCAAATACCTTGGCGAGAACCTCTATTCCGATGTGTCGGTTTCGAGCGGCGGGCAAAGCGAGATCAGTCTCAACCTTGATTTGTCGGACACGCTGACCGCCAAAGGCAGCGTCGACAGCCTTGGGCAGACGAGCCTCGGGATTTTCTACGAACGGGATTATTGAAACGAAAACGGCGGCCCGAGAGCCGCCGCTTCCTATCATTTGATGCTGGTTCAGGCCGTCGCTTCGAGAAGTGCTTCGGCCTCGTGGAACGGACAGGCGACCTTGTGGCCTTTGCCAAGATCAACCACTTGCGGTCGCTCGGCGGCGCAACTTGCCTGCGCCTTGCGGCAACGGGTGCGGAACACGCAGCCCGAAGGCGGGTTCATCGGCGAGGGAAGCTCACCCACGATAACCTCGCGCGGGCGGGCCTTTTCGAGCTTGGGATCGGGGATCGGCACCGACGAGATAAGCGCCTGCGTATAGGGATGCTCGGGCCGCGTTGTCAGTTGATCCGCTTCGCCCTCTTCCATGATCCTCCCGAGATACATGACCCCGATCCTGTCAGAGATATGCTTCACCACCGACAGATCGTGGGCGATGAAGATCATCGACAGGCCCATGTCGCGCTGAAGCTCCATCAGGAGGTTGATCACCTGAGCCTGCACCGACACGTCGAGCGCCGAGACGGGCTCGTCGCAGATCACCAGCTTGGGTTCGAGGATCAGGGCGCGGGCGATGCCGATCCGCTGGCACTGGCCGCCTGAAAACTCGTGCGGATAGCGGTTGATCAGGTTCGGCAGAAGCCCGACACGCTCCATCAGCTTGGCGACCCGCTGCTTCACCTCGGCGCGGGGCGTCTTGGGGAAGTGTGTCACCAAAGGCTCGGCGATGATCTCGCCCACGGTCATGCGCGGGTTGAGCGCGGCGAGCGGGTCTTGAAAGATCATCTGCACATCGCGGCGATGGGCGCGGCGCTCGCCCGCTTCCATCTCGGCAAGGTCTTTGCCTTCGAACAGGATCTTGCCGCCCGAGGTCGGCACTGTGCCGATGATCGCGCGGGCAAGTGTCGATTTTCCCGAGCCGCTTTCGCCGACGATGCCAAGGCATTCGCCGGCCGCCAGATCAAGGCTCACGCCATTGACGGCATGAAGCTTGCGCGGCGGCGTCCACGGCCAGGCGCCGGGACGGCGGACATCGAAAGTGACCTGAAGGTTCTGAAGAGAAAGAAACGGGGCCGACATCATGCCACCTCCTTGACCGGAACGTGGCAAGAACGGCGGCGGCCGTCTTCCAGCGTGGTGAGTTGGGGCCGCGTCCCCGCGCATTCGGGGCGCAGGTTGGCACAGCGGGGGCTGAACGGACATCCGACCGGCAGATGCGACATATCGGGCGGCTCGCCAGCGATGGTCATCAGCATCTCGTCGTCGCGGTCGAGCCGCGGAACCGCCGACAAGAGCCCGCGCGTATAGGGATGCGTCGGGCTCTCGAAGAGTTCCTCGGTGACGCCCTCTTCCATGATCTGCCCGCCATACATGACGAGCGTGCGATCGCAGAACCCGGCAACCACGCCCAGATCGTGAGTGATGAGGATCACCGCTGTGCCGAATTCGTAGCGAATATCGCCCAGAAGCTCCATGATCTGCGCCTGCACTGTCACGTCGAGGGCCGTGGTCGGTTCGTCGGCGATCAGAAGGCGCGGGCGGCACAGGAGCGACATGGCGATCATGACGCGCTGGCGCATCCCGCCCGAAAACTCGTGCGGATACTGACGAACCCGCTGGGCGGCTTCGGGGATCCGCACCGCATCGAGCATCTTGACCGATTCCTTGACGGCATCGGATTTCGACATGCCCTTGTGCAGGACAAGCACCTCGGCCATCTGATCGCTGACCCGCATATAGGGATTGAGCGAGGTCATCGGGTCTTGAAAGATCATCGCAATTTCGTCGGACCGGACTTTGTTCAGCTCGCGCTGCGAGAGCTTGAGAAGGTCCTGTCCGTCGAACTTGACAGAGCCCGTGGCGCTTCCGTTCTGGGCGAGAAGGCCCATGGCGGCGAAGGCGGTCTGGCTCTTGCCCGAGCCGCTTTCCCCGACGATGGCGAGGGTTTCGCCCTTGTCGATGTTGAACGACACGCCGTTGACCGCATTCACCGGGCCGTCGTTGGTCCGGAAGGTGACCTTGAGGTCGTTGATTTCAAGCAAACTCATGTCAGCGGTCCTTCGGGTCGAGCGCGTCGCGCAGGCCATCGCCAACGAAGGTGAAGGCGAAAAGCGTGGCGAGGAAGAAGAAGAGCGGGAAGGTGATCTGCCACCAGGCGCCATAGAGCATCTGCTTGGAGCCCCCCTGAATGAGCGCCCCGAGCGAGGTCATCGGTTCTTGCACACCAAGGCCGAGGAAGCTGATGAAGCTTTCGGCCATGATCAGGCCCGGGATCAGCAGGGTCGCATAGACCACAACGATGCCCAGAAGGTTTGGAACGATGTGGCGCAGAATGATCGTGAAGGGGCTCACGCCCACCGCAATCGCCGCCTCGACGAATTCCTTGTTCTTGATGGACAGGGTCTGGCCGCGCACGATACGCGCCATATCAAGCCAGCTGATGAGGCCGATCCCCACGAAAAGCATGGTGATCGACCGCCCCCAGATCACGAGCATAAGGATCAGAACGAACATGAAGGGGATCGACATCAGAATATCGACGGTTCGCATCATGATGTTGTCGAGGCGGCCGCCAAAGAAGCCGGCCGTCGCGCCATAGAGCGTGCCGACGACAACCGCCACGAGCGATCCGACAACGCCGACCATGATCGAGATGCCGGTGCCCTGAACGACGCGGGCATAAAGATCACGGCCAAGCTCGTCAGCGCCGAAATAGTGGCCATTCTCGATGCTCGGGCCGCCGATCTGGGAAACGCGGCCCATCAGCTTCCAGTCGATCGCTTCGTGGGTCCAGGCTTGGAACAACGAACCGAACACGGCGAAAAGCAGGATTGCCGTCAGGATAACAAGCCCCGCGACCGCAGCCTTGTTGCGCATAAAGCGCGTGCGCGCATCGCTCCAGAGCGAACGGCCCTTGACCTCGGCGATATTGGTCGCCTCGACAAGGGATTCCATCTTGGTTTTGTCAGGATACATGGTCAGCCCCTCAATACCGGATCTTCGGGTCGATCCAGGCGTAGAGCACGTCGACAAGAAGGTTGAAGATGATCGTCAGGGTGCCGACAAGGATGGTGATGCCCATCATGGTCGAATAATCCCGGTTGAAGGCCGAGTTGACGAAGAATTGGCCGATGCCGCCGGTCGAGAAATACTGGTCGATGATAACCGACCCGGTGACCATGCCGACAAAGGCCGGCCCGAGGTAGGACAGAACAGGCAGCAGGGCCGGCTTCAGCGCGTGCTTGATGATCACGCGACTCATCGGCAGGCCCTTGGCCTTGGCAGTGCGGATAAAGCCCGAGTTCAGCACCTCGAGCATCGACGAGCGGGTGATCCGCGCGATGGAGGCGAAATACGAGGTCGAGAGCGCGATCACCGGCATGATGATGTGATCCCATGTCCCGCCTTCCCAGCCGCCGCCCGGCAGCCAGCCAAGCCAGAGGGTGAAGACCAGAACGAGGATCGGCGCCATGACATAGTTCGGGATCGACTGCGACCCGATGGCAAAGCCCACGGCCAGATAGTCAAGCCATGTGTTGTGCTTGATCGCAGCGGTGACGCCAAGGCCGACACCGAAGGTCACGGCCACAATGAACGACCAGAAACCATAGGTCAGCGTAACCGGGAAACCCTGGGCGATAATGTCATTGACCGTGCGGTCCTTGAACTTGAACGACGGGCCGAAATCGAAGTGGAAGATCACGTTCGAAAGATAATCGACGTATTGCTTCCAGTAGGGCTGATCGAGCCCGTATTTGGCCTCGAGGTTGGCCATCACTTCCGGCGGCGGGAGCTTTTCGCCCATGAAGGGGCTGCCCGGAGCAGACCACATGAGAACGAACGAGATCGTGATCAGGATCAGGATCGTCGGGACAGCCACCGTTAGGCGGCGTGCGATATAGGTGAACATCGGGGGATCCCTATCAGCATAGAGATTAAAAGTTCCGCGCCCCCGTTTGGGGGCGCGGCAGGTCTAGACCAACTTGTCGATTACTCGACCTTGTAGAGGTCGCGGGCGTACCAAGCGTTCTCGACGTTGTTGTCCGGCCAGCCCTTGAGGGTTGCCTGACGTGCGCCAACCGAGGTGTAGAAGTAGATCGGGATGATCGGTGCGTCAGCGGCAGCGATCGTCTCAACCTGCGTGTACAGCGGCTGCGGGTCTTCTGCGGTCTTGGCTGCGGCAAGCAGGGCGTCAACTTCGGCGCTGTTGTAGCCAGCGTCGTTGTAGCCCGAAGCCGAACCATAGAGATCGAGGAAGGTCGAAGCCTCGTTGTAGTCACCACACCAGCCGGCACGCGAGATCTCGAACTGGCCAGCACCGCGGGCCTCGAGGAAGGTGCCCCATTCCATGTTGTTGATGGTGGCTTCGATCCCGAGGTTCTCTTTCCACATCTGACTGATCGCGATGGCGATCGACTTGTGGCCTTCGGAGGTGTTGTAGAGAACTTCGAGGCTGATCGGGTTGTCGGCACCGTAACCAGCTTCTTCCAGAAGGACCTTGGCCTTCGCGGTGCGCTCTTCTTGCGTCATCGCAGCAGCGTCGACGACCGGCACGGTAAAGCCGGCAGTGGTCGGCGGCGTGAAGGTGTAGGCCGGGATCTGGCCAGCTTGCAAGATGCCTTCGGTGATGACCGAACGGTCGAAGCCGAGGTTCAGAGCCTGACGGACGCGAACGTCCTGCATCCACTCGGGAGCATCCGGGCGCATGTTGAAGTTGTAGTAGTAGGTGCAGAGGCGCGGGTTCGAGTAGATCTCGACCGGATACTGCTCTTTGAGCGAGAGATACTGGCCGGTCGGAACACCGACAAGGTCAAGCTCGCCAGCCTGCCAACGGGTAAAGGCCTGGGTCTCGTCGTTGATGATGAGACGGACGACCTTGTTGATGACGGTCTCGCCATCGTTCCAGTAGGACGCGTTGCGCTCCATGACCATGCGCTCTTGGGGAACGTGCTCGGTCAGGACATAGGCGCCGTTGCCGACGATGTTTTCCGGACGGGTCCATTCGGCGCCGTGGGCTTCCACGGTGGCCTGGTGAACCGGGAACATCGTGCCATGGGTCACGGTCTGGGCGAAGTAGGGAACCGGGCGCTCGAGGTGAACGACGAGGGTATGATCGTCGGCAGCTTCGACACCGAGGGTATCGGGGGTCGCATCACCCGAACCAACGGCGCCAGCACCTTTGATGCCGGTAATGTCGGTCACGAACCAGGCATAGGGCGAAGCGGTCGCCGGATCGGCGGCGCGGCGCCAGGCGTAGACGAAGTCGCCAGCGGTGACAGGATCGCCATTCGACCACACGGCGTTGTCACGCAGGTGGAAGGTGTAGGTCATCTTGTCTTCGGAAATGTCATAGCCGGTAGCGACACCGGGGATCAGGTTGCCGTCGGCATCCTGGTTCATCAGGCCTTCGAACAGGTTGCGAACAACTGCCGAGCCCGAGACGTCTTCAACCATGCCGGGGTCGATCGAGGGGCTCTCGTCGATATCCTGATAGGTGAAGGTCTGATCGGCGGCCAGCGTCTCGCCTGCCATGGGGCTTGCAGCAAAGGCTGCGCCCGAAAGCACGAGCAGCGCGGCGGTCGACGCCATGAGTGTCGTTTTGATTTTCATTGAGTACTCTCCCTTTTGTGAGCCGGTTTATCCGGCAATCACGTCGGTTTCTTCTCGCGGCATGCGCGACAATGGAGGGATTATTTTTTTGTCTGCACCAATTTAGCAAGAGCAGATTTCAAGTTTACGACACGTAAGCTTTGACTTTTCGGTCGAATTTCAGGGAATGGCATGGATTTGGTCGAAAAATAACGTTGTGCCTATCGGTCGCGCAATAAAATTTCGCGATGATTTTCGCCCTTCTTGGCGCTTTTGCCAGATAAGACAATCAATCAGACCGATTCGGGCCTATTGCTAGAAAATCTCGCCCCCCAAGAATGGGGCCCGGCAGGAATTTGACCATCCCCGACAGGCGGGGCTCGCGGTCCTCGGTCTCTGACGCTGGGCTGCGGGAAAGTTGGCCGATTGGTGCTTCAGCAATCGACATTGCCCGCTGCCTGCGATCCCAGAATTCTGACTTTCATTTATTTATCAAGAATCTAGGAAATCTGACGTGCAGCCCGTTCAACCCGCTCAGTTCGATCCGACTTGCCCCTGCCCCGTCGAACCGTCTTGCCAGGGCAGTTCTTGGACATTCGGACCCGATTGGATTTGATCAATTCTCCAACCCTTGCCATTATGGGTTGTCTGGGTTCCGGAATCGGGGTTTGCGAGTGAACAACGTCGCCAATAAGCCGCCCGCGCATGAGCTGGTTTACCGCAAATTGCGGGAGATGATCCTGTGCGGCGAGCTCGAGCCGGGACAGGCCATCACCATTCAGGGGCTCGTCGCCACGCTCGACGCTGGCATGACCCCGGTGCGTGAAGCAATCCGGCGCCTGACCTCGGAGAGCGCTCTGGTCTTTCAGGGCAATCGCCGCGTGTCGGTTCCGGTCCTGACGCTTGACCAGATTGACGAGCTGGCCTTTGCCCGTCTCGCCCTCGAACCGCAACTGGCCTTTTGGGCGACCGAGCTCGTGACCACGAAAGACATCTCCAGGCTCGAGGCAATCGACGCCGAGATGAACAAGGCCATCGCACGCGGCGACGTCCGGTCCTACTTGTTTCGCAACCACGAATTTCATTCGGCTCTCTACGCCATTTCCGGCGCCCAGATCATGATCTCGCTGGCAGACGAGCTTTGGCTGCGAATGGGCCCCTCGCTGCGCGTCATGGGGGGCCGGTTTGGCACATCGAACCTGCCCGACAAGCATATCGACGCCATCGCCGGCCTTCGAAGCGGCGATCCGGCGGCTGTCAAAAAGGCAATCCACGACGATATCGAGCAGGGCTTCGAGCAGATCCGCAAATCGCTCGAAAAAAGCGCCTAGAGCCGGTCCCGCAGCGAAAACCAAAGCATCGCCGCCGCGAGAAGCGGCTCGCGCAGCAACGCGCCTCCGGGGAAACGGTGCGTGGGCACGCTGGCCATCAGGTCAAACCGCTCGGCCTGACCGGCAATTGCATCGGCCGCCATCTTGCCGCCCATCGTCGCCATCGCCACTCCGTGGCCGGAATACCCCGAAGCGGTAAGGATATTGCCCGCAAGCCTTTCGAAATGCGGCATCCGGTTCATCGTGATCCCAAGCGTGCCGCCCCAGGCATAGTCGATCCGCACACCTTTCAGCTGCGGATAGATCTCTTCCATCGGCTTTCGGACATTGCCGGCGATGTCGCGCGGGAAGCGGTAGCCATAGCTCTCGGTCCCGCCAAAGAGCATCCGGTTGTCCTCGGACAGGCGGAAATAGTTGATGACAAACTTGCTGTCGGCAACGGCATGGTTTTCGCGGATCAGGTCGCGGGCGCGATCTTCCGAAAGCGGCTCGGTCGCGACGATGAAATTGTTGATCGGCATGACCCGCGCGGCGACGCGGCTTTGCATATGGCCCAGATAGCCGTTGGCCCCAAGAATGACGAACTTGGCCCTGATGCGGGCCTCCTTGGTGCGCACAGTCGCCGGATCGCCCTTGTCCACGCCTTCAACCCGGCTCTTTTCGAAGATCCGAACGCCTTTCATCAGGCAGGCCTCTGCCAAGCCGAAGGCAAAACGGAGGGGATGAATATGACCCGCCCCCATGTCGAGCGTGCCGCCGTAATAGGCCTCTGAGCCAACCTGCTGCCGGATCTCGTCACGATCCAGAAAACGGATTTTGTCGTAGCCATAATCGTCGCGGAGCTTGTCCGCATAGTCACGGCTGTGGGGAACGAAACGGGCCCGATGATCGGCGTGGATGACGCCGGAAACCCATCGCGCATCAATCTTGTGTGTGTCGATCAGCCCCCGCAGAACCGCGACCGATTCTTGCCCGATATCCCAAAGCCCGCGCGCGGCCTCCGGGCCAACCATCTTCTCGAGCTCGTCCTGATCAAGGCGCTGCGTGCCCGACACCTGCCCGCCGTTGCGACCCGAGGCGCCAAAACCGACCCGATGCGCATCGAGCAAGATCACATCATAACCGCGTTCCGCAAGGTGCAGCGCGGCGGAAAGGCCGGTGAAGCCTGCACCGACCACGCAGACGTCACAGGCCAGATCGCCTTTGGCTTGCGGCTGCTCAGCGGGTGCCTTGGCGGTCGCGGCATACCACGAGGCCGGATACGCTCCGACCTCGTCATTGGCCGTCAGGATATCAAGACGGGCCATCAGGCCGCCTTGAGAAGATCGTCCGCTTTCAGGCCCGCATAGCATTCGTCCAGCGACTTGCGGGCGCGCTTGACCAGCTCGTCCACGTCGTCGTGGCTGAAGATCAGCGGCGGCGAGATGATCATGCGATCACCAACGTGACGCATCACAAGATCGTTGGCAAAGCAACGCTCGCGGCAGCGGTAGCCTATGGTGCCCTCATCCGATGCAAAGGGCTTGCGAGTGCCTTTCTCCGGCGTCAGGGCGAGCGTGCCCATCAGGCCAATGGTGCGGGCTTCGCCGACCAGCGGGTGATCGTCCAGTTCTGCCCAGCGCTTGGCAAGATACGGCCCGATGTCGTCCTGCACGCGCTCGATCAGCTTTTCGTCCTGAATGATACGCAGGTTTTCCAGCGCGACAGCGGCAGCAACCGGATGCGCCGAATAGGTATAACCATGGTTGAAATCGCCGTTCTCGCCGACGACCTTGGCAACCTCGTCACAAACGATCGAGCCCCCGATCGGCACATAACCCGACGACAGGCCCTTGGCGACGGTCATGATATGCGGCTTGATGCCGAAGGTCTGCGAGCCGAACCAGTTGCCGGTCCGGCCAAAGCCCGTGATGACCTCGTCGGCGATCAGCAATATGCCGTATTTGTCGACGATACGCTGGATTTCGGGCCAGTAGGTGCTTGGCGGGATGACCACGCCGCCCGCACCCTGAACCGGTTCGCCAATAAAGGCGGCAACGCGATCGACACCCAGTTCAAGGATCTTGTCCTCAAGCTCGCGGGCGCGCATCAGGCCGAACTCTTCGGGCGTCATGTCGCCGCCCTCCATATACCAATGCGGCTGACCGATATGTGCGATGTTCACCATAACGCCGCCCTGCTCGTGCATCCCGCTCATGCCCCCAAGGCTGCGGCCCGCATAGGTCGAGCCGTGGTAGGCATTCTTGCGGCTGATGACGATGTTCTTCTGGGGATGACCGAGCGCCTGCCAGTAACGACGAACAAGAAGCAGGTTCGTATCGTTCGATTCCGACCCCGAGCCGGCAAAGAAGACGTGATTGAGATCGCCCGGCGCAAGTTCGGCCAGTTTGGCGGCAAGAGCGATGGCCGGAACATGGGTCGTCTGGAAGAACGTGTTGTAATACGGAAGCTCGCGCATCTGGCGCGCGGCAACATCGGCCAGTTCGGGGCGGCTGTAACCGATGTTCATGCACCAAAGGCCGGCCATCCCGTCAAGAATGCGATGGCCTTCGCTGTCTGTCAGATAGACGCCTTCAGCACGGGTGATGACGCGCGCGCCCTTCTTGGCCAGTTCGGCATTGGCGGTGAAGGGATGCATATGGTGAGCTGCGTCAAGCGCCTGAAGCTGCTTGGTGGGCAGGTTGTTGGTAATCATCGTCATGACGCTCTCCTGAACGGTCGGTTCGGACCGGCCCTCTTCCGAGGCAGGCGTCTGCCCCTTGGCCATCCGGTTTTTGGTATGCAATGCGCTGCTCGCCTGTCGGCGGGCCACGCGATCGGATTGAGCATAATCTCGGCGTCAGAGGTGTCAACTATTTTGATCAAATTTTGCATCAGCGTCTGGTTTGCCCCGCTTCGGCGAGTGATTGACCGCCGCCCCTTCCCTCCCGAAGCCCTGTTTTGCCGGGTCAAGGGCGGTTTCCTGACGTGAGCCCCGCATCCGCCAGCCCCAATGCCCTGCCGCGACGATTCGGCGCGTGACCGGCCTTGGCTTGCTGTTTGGCCAAAAACTATTGCTCCCTTTCGAGTCTTTGCCGGATTTGCGGCAAACTGCCGTGAATGAAAGGGTTTTGGTCGCCCCTGCTTGCAATCGTCGGCGTGGCATGGCCCCATCCATTCTGACTCAGATGAAGATATATGTTGCCAAACGCACCGTGTTTGATCAAATTTATCTCCAATAAGTCCAATAACC
>JAURFB010000021.1 GCA_030827165.1 Marivivens sp.
CGCGTTCCCGGAAGCGGTCGAGAGCCCCGCGCCTCAAACGTCCGATCATGGGCCGCTTTATGCGGCTCTGGATTTGGGCACGAATAGTTGCCGGATGCTGATTGCCCAACCAAGGGGCAGCCAGTTTCAGGTGATCGACAGCTTTTCCAAGTCGGTCCAGCTCGGGCAGGGGCTTGAGAGCACTGGCAAGCTCAGCCGCGCCTCGATGAATCGCACCATCAACGCGCTGCGGATTTGCCGGCAAAAGCTTAACCGCCACAATGTCACTCGGATGCGCCTCGTGGCGACCGAGGCCTGCCGCCGTGCCAAGAACGGCAGCCAGTTCATCCAGCAGATTCGTCGCGAGGCGGGGCTCAAGCTCGAGGTGATCACCCCTGAGGAAGAGGCGCGGCTTGCGGTGATCTCTTGCGCGCCGCTTGTCTCACCCAAGACCGAGCAATTGCTTGTCGTCGATATCGGCGGCGGCTCGACCGAGCTTGTCTGGATTGATCTGACGCAGGTTCCGGCGGCCGAACGGCCGGGGGCGATCATGCGGCTGCATCGCGGCTTCGTGCAAGAACCGAACGAGATGATCGCCGCGCGGGTTGTGGACTGGATCTCGGTGCCGCTCGGCGTGGCGACCCTGCGGGACCAGTTCGTCGATGTCGAGGACGACGCGGCACGGTTTGCGCTGATGAGCTGGTTTTTCGAGGAGAACCTGTCGAAATTCTCGCCCTATGCGGCCGAGCAGGTGCGCGAAGGGTTCCAGATCATCGGCACGAGCGGCACGGTGACGACCGTTGCCGCCAGCCATCTGGGCCTCAAGCGCTATGACCGGACGAAGGTCGATGGCCTGCGGATGACCTCGGACCAGATCGACGCGGTAATCCGCAACTATCTGGCGCTCGGCCCCGCCGGCCGCCGTGCCGATCCGCGCATCGGCCGAGACCGGCAGACGCTGATCATGTCGGGCGCGGCGATCTTGCAGGCGCTCATGCGGATTTGGCCGACCGACCGGATGTCGGTGGCCGACCGCGGGCTGCGCGAGGGGCTGCTTTATGCCCAGATGAGCGCGGACGGGGTCTTGGAAGATCCGTCGGTTTAGGGGATTTGGCGCGCATGGCAAAGAAACCCACAAAGAATACCTCAGGCCGCGGCCAACGTGACCTGACCGTCAAGGTCAAGTCGGCGCGCGGGCGCACGCTCTCGTCGACCCGCTGGCTGCAACGCCAGCTCAACGATCCTTATGTCAAGCAGGCCAAGGCCGAGGGCTTTCGCGGCCGCGCCGCCTTCAAGATCCTCGAACTGGACGACAAGTATCGCTTTCTGGTTCCGGGCGCTCGCGTGGTCGACCTTGGCTGTGCGCCCGGAGGTTGGTGCCAGGTGGCCGTGAAGCGGGTCAATGCGCTTGGCGAGAAATCGGGCAAGGCGATCGGCAAGGTGCTTGGGGTCGATCTGCAAGAGGTCGAGCCGATTGCCGGCGCGGAAATCCATCAGCTCGATTTCCTCGACGAAAATGCCGATGATCTGGTCAGGGAATGGCTCGACGGGCCGGCGGATGTGGTCCTGTCAGACATGGCCGCCGCAAGCTCGGGCCACAAGCAGACTGATCACCTGCGGATCATAACCCTGTGCGAGGCCGCGGCCCATTTCGCCTTTGATGTGCTGACGCCGGGCGGGACTTTTGTTGCAAAGGTCTTGGCGGGCGGCGCCGAGGGCGAGTTGCAAAAGCTCCTCAAACAGCGCTTTGACAAGGTGGCCAACGTCAAGCCGCCCGCCAGCCGGTCGGACAGTTCGGAAAAATTCGTGATCGCGACCGGCTTCCGCGGCTAGGCGCTCTTGCGCTTGGGCAAGACCCAGCCAGGACGCGCGAAGTGGCAGGTATAGCCGCTCGGGAATCGTTCCAGATAGTCCTGGTGATCGGGCTCGGCTTCCCAGAAGGGGCCCGCGGGCTTGACCTCGGTCACAACCTTGCCGGGCCAGAGGCCGGACGAATCCACGTCGGCAATGGTATCGAGCGCCACGGCGTGCTGGTCTTCGTCGAGGTAGTAGATGCCCGATCGGTAGGAAAGTCCGAGGTCGTTGCCCTGACGGTTCAGCGTGGTCGGGTCGTGGATCTGGAAGAAAAACTCCAGAATCTGCCGATAGCTGATCACCGCATCGTCAAAGACGATCTCGATTCCCTCGGCATGGGTGCCGTGGTTGCGATAGGTGGCCTCGGCCACATCGCCGCCAGTATATCCCACGCGCGTCTTCAGAACGCCCGGAAGCCTGCGGATCAGATCCTGCATCCCCCAGAAACACCCGCCCGCGAGAAGAGCTGTCTTCTGTGCCATGCTCAAACCTCCTTCACCTGATCAAGATAGTCGCCATAGCCTTCGGCCTCCATCTCTTCTCGGGGAATGAAGCGCAGAGACGCAGAGTTGATGCAATAGCGAAGGCCCCCGCGATCCTGAGGGCCGTCGGGGAAGACGTGGCCGAGGTGGCTGTCGCCATGGGCCGAGCGAACCTCGGTGCGAACCATGCCAAAGCTTCTGTCGGCCCGTTCTGCCACATTGGCCGGTTCGATCGGCTTGGTGAAGCTCGGCCAGCCGCATCCGGATTCAAACTTGTCAGAGGAGGCAAAGAGCGGTTCGCCGGAAACGATATCGACATAGATACCGGCCGACTTGTTGCTCAAGAGCTTGCCGGTCCAGGCGCGCTCGGTGCCGTTTTGCTGGGTCACGCGGAACTCTTCGGGATCAAGCTTCGCGATAATGTCCGGATCTTTGAAGTATCGGGTCATGGGAGCTCCTGTCTTGGGAGGCATGATATGGGGGCGCGGTCCGATCCTGTCCAGCGCCGATGGGGGCCCGTCACCCAGCTGTGATATGCGGTGAAATGGTCTCGGTCGCGGCAGAACGGGCCGCACGCATCATTTTTCTTTGATATCCTGCGCCCGCGCGGGTAGGTCGCCGCCAAAGGGAGATTCTCCCTCAAAGCTGCCTGGGGCGCTGCTGCCCGCCGAGACGAGGAACCGGGGATGACCGACAACAACCAGCCCAACCACCATTGGAAAACGCTCGACCGTGACCTTGGGCGCATTGCAGCGCTGGAGTCGGCCACAAGCTATATCTCGCGCCCGATGGTCGGCCTCGGGATCTCGCTGGTCTTTGTTGTCGTCGCATCGCTTATCGCGACGGTCCTTTTCGGGGAAGAAAACACCCGCTGGATCGTTGTCCTTGCCGCCGCCGTGGGCGCTTATATGGCGTTGAACATCGGTGCCAACGACGTGGCCAACAACATGGGCCCCGCGGTTGGTGCCAAGGCGCTGACCATGGGCGGCGCTATCGTCATTGCGGCGATCTTTGAGAGCGCTGGCGCGCTTCTTGCCGGCGGCGACGTTGTCTCGACCATTTCGAAGGACATCGTTTCCCCCGAGAGCGTCTCGGGCCCCGGCATCTTCATCTGGGCGATGATGGCGGCTCTTTTGTCGTCGGCGCTTTGGATCAACCTTGCCACTTGGGTCGGCGCGCCTGTCTCGACGACCCATTCGATCGTCGGCGGCGTCATGGGGGCAGGCATCGCCGCCGCCGGTTTCGGCGCGGTCAACTGGTCAACCATGGGCTCGATCGCGGCAAGCTGGGTGATCTCGCCGGTGTTGGCCGGTGTGATTGCGGCTGCCTTCCTCGCCTTCATCAAGAAGTTCATCATCTATCAAGACGACAAGATCGCCGCCGCCCGCCGCTGGGTGCCGGTGCTTGTCGCGATCATGGCCGGGGCTTTTGCCGCGTATCTGGCGCTCAAGGGCCTTTCGAAGCTCGTCAAGATTGATCTGGGCAATGCGCTTTTGATCGGTCTGGGCGTGGCGGTGGCATCGTATTTCATCTCCTCGCCGATCATCAAGCGCAAGTCGGTCGGCCTTGAGAACCGCAACAAGTCGCTCAAGGTCCTTTTCGGTCTACCTCTGGTGATTTCCGCCGCGCTTCTGTCCTTCGCGCATGGCGCCAATGACGTGGCCAACGCCGTCGGCCCGCTCGCGGCAATCGTGCACGCCGCGGAAACTGGCGGCGCGTTTGCCGGCAAGGTGCAGATCCCGCTTTGGGTCATGGTCATTGGTGCTTTCGGGATCTCGATGGGCCTTGTTGTCTTTGGTCCCAAGCTGATACGTATGGTGGGCAGCCAGATCACCAAGCTCAACCCGATGCGCGCCTATTGCGTGGCGCTCTCGGCGGCGTTCACCGTGATCGTGGCCAGCTGGCTTGGCCTGCCGGTCAGCTCGACCCATATCGCCGTTGGCGGCGTCTTTGGTGTCGGCTTCTTCCGCGAGTGGCACGCCGAGCGCCGCGCCCGATTGTTTGCAGACCAGCGCGGGCCGGGCAAGACGCGGGCGGCCGACGAACGCAAGCGCCGCAAGCTCGTGCGCCGCACCCATTTCCTGACGATTCTCGCCGCCTGGGTGATCACCGTGCCCGCCTCGGCGATCCTGTCGGCGGTGGTTTTTGTCGGGCTCGAAGCCGCTTTCGCCTAGGGGCAGCCCTCGGAACGAACCGCACCGTCGGGCATGACGGTCCGGCAAAAGATCGCGCCCTGAAGGATCGCGCCTTCAAGATCGGCCCCGATCAGGGCCGCATCCGTGAGGTTTGCCCCTGTCAGGTCGGCGCCGTCGAGATTGGCGGAAATCAGGATCGCGCCGGCAAGGTTCGCGCCGCCCAGCCGGGCACCCTTGAGGCTGGCGAGTTCAAGATAGCCGCCGGCAAGGTTTGCGCCGGTCAGATCGGCCCCGTCGAGGACGGTCTGAGACATCACCGCAGCGGAAAGATCGGCATCGGTCAGTCTGGAGCCGGTCAGATCGGCTTGGGTGAGATAGGCCCCGTGAAGGCTGGCGCTAGCCAGATTGGCTTCTGTCAACCGAGCCAATCCGAGATTGGCGCCGGAAAGATCAGCGCTCGTTAGGGTGGCCCCGACGAGATCGGCTTTCCAAAGGCGGGCGTGCGCAAGATCGGCACCGGCCAGATCGCAGGTCGGGCAAATCCGGCTGTCGAGCAGCCGTGCCAGCGAGGCTGCGTCAAACGCCGAGGCGGCAAATGGCGCGCTCGACAACAGGGCTATGACGACTAGGGCTTTCAAAGCGCATCCTCCTTCCGCCAATCTGCACCCGGACCGCGCGCAAATCAAACCCTTGACGTCTTTGTGAGCGCGGCGTTTCGGAATTGACCCTTCGGCGCGCAAACCGCACAGTCCGATCGGGAAAAGACAGGAAACCGGTGCGCAGCCTGATCGTCATATGCCTCGTCGGCGTCCTCGGCTTTCTGGCCGCCCCTATGGTCGGGGGCGCTCAGGCGATGGACGGGGCGGCACTGACGGACGGCGCGATGCCCGCCGCGCATTGTGCCAGTTGTGACGCGGACGGCCATTCAACCGAGCCATCGACCTGTTCCCATGTCTCGCTGTGCTGTGTGTCTGTGCCGGCGCGGATGGCAGGCTATGCCGCCTTTGAACCCGCACCTGTGCGGTATCCGGTCCCGGCGCCCCAGAGGTTGGCCTCGCTCTCACCGGGGATCGAGCTTCAGCCGCCGCGCGTTTGAGCGGATCACACCTCGTTTTTCGCTATGACGCCGCGCGCGTTGCCCTCTGATATGGACCATCTACATGAAGAAACTCATCTTGCTTGCCGCGCTTTTCGCGGCCATTGCCCTTGGCGGTTTCTTCGGGCTTCGGCCCGAGACCGCAGACCAACCCATCACCGCCGGCGCCACACAGGCGACAGACATCGTCGATGTGATCGTTCCGGACGATCTCTCCGAGCTTGCCATGGTTGGCAAACGGGCCTTTGAAAGCACCTGCATCACCTGTCACGGCGAAAATGCCGCCGGAAAACTGGGCAATGGCCCGCCTCTCGTTCACAAGATCTACGAACCGTCCCACCACGCAGACTATGCCTTCCTGATGGCGGTCGAAAATGGTGTCCGGTCGCACCACTGGCCCTTTTGGAATATGCCGCCGCAAGAAGGATTTACGCAAGGCGACGTCAAGGCGATCATCGCCTATGTGCGGGAATTGCAGCGAGCGAACGGGATCAATTGATCCCGCGCGCCTGGCGTCGGCTTGTGCCTATCTGTCCCGGAGGAAAGTGGCGGAGAGACAGGGATTCGAACCCTGGGTGGGCTTGCACCCACAACGGTTTTCGAGACCGCCCCGTTCGACCGCTCCGGCACCTCTCCGCGGGGGTCAGGGGGGCGTTTAATGGGCGGCGGGCCGCCGCGCAAGAGGGAAATCGCGGAAACTTTGCTTTGCCGCGATTTCCTTGCAGGCGGCTTCTGAGGCGGCCATGTGAACCGTGCGAAGGCAGGCGTCGAGAGCACGATTTTCCCTTATTTCACGGTTGACTTTGCTGCTCTTTCCCCCGATAAGCCGCCATCTCCGCGGCCCGTCCGTGGGGGAAATGTAATGACGCTCCACCTGGGGCGCGCTGTTCAAGGGTGGCCATCCTGGCCGAAACGCTCCGATCTCGGGGGACCCCAGTAACGCGAAAAATGAAGGAAGAACATATGTTTGCGGTTCTCAAGACCGGCGGCAAGCAGTACAAGGTCGCTTCGGGCGACGTGCTGCGCGTCGAAAAGCTGGCGGCCGACGCCGGCGACAAGATTCAGTTCAACGAGATTCTGATGGTTGGCGCCACCATTGGCGCTCCCCTCGTGGCCGGTGCGGCGGTTCAAGCCGAAGTCATCGACCAGATCAAGGGCGACAAGGTCATCCATTTCGTCAAGCGTCGTCGCAAGCACTCGTCGAAGCGCACCAAGGGCCACCGTCAGCAGCTCACCCTCGTCCGCATCACCGACATCCTCGAGAAGGGTGCCGAGAAGTCGGGCGTGAAGGTTGCCGTCGGCGCCGCGACCAAGATCGTCGTCGAAGCTGCCCCGAAGAAAAAGCCGGCTGCCAAGAAGGCCGCCGCCAAAGCAGAGGAGTAATCCCCCATGGCACACAAGAAAGCAGGCGGTAGCTCCCGCAACGGTCGCGACAGTGCGGGCCGTCGCCTTGGCGTGAAAAAGTTCGGTGGCGAAGCTGTCGTTCCGGGCAATATCATCGTACGTCAGCGCGGCACCAAGATGTGGCCGGGCGAAGGCGTTGGCATGGGCAAGGATCACACAATCTTCGCGACCGTCGATGGCCAGGTGAAATTCCACAAAGGCCTGAAGCAGCGCACCTTTATTTCGGTTCTCCCGGTGGCGGAGGCCGCCGAATAAGCCGAACCTGAACCAGAAGACATTGGGGGGATCGGCGGCAGGCCGGTCCCCCTTTTTCTTTTTGTCATATTTCAGCGGTATTTTGGTGCGAGGAGGCACCGGGATGCCGTTCCAGAGGAGGAAGCCATGTTGCATGCCCCCGTTTCGATCCAGCCCGAGATTGTGGCGGGCCGTTTCGTGCTGCGCCCGTTGCGGCGATCGGATGCCGGGTTGATCGGCGTTCACGCCGCAGACTTGCGGGTTGCACAGATGACCCAAGACATCCCTCACCCGTTTCCGCCCGGCGCCGCAGAGGCGATGATCGAACGAGCGGGCACTGACGGCTGCACGACCGATGTTTGGGCGATCGACGGGTCGAGCCAGGGCCACGCCGAGGTGATGGGCCTTGTCTCGCTTGAGCGGATGGACCGCGACCAATCGGAAATCCGCTTCTGGGTTGCCCCTTCGTTCTGGAATACCGGCATCGCCACCGAAGCAATCGGCGCGTTGATCGAGGCCAATCCGCAAGCCTCGCACGAGATCTTTGCCTGCGTCTTTCACGACAACCCCGGCACCGCCCGCGTTCTGGTGAATTGCGGCTTTGATTACCTTGGCGACGCCGAGGCGCATTCCGTTTCGCGCGGCGCCAATGTGCCGACCTGGACCTACATGCGAAAGATGTAAGCGATGAGCACCCCCATCCTCACCACCGGGCGCCTCATCCTCAGGCCCCCGGTGGCCGAGGATGCGCAAGCGATCGCCGATATCCTGAACATCTGGGCGGTCACCAGATGGCTGACGACGGTCCCGTTTCCCTATTGTCTCGCCGATGCCGAGGCATTTCTTGGCAGTCTTTCCGGCACCCCCCAGCAGCGCTATTGGGTCATCGAGATTGCGGACAAGGCGCAGGGCGCAATTTCACTTATGCCCGACCTGGGATTCTTTCTGGCCCCACAAGCTCATGGCAAGGGTGTCATGACCGAAGCGGCGCGCGCGGTTCTGGACTGGCACTTTTCGTCAAGCGACGAAAATGTCGTCTCCGGCTATCATGTTGGCAACGACGCTTCGGCAAGAGTTCAGCAAAAGCTTGGATTCCAGCCAACCCACGAGGCAGTTGCGCGGCAAGTCTCGACGGGAAAATCTGTAACCGTGATCAAGACAGCGCTGACAAGGCCAGAGTGGGAGACAAGAGATGTTTGAGCTTAGAACGGAACGGCTCACCTTTCGCCACGGAACGGCATCGGATGTCGAGGCGATACACGCAATCGTTTCGGATTGGGACGTGGTCAAGAATCTCGGCTCGTGGCCCTTTCCGGCAGACCTTGGCTATACGATCAACCGTATCGTCAACCAGCCGGATCGGAACATCGGCTTTGCGGGAATCGTCCGGGCGGGTGACGAGATCGTCGGCGGGATGGGTATCGTCGGGGGAGATCTGGGCTATTCCTTCGGCCTCGCCCACTGGGGGAAAGGCTATGCGACCGAGATGAGCCGGCGGCTTGTGGACTATGCCTTCGACTGTTTCAACTGGCCGCAACTGACGAGCGAGGCATACGTCGACAACCCCGCATCAAGCCGCGTTCTTGCGAAGGTCGGCTTTGAGCCCGCGGGAACGGCGATGGCCCCATGCGCCGCGCGCGGCGGCGATTTCGAGGTGCACAGGTTCATCCTCGCCCGCGAACGCTGGGACGCCTTGAGAAACAGCGGCCAATAGACTATCCGGCCCTGAACAGTTGAAAGCCATCCGATGAAATTCCTCGACCTTACCAAAGTCTTTATCCGCTCGGGCGCGGGCGGAAACGGCTGCGTGTCGTTTCGCAGGGACAAATTCGTCGAGTATGGCGGGCCCGACGGCGGTGACGGGGGCAATGGCGGGCACGTGATCGCCGAGGCGGTTGACGGATTGAACACGCTCATCGATTTTCGGTATCAGCAGCATTTCTTTGCCCAAAACGGCCAACCCGGCATGGGCTCTGGCCGCACCGGATCGGGCGGCGAGGACATTGTCCTGCGCGTGCCTGTCGGGACCGAGATTATCGACGAGGACGAAGAGACGCTGATTGCCGATCTCACGGAAGTTGGACAGCAGGTCGTTTTGGCCAAGGGCGGCAACGGGGGCTGGGGCAACCTGCATTTCAAATCGTCGACCAATCAGGCGCCGCGCCGCGCCAATCCAGGGCAAGAAGCAGTCGAACGAACGGTCTGGCTCCGGCTCAAACTGATCGCCGATGTGGGACTTCTGGGAATGCCCAACGCGGGCAAGTCGACGTTCCTCGCAGCCACATCGAACGCGCGACCCAAGATCGCCGACTATCCCTTTACCACACTGGTTCCCAACCTCGGCGTCGTCGGCGTCGACAACGTGGAATTCGTCGTCGCCGATATTCCGGGCCTGATCGAAGGGGCTTCGGAGGGCAGGGGGCTTGGCGATATGTTCCTCGGCCATGTCGAGCGCTGCGCCGTGCTTCTGCACCTTGTCGACGGCACTTCGGGCGATCCCGTTCGCGACATGGAGACGATCATCGGCGAGCTTGAGGCCTATGGCGGCGATCTGGCCGACAAGCCGCGCATCACGGTTCTCAACAAGATCGACACGTTGGATGCTGAGGAGCGCGAGTTTCTCAAGGAAGAGCTGGAAGAGGCGACCGGCGGGCCGGTGATGCTCATGTCCGGCGTCTCGGGCGAGGGCGTGATCGATGTCCTGCGCGCACTTCGATCCAAGATCGACGAAGACCGCCTTCGTCACCGCGCTGCGCCCGAGGAGGATGCGCCTTGGCAGCCCTGAGCGCCGCGAAACGTTTGGTGGTCAAGATCGGCTCGGCGCTTCTGGTGGACCGGGCCACGGGCCGGCTTCGGCAAGATTGGCTTGAGGCGCTCGCCGCAGATGTGGCCCGCATCCGTGCGCGTGGCACGCAGGTGATCCTTGTGTCGTCTGGTTCGATCGCGCTTGGTCGCGGCGTTTTGGGCCTGCCGAAGGGCGAATTGGCGCTTGAACAATCGCAAGCCGCCGCCTCGGTTGGGCAGATCAGGCTGGCACGGGCCTATGAGGAAGTGCTCGCGCCGCATGGGATCGTGACCGGACAGGTTCTGGTAACGCTTGAGGATTCCACCGACCGCCGCCGCTATCTCAACAGCCGCGCCACGATGGAAACGCTCCTTGGCCTTGGCGTGACGCCGATCGTCAACGAAAACGATACCGTCGCCACCGACGAAATCCGCTATGGCGACAACGACAGGCTTGCCGCGCAGGTCGCGGTGACGACCGGAGCGGACCAGTTGATCCTTCTGTCGGACGTGGATGGGTTCTATTCGGGCAACCCCAATCTGGACCCCGCGGCCAAACGGTTCGACCTTATTGAAAAGATCACCCCCGAGATCGAGGCGATGGCGGGCGATGGGGTGTCCGGCCTGTCGAAGGGCGGGATGATCACCAAGCTGATGGCCGCCAAGGTCGCGACCGACGCGGGCTGCGCCATGGCGATCACGCTCGGCTCGCCGCTACACCCCTTGAAGGCGCTCGAAGAGGGCGCTCCTGCAACATGGTTCACTGCCCACGGCGATCCGCACGCGGCCCGCAAGCGCTGGATCGCGGCGATGAAGCCGCGCGGCGAGGTGCAGGTGGACGACGGGGCAGGCGAGGCGCTGAAGGCCGGCAAGAGCCTTCTGCCCGCCGGTGTGCGGGCCATCTCCGGCAGCTTCGGGCGTGGTGATCCGGTGGCGATCGTCTCTGCCGCAGGCGCGCGCCTTGGTATCGGCCTGACCCGCTATACAGCCACTGAAGCCCGCCAGATCATGGGCCGCCGCAGCGCTGACATCGAGGCGCTTTTGGGCTACAAGGGGCGCGCGGCGCTTATCCACCGCGACGACATGGTCATCTGACCGGCAGACAGACGGACACGCCGATGAAAGACACTGAGGATATCGATGCGCTGATGGCCAATATCGGCGCACGCGCCCGTGCGGCGGCGGCCGAGCTTGCCTACGCCAGCGCCGAGCGCAAACACGCCGCCCTGATCGGCGCGGCCGATGAAGTTTGGAAGCGCCGCGACGACATCATCGCCGCCAATGCGGAAGACCTCGTTTACGGCGAAGAGAAGGGCATCAGCCCGTCAATGATGGATCGCCTGATGCTCGATGAAACGCGCATCCGCAGCATTTGTGATGGCTTGCGGGCCGTGGCCGAGCAGAAAGATCCCGTCGGCGCGGTGATCGCCGAATGGGATATGCCTTCGGGCCTGCACATTCAGCGCGTCCGCACGCCCCTTGGTGTGGTGGGCGTCATCTATGAAAGCCGCCCCAACGTGACCGCAGATGCCGGCGCTCTTTGCCTCAAGGCCGGCAATGCGGTGATCTTGCGGGGCGGCTCGGAAAGCTTTCACTCGTCGTCGATGATCCACGAATGCCTTGTCACCGGTCTCAGACAGGCGGGGCTTCCGACTGACGCCATTCAGCTCGTCCCGACCCGCGACCGCGAAGCTGTCTCGGCAATGCTGCGGGCTGTCGAACATATCGACGTGATCGTGCCGCGCGGTGGCAAGGGCCTGGTCGGCCTTGTCCAGCGTGAGGCGCGGGTGCCGGTCTTTGCCCATCTTGAAGGCATTTGCCACGTCTACGCCGACCGCGACGCCGATCTCGAAAAGGCGCGCCGCGTGGTGCTTAACGCCAAGACCCGCCGAACGGGAATCTGCGGCGCGGCGGAATGCCTCCTGATTGACTGGCAGTTTTATACCAAGCACGGCGCAACCTTGATCGAGGACCTTCTGAAAGCGGGCGTCGAAGTGCGGACCGAGGGCGAACTTCTGAAGATTCCAGGCACCGTGCAGGCCGGTCCCGATGATTTCGGCCGCGAATTTCTCGACATGATCATTGCGGCCAAACTTGTGGATGGGGTGGACGAGGCCATCGCACATATCCGCCACTATGGGTCGAATCACACCGAAAGCATCCTCACCGAAAACGACGCCACCGCCGCACGGTTTTTCGAACGGCTCGACAGCGCGATCCTGATGCGCAACGCTTCGACCCAGTTCGCCGATGGTGGCGAGTTCGGCATGGGCGCAGAGATCGGCATCGCCACAGGCAAACTGCACGCGCGTGGCCCGGTAGGGGCCGAACAGCTGACGAGCTTCAAATATCTCGTCACTGGCGACGGCACCTGCCGGTCCTAGTCAAAAGCTGAGGACAAGCCGCGCGTCTGTGCGCCTTACCGCAAGCCGTGAGCCGCGCGCTTCAAGCGCCAACACCAGAGCCGCAAACTGGATGCGGCCGGAATCTATGTGTTGAGGCATCTCGCCACGCTCGACCGCGTTCCAGAGCTCGGGATCGAGGTGGGTCCTGGCGGCATCGGTTTCGACAATCCATGCGCCCCTGTCCCGCGCGACCCGGATCTCTCCCCCTCGGGGCATGATGTGCTCGATGCAGAGGACAGCCAGGAACGTCAGCTTCACCTCCGATCTGTCGATCGTTCCGTCCTCTCTCCAGATGTATCGGTGGCGTCCGTCCTTGGCCCGCGCCGCCAGGATCGCCCCAATCTCTTCGGTTCCGACGGCTTGGCCCTCCTTGGCCGAGCCAAAGGCGATGCGAAAGAATCGCACCCGCGCCGAAGCGCTCTGGGCGCTTTCGGATATCAGCGCGATCTCCGGCCCCTCGCTATGTCCAGTCATCGTCATAAGCTCAACCCCATTGCCGATTGCGCCAATCGGGCTAATAAGGTCATGACAAATCCGCGAACTGACGAGCGCGGCAAAGTCCTCGGTGCTGATCATTGCAAGCCTTGTGAAGGAGGATGAATGGACGACAATCTGAATGCCCATCTCGAGCCGGGAATGTATGTCCTGCATCCGGCAAGACCAGATTGGGGGGTTGGGCAAGTCCAGTCCAATATTGGCGGCAAGGTCACAGTGAATTTTCCCGAAGAAGGCAAGGTTGTCGTGAACAGCGCGCGGGTCATGCTCGAGTTGGTGTCCGGCCAAGAGGGCACAACCTAGGGTAGATCCATGGTCGGGTAAGTCAAGTCTGGTGCTGCCTGCGGCTTTGCCGCTTCTTGCACCCGACTTGCCAACCGGACTAGAAGGACGCGACTTTGACGAGGCTCCGTGGACGGCATGACCGCATCCCACTCCAAGTTTACGCTGAGGCTGGCGACTGATCCGGCCGACATCCGCGCGGCGCATCGCCTGCGGTATCGGGTTTTCGTGGAAGAGCTTGGCGGCACCGGTCCGCTTGTCGATCGTGAACAAGGGCTCGAGGCGGATCGTTTCGACCCCTATTTCGACCACTTGGTTCTGATCGATGAACGCCTTCCCAAAGGCGATCATGTGGTCGGTGTCTATCGGGTCTTGCGGGGGGAACAGGCGCAGAAGGCCGGGCAATTCTATTCCGAAGACGAATATGATCTGACGGTGCTCAAGTCATCGGGCCGGCGACTTCTTGAGCTTGGCCGATCCTGCGTCGATGCCCGTTATCGCGGCGGCATGGCGATGTATCGCCTCTGGAACGGGCTCGCCCGTTATGTGGCAGACCACGGAGTCGAAATCCTGTTCGGTGTCGCTTCGTTCCACGGAACAGACGTCCGCGCTTTGGCCGAGCCACTCTCGCACCTGCGCTATCGCCACCTCGCACCCGACGATATCCGGGTGCGCGCCGTCGAAGAGACCTTTCAGCGGATGGACCTCATCGCCGAGGACCAGATCGACCGCCGCCGCGCTATGGCGCAGACCCCGGCGCTCATCAAAGCCTATCTGCGGCTCGGTGGCTTTGTGGGCGAAGGGGCTTTTATCGACCATGCCTTCAACACCACCGATGTCTGCCTGGTCCTGGACACCGCGCGGATGAACGAGGCGCAACGCGAGATCTATACCAAGGGTCGCGGTCAGTGAGCGAGGACTGGCGCGAGGAACCCGAACCGTCACGGATCAGCGCGGCGGGGTGGTTGCGCGCGATCTTGCGGGTGGTCCCACTTGCCATCGTCGTCTTCGGGGGGCTTGCGATCCTTCTGGCACTGCGTTTGGTCGAACGTCCGCTTTGGGGTCAGCGCCGTCCGGTGACGCCGTTCATCACGCAGGCTGTCTGCCGCTCGGCCTTTGTCATTCTCGGTATCCGTTACCTGACCGACGGGCAGGCGATGCAAGGGCCCGGGGCGATCGTGGCCAATCACTCAAGCTGGCTCGACATCTTTGCCCTCAACGCCCGCAAGCGGATCTATTTCGTCTCCAAGGCAGAGGTGGCGGGATGGCCGGGAATAGGCTGGCTCGCCAAGGCGACCGGCACCGTGTTTATCCGCCGCGATCCGCGCGAGGCACGCCTGCATATCCGGGAGTTCATCCGCCGCCTGTCCTACGGCCACAAGCTCTTGTTCTTTCCCGAAGGCACCTCGACCGATGGCCGCCGCGTCTTGCCTTTCAAGCCCACCCTTTTTGCCGCCTTCTATGCCGATGGTCTGCGCGAGACGCTCTCGATCCAGCCGGTGACGGTGATCTATCGCGCCGCCGAAGGGGCCGATCCGCGCCAATACGGCTGGTGGGGGGATATGGATTTTGGACCACATCTTCTTTCGACGTTGGCAGCCGCGCGGCAGGGTTCGGTGACGATCCACTACCACGCGCCGGTGCGTGTCTCCGAGATCGAGGATCGCAAGATGCTGGCGCGGCTCTTGGAAAACAAGGTGCGCGCCGGTTTGATTGCGGCTGGCGTGAACGACGAGGACTAGCCCATCGCCGCGACAAGCGCCTTGAGCGCCGCCGCCGCGTCGTAGGCCTTCCAGATTTCATCGCCAATGCCGAAGAAATCGGTGTTGGCCGCGAGTGTCCTGATCAGGCCAGTGTCGAGCGCACCTTCGGCAACGACCGGCACCTCGATCATCTGGCTCCACCATTGGAAAAGCTCGAGCTCGACCGCCGCGCCCATTCCAAGGGCGGTTTGGCCGACAGGGCCAAAGCTGATGTAGTCGGCGCCAAGCTCGCCCGAGGTCATCCCGTCATGGCGCGAGCCAGCGCAGAAGGTGCCGACAATCGCATCTTCGCCAAGGTCTTTGCGGGCCTTTTTCACAGAGCGGGCGGCATCGGTCAGGTGCACTCCGTCAAGCCCGTGACGTTCGACAAATTTGAGGTGGGTCTCGATGACGAGCGCCACATCGCGGGTTTGGGTGACGTCGCGCAGGGCATCGGCCGCACGGCTGATCTTGTCCTCGTCGCGGCTGGCAAGCCCAAGGCGCACGCAGGCCACTGGGACGGCATCAAGGCAGGCGGCAAGTCGGTCGGTGAATGTCGACAGCTCGAATTCGGGCGGCGTGATCAGGTAAACCTGCGGCAGATCGTCGGTGTCACTCATCTCTTTGGTCCCATCCCAAGCCTTTGCGCCGCTATAGCCGAGCCGCTACTTCGGCGGAAGGCTTTTTGCGTGGGTCAAGGCGATCGTCATAAGGGCGGCGCGCCTGTCGTCGTCGGCCATCAGATCGTCACTCGCTGCGATCATCCCGCCCATCGGCTTGCCGGTGAAAAGCATCGGGCCCGTCCCTTCGATCGTTCGCGCCCCGGTCTCGTTGGCCTTGCCGACGCGGAACATTCCGCCGCCTGAATGCACGCCCGAAACCATATTGCCGTAGACGAGAAAGCACAGGCCTCCGAACATCTTCTTTTCCGAATATCCTGGTTCGTGCTCAAGCGCCTCACGCATCAACGAGGCAAGTCCTTCGTCATATGCCATGCCGTGCTCCTTGCGTGGATTGCTGTCAGAGCGTATCACGCGCCGGATCAGAAAAGGAACGGAAATGCCCAACGGCCAGCCCCAACCCGCCTTTGTGCTCCTGCGCCCGCAGATGGGCGAAAACATCGGCGCCGCCGCGCGGGGGATGTGGAATTTCGGGCTCGACCGGATGCGCATCACCGATCCGCGCGATGGCTGGCCCAACCAGAAGGCCGTCGCGATGGCCTCGGGAGCGGGCCGGCTGCTCGACGAGGCGCAGATTTTCGGCACGACCCAAGAGGCCGTAGCCGATTGCACCTTTGTCTATGCGACCACGGCGCGGCCGCGCGGCCTGACCAAGCCGGTCCTCAGCCCCGAGGCAGCGATGCAGGATGCCGCCGCGCGGATCGCTGCGGGCGGCAAGGTTGCTGTCATGTTCGGCCCCGAGCGGGCAGGCATGGAGAACAGCGATATCGCGCTCGCCAATGCGATCATCTCGGTGCCGGTGAACCCTGAGTTTTCCTCGCTCAACCTTGCCCAATGCGTTCTGCTGACCGCCTATGAATGGCGGCGGGCGAGCGAAGAGATCGTGCATGAGCGGGTCGATATTCAGGGGGATTGGGCCACGCAGATCGAGATGGAAAAGCTCGCCGAGCATTATGAGGACAGGCTTGACGACGCGGGATTCTTCTTCCCGGAGGATAAAGCCCCATATATGCGCCAGAACCTGCGCAATCTCTGGAGCCGGATGCCGCTGACGCGGGCCGACGTGCAGATGCTCCACGGGATATTGCGGCAGATGGTGCGCTGGAAAGAGCGCGGCTGAACCCTTGCCGCTGGGGTGGCGCGGGCTTAGGGTCCGGCCACGAAATTCGGAGAGTCCATATGGCTGACAAACAGCGCGCGATCTTTCAGGACGTGGCGAGCGAATCCAAACCCGCAGCAGCCCCCGGCGGCATCGACCGTGGGGGCAAGGGCGCGCGCGGCGCGATCCGGCTTTGGATCATGGTGATCTTTGTAATGGTGGCGCTGATGATCGCGGTCGGCGGCATGACCCGCCTGACCGACTCGGGTCTGTCGATCACCGAATGGAAACCCGTCACCGGCTCGGTCCCGCCACTGAGCGAAGCCGCATGGCAGGCTGAGTTTGAGAAATACCAGCAGATTCCGGAATACCAGCTTCAGAACAAGGGCATGAGCCTTGCCGAGTTCAAAGGCATCTACTGGTGGGAATGGGGCCACCGCCAGCTTGGCCGCGTGATCGGCCTTGTCTGGGCGCTCGGCTTCTTCGGCTTCCTTGCCGCCCGCAAGATCCCGACAGGCTGGACCGGGCGGCTGTTGTTTCTCGGCGCTCTTGGCGGGCTTCAAGGTGCGATCGGTTGGTGGATGGTCTCCTCTGGCCTTGGCGGCGAGATGCTGGACGTGGCGTCCTATCGCCTTGCCACGCACCTTGGCCTGGCCTTCATCATCCTCGGCTTTGCCGCGTGGTATGTCTTCCTTCTCGGACGGCGCGAGGCCGACCTGTTGCAGGCCCGCCGAAGCGGTGACGTGCGGCTTTTTGGCCGGTCGACCGGCCTGATGCATCTGGCCTTCCTCCAGATCCTTTTGGGCGCACTTGTCGCCGGGATCGACGCGGGCCGTGCCTTTCCGACGTGGCCCTTGATGGGCGACAGCTTCCTGCCGCCGGACCCCTTCACCATCACGCCGATCTGGCGCAATTTCTTCGAGGATGCGGGCCTTGTACAATTCGTGCACCGGATGGTGGCCTATGCTCTTTTCATCTATGGCGCGGTGATCTGGTGGGACGCGCGGCGCAGCCCGAATGGCCATACCCGCCTGGCCTTCAATGCGATGTTCGCGGTGATGCTCTTGCAAGTGGTTCTGGGGATCATGACCGCGCTCTATTCCGCGCCCGTCCATATCGCCATCGTGCACCAGATCGGGGCCGTTGCCCTATGGGTCTTGATCCTGCGCGGTCGTTATCTTGCCCGCTATCCGCTGGCCCAATCCATTCGGTGAGACAACTGATGATCGCCAACGCCAATCCCTATGACGAGCTGATGGAGTTTCAGCGCGATACCGAGGCCCTCGGCGAGGTCGCGGGCCGCTTGGGCTGGGATCAGGAGACGATGATGCCCGAGGGCGCTTCGGACCAGCGCGCGGTCGAACACGCGGCGATGTCGAAGGTGCTTCACGCGCGGATGACCGATCCGCAGATTGCCGACTGGTTGGACCGGGCCAAGCCTGCGGATGCGGTTGCTGCCGCCAACCTGCGTCACATTCGGCGCAATTATGACAAGACAATGAAGGTGCCTGCGCGGCTTGCCGCCGAGATCGCCAGCACCACCTCGAAGGCCCACCGCATCTGGGCCGGCGCGCGGCGCGACGAGGATGTGGCAGCCTTCCTGCCGATCCTTGAAAAGGTCGTTGCGCTGCGGATCGAAGAGGCGCAGGCCCTGGCCGACGGCGGCGATCTTTATGACGCGCTTCTCGACAACTACGAGCCCAACGCTTCGGGCGGCCAAATCGCGGCGATGTTTGCCGCGCTGCGGCCCGGTCTTGTCGAATTGCGCGAGGCGGTTTTGGCGGCCAAGGCGCCGATGCAGCTTTCGGGCGAATTTTCCGAAGAGGTGCAGCTGAAGCTCTCGCAAGAGCTGGCGCTGGCCTTTGGCTATGACCTTGACCACGGCCGGATCGACAAGGCGGTGCACCCGTTCTCGTCGGGTTCGGGCCTTGATGTGCGGATCACCACGCGCACGAGCCTGACCGACCCGTTCAACTGCTTATATTCGACGATCCACGAGGTCGGCCATGCCGCCTATGAGCAGGGGATCAACCGCGACTATCTGTTGACCCCGCTCGGGCGCGGCGTGTCGATGGGCGTGCACGAAAGCCAGAGCCGCATCTATGAGAACCAGATCGGCCGCAGCCGCACCTTCACCGGGTGGCTCTTTGGCCGGATGCGCGATGAGTTTGGCGATTTCGGCGTCCCGGATGCCGAGACATTCTATCGGGTCGTGAACCGGGTGAACACGGGCTATATCCGGACCGAGGCAGACGAGTTGCAGTATAACCTGCACGTTATGCTGCGCTTTGATCTGGAGCGGGCGCTGATCGCGGGCGACCTGACGGTGAAAGACCTTGAGGCGGCCTGGAACGACCGGTTCAAGTCTGACTTCGGCTATGCGGTCGACAAACCCTCGAACGGCATCTTGCAAGATGTGCATTGGTCGGCCGGCCTCTTCGGCTATTTCCCGACCTATAGCCTTGGCAATGTCTATGCGGGCTGCCTGCACGATGCACTGCGGGCGGCGGTTCCTGATCTGGAAAATGATCTGGCGAAGGGTGACACGAGCCGCGCGACCGGCTGGCTGCGGGCCAATCTCCAGACGCATGGCGGGCTTTATGAACCGGCGGAGACGATCGAGAAGGCGGCGGGATCTGCGCCCTCCGAAGGGCCGCTTCTGGCCTATCTGAGCGCCAAGTTCAGCGACCTGTACGGGCTTTGAGCGGGCAGGGGGCGCTGCCCCCGCGCCTTGCGGCGCTCCCACGGAGTATTTAGGGCCAAAAGAAGTCTAGGCCTTCCAGGCCGGATCCCGCTTTTCAAGGAAAGCGAAGATACCTTCATCGGTGTCGCGGTTGAGCATGTTTTCGGTCATGACCGCCCCCGCGTAGGCATAGGCCTCGGCTGTGGTCATCGGCGCTTGTTCGTAAAAGGCACGCTTGCCGATGCGGACGGCGCTGGCGAGTTTGCCGGCAATGACCTCGGCGAGGGCGCGGCTCTCCGAGCTGAGTTGATCGGCAGGCACGGCGCGGTTAATGAGGCCGATGCGGGTGGCCTCGGTGGCCTCGATGAAGCGGCCCGTTGTCAGCATCTCGAAGGCGTTTTTGCGCGGCACGTTGCGGGTGAGCGCGACCATGGGGGTTGAGCAGAAGAGGCCGATATTGACGCCATTGACGCCAAAGCGCGTGCCTTCGGCGGCGATTGCCAGATCGCAGGTGGCGACAAGCTGGCAGCCGGCGGCCGTGGCGATGCCGTGGACCTGCGCGATGACCGGCTGGGGGATGGACTGGATGCGCAGCATCAGGGCCGAGCAGCGGGCGAAGAGATCGGCGAAATAGGCGGCGCCCTTGTCGGCCGACTGGCGACCGGCCTGCATTTCCTTGAGGTCATGGCCGGCGCAAAACGCTTTGCCGACCCCGGCGAGGATGACGGCGCGAACCGTGCGATCTTCGGCAATTTTATCGAAGGCGCCGTGAAGGGCGGCGAGCATCGCATCCGAGAGGGCATTGAGCCGCTCTGGCGCGTTCATGGTCAGGGTCGCGACGCCGTTTTCATCGCTGCGCAATAGCAAGTCCATCTTGTTCCTCCTCAAGATACGGGCCAAGTCTAGGGGAGGGCGCAAGGCGAGGAAAGACATGACCCTTCAAATGGACAAAAAGGCGCTGCAGGTTTTTCTGACCGAGCATTTTCCGCAGGTGGCCGACGACTATGTTGTCGATGAGGTGAACGAAGATCGGCTTGTCTTGCGGCTGGCGGTGGATCACCGGCACCTGCGGCCCGGAAATACCGTCTCAAGGCCGACCCTTTTTGCCCTGGCCGATGTGGCGGTCTATCTTGCGATCCTGTCGAGGATCGGGCCCGAGGCGCTTGCGGTGACGACCAACTGCGCGATCGACTTCATGCGCAAACCTGCCGCTGAGGCTGATCTGGTATGCGACGTGCGACTTCTCAAGCTGGGGAGGTCTTTAGCCGTGGGCGAGGCCTATATCCGGAGCGCCGGACAGGCGGATCTGGTGGCGCGGGCGGGTTTGACCTATTCGATCCCGCCGAAGGGGTCGAAAAAGAGGGGGTAAAATAATACCGTTTTCGTAACTCATTGTTTTTGCGCGATTAATAAAGATTGAGGGCGCTTGACTGTGCGATTTTGAGCGCTATAAACCGCCCATCCCGACGACAGGCGCCGCGAGGCGCCCTCCTTACTCTGGTGAAACATGAAAACCTTCTCTGCTACTCCGGCAGATATCGACAAGAAATGGATCCTGATCGACGCCGAGGGCGTTGTTCTGGGCCGTCTTGCGTCGATCATCGCCATGCGGCTTCGTGGCAAGCACAAGCCGTCCTTCACCCCCCACATGGACATGGGTGACAACGTGATCGTCATCAACGCTGAAAAGGTTCAGCTGACCGGCGACAAGCGTGAAAAGCCGAACTACTGGCACACCGGCCACCCGGGCGGCATCAAGTCGCGCACCACGGGTGAGATCCTCGAGGGGGCCCACCCCGAGCGCGTGATCACCCAGGCCGTCAAGCGTATGCTGCCGGGCGGCCGCCTGAGCCGTCAGCAGATGACCCATCTGCGCGTCTTCGCCGGTACCGAGCACGGTATGGAAGCCCAGAAGCCCGAAGTTCTCGACGTCAAGTCGATGAACAAGAAAAACACGAGGGTCTGATAGATGGCCGAACAACTCAAATCCCTGGAAGAGCTTGGCGCAGCTGCCGCCAGCACGACCGTCGTAGAAGTCGTAACCCCGCGTGAGCCGGTGCGCGACGCGCAGGGCCGTGCTTATGCCACCGGCAAGCGCAAAGACGCCGTTGCCCGTGTCTGGATCAAGCCGGGCTCTGGCAAGGTCACTGTGAACGGCAAGGAAATGGCCGTTTATTTTGCCCGTCCCGTGCTGCAGATGATCCTTCGTCAGCCGTTCCAGGTTGCGGGCGTTTCGGGCCAGTTCGACGTGAACGCCACCGTCAAGGGCGGCGGTCTCTCGGGTCAGGCCGGTGCGGTCAAGCACGGCATCTCGAAGGCGCTGCAGCTTTATGATCCCGCCCTGCGCGGCGCTCTGAAGGCTGCAGGCTTCCTCACCCGCGACAGCCGTGTGGTCGAGCGGAAGAAATACGGCAAGGCCAAGGCGCGCAAGAGCTTCCAGTTCTCCAAGCGCTGATCCAAAAGGGTCTTTGGCACTGCCAAGAGAAGGGCTGCGGGTTCCGTGGCCCTTTTTTGTTGGGAGGGTATGACATGTATACGCCCGATCATTTTCGCGAGACCGATCCCGCCGAGATTGCGGCATTGGTCGACCGTCATCCTTTTGCGATCCTCGTGGCGCAGACGTCCGAGGGGCTTGTTGCCAACCATCTTCCTCTCTTGAAAGAGGGTGAAGCCCTTGTAGGGCACATTGCCTTGGCCAATGATCTGCACCGTGCGGTTGCCGAGGGGGGTGAGGTTCTTGTGATATTTCGAGGGGAAGACAGCTATGTCTCGCCCAACTGGTATCCGACGAAAGCCGAGACACACAAAGCCGTGCCGACATGGAACTATCAGGTCGTGCATATGCATGGCCGGATCAGTTTTGATCATGGGCGAAAAGCCAAGTTGGCAGCGGTCGGCAAGCTCACCAAACGTCACGAGGCGGCCTTGAACGGCGCGGGCGGCTGGCGCGTGGCCGATGCGCCCGCCGAGTATCTGGAGACCATGCTCGGCAGTATCGTCGCGTTTCGGATCGACGTGGATCGCGTGCTTGCCAAGTCCAAGCTCAGCCAGAATCGCTCAGACGCCGATTTCGATGCGGTGGCGGGCCAGATGTCAAAGACCGGAAAGGCGCGGCTTGCCGCGCGCATGGCAGAGCTGCGCAAGGGCCGCTAGCGATCCTGCGGAACAAGCCCGAGGCCGCGCAGATAGACGCCGATTCCCGATTCCAGAAGATCCTCGGGCGGGAAGGGCGATTTCGTGCCTGGTGAGCCGCGGGCGAAAAGCTCGACCACGCCGTGGCTCAAGGCCCAGATATGAGCGGCAAACATCTGCGGCGGAGGGCGCTTTTCGGGCGGAATGTGTTTGGAAAGCTCGGCGGCGGCTTTTTCCAGAACTCCGAGGCCGCGTCCGGCAACCTTGTTGAGTTCGGACGTGCGCTGGATCGAGATGCCGCTTTCGAACATCGCCACATAATGCCCCGGAAACCGGCGGGCAAAGTCCAGATAGGCGCGGCCCGTGCCTTCGAAGGCCTTGAGCGCCGAGGGCAGGCCCTTGGCATAGGCCGCTTCCATCATGTCGGCGAAGATCACATAGCCCTGATGCGCGGCCGCGGCGATCAGGTCTTCGCGGCCCTCGAAATGGCGATAGACGGCAGCGGGGGTCACGCCCGCGACGCGGGCGGCTTCGGAGAGGGTAAAGCCGGTCGGGCCCTTTTCCTCGATCAGCCGCAAACAGGCGACGATCAGCGCTTCGCGCAGGTTGCCGTGGTGATAGCCCTGCTTAACCATGAAGCATCTCCGGCCCGCCCGTTATCGACGGATCAGGCGGGGCCGCCACAGCCAGATCCTTGCGCATGTAACCAAGCTGCGACAGTACGGCGCGGATCGCCGCGACCCGAGCCCGCCGTTTGTCGTCGCCCCGGATCACGGTCCAGGGGGCATGGGCGGTGTGGGTGCGGGGCAGGGTTTCCTCGATGGCAGTGGTATAGGCATCCCAGCGGCTCAGACCTTCGACATCGATCCGGCTCAGCTTCCACTGGCGTAGAGGATCGCTTTCGCGGTCGAGGAAACGGTCAAGCTGGGTGGCTTGCCCGATGGTCAGCCAGATCTTGAACAGGTGGATGCCGTCATAGACCAGCATCTTCTCGAAATCGGGCACCTGTCCGAACCACGCGCTGCGTTGCTCGGGCGTGCAAAAGCCAAACACCTGTTCGACAACGCCGCGGTTATACCAGCTGCGGTCGAAAAAGACGATTTCGCCTGCGGCGGCAAGATGCGCGATGTAGCGCTGGAAATACCACTGGGCCGCCTCAGTCTCGGTCGGTTTTGAAAGGGCCACCACCCGCGCCCCGCGAGGATTAAGGTTCTTGCCTAACCTCTTGATCGTGGCGCCTTTTCCGGCCGCATCGCGCCCCTCGAAAACGATCGCGACGCGCTGGCCGGTGTCCTTGACCCATGCTTGAAGCCGCGCCAGTTCGATCTGAAGCGCGGCGATTTCGGCCTCATAGGCCTTGCGCGACCATTCTTGGGCGTAGGGATAGGTCAGGTTCAGGATGGCCTTCTTGCCCTTGCCCTCGATTGCCGCGCGCACCGCGGGATCGGTTGTCTCGCGAAAGTGGCGGCTGATCGCGCCGTCAAAGGGGAGATCCATCATCAACTCCGGTGGCTTCCTGCCCAATATGGGGCCCCGCCGTCCGACGCGCAATCGCTGCGGCGGCGGTCTGCCTATTGTCCGATCTTCATCAGATCATAGGGCGTCGTCTGATATATCTCGTTGATCCAGTTGCCATAGAGCAGGTGCGCATGGCTGCGCCAGCGGTTTTGCGGCGGCCGGGTCGGATCATCGTCAGGGTAGTAGTTGAGAGGAACGTTGATCGGCGTGCCGTTGGCAATATCGCGGTCATACTCTTCCTTGAGTGTGCCGCTGTCGTATTCGAAGTGGTTGAACACATAGAGCGCCCGCTTGCCCGCATCCTCAATGAGGCAAGGCCCGCTGTCCGGGCTGTCGATAAGAAGGGTGAGGTCGGGCACTTGCGCCACATCCTCGCGGCGGATCTCGGTCCAGCGGCTGACCGGGACGACCATATCGTCGGAAAAGCCGCGCAGGAAGGGCGATGCCGGCGCCAGATTGGCGTGGCGGAAGCAGCCGAACGCCTTGCGATCAAGCATGATCTTCGGGACATCGTGGAAATGGTAGGCCATCGCCATCCCGCCCCAGCACACGCCGAAGGTGGAATGAACGTGGCTCTGGGTCCAGTTGAAAACCTCGGTCAACTCGTCCCAATAGGTCACTTGCTCGAAGGGAAGATGTTCGATCGGGGCGCCGGTGATGATGAGGCCGTCGAATTTCTCTCCGCTTTCCTTCACATCCGAGAACGGGCGATAAAACTCTTCCATATGCTCGGCCGCGGTGTTGCGGGTCTGGTGCTCGGACATCCGTATGAGGCTCAGTTCGACCTGAAGGGGCGTGGCTCCGATCAAGCGGGCAAACTGGTTCTCGGTCTGGATCTTCTTCGGCATCAGGTTGAGTAGGCCGATCCGCAAGGGCCGGATATCCTGATGCGAGGCCCGGTCGTCCGACATCACCATCACGCCCTCTTTGGAGAGGACGGAATAGGCGGGCAGATTTTCGGGCAGTTTGATGGGCATGTGTTCAGGTCCGGTGGGTGGGAAGAGAGGAGATAGGCCGGTCAGCCCCGCATCTCAAGGGCGCGCGCGATGACGTCTTCAAAGTCCTGCGCCGATCTGACGGCCATCATGTCTTCAGCCGTGACTGTCACGCCCCAGCGATTGGCCATCGCCTCATAGCGCGGTTGCCGGTGGGCGAGGGCGCGGGCATAGGTCCAGCGGATGAAGGCATCAGGATCGACCTTTTGGGGCGCGTTGCCGGTCTCGGCAAGGAATTCGGCCCAGGCTGCCTCGAGAAACTCGGGCTGATAGGCCATCGGCTTCGGTGCGCGGTCGAACCGGCGGACAAGTTCCGCGGTGTGCGCGTCGCTGCCCTTGATCCAGACCATGAGCGTTTGGGACGCAAGCTCGGACATGATCGGATCGTTCGGGTCCGCTGGATTTACCCATTCGCAAATCGACCCGCCGGTATCGCAGACAAAATGCGGATAGCCGTAGAGTGCCTCGGCGCGACGGATGAAATAGCCGGTGTCCATCAGCGCCGAAATCTCGGCCTTGCGAAACTGCTCCTGCCGCTCGCGGTAGATATCCATCGGCAAGCCGCTTAGCGCCGGATCACCGGGTTTGCCAAGATAGGAGGCCACGGGCGTAAGATTGTTGAAGGTGATGTTGGAGCCGATATAGATCGAATCCGTCCGCAAAAGATCGCGCAGGAACGGAACCTTCATCGCCTCACGCTTGGCATTATCGACGATCAGCTCGCCCATGTAGCGGGTGCCGATCCGGTAATCTATGGAATAGTGGAACCAGTGCCCCTCGGCGCGCAGGATGTTGGAAACATGCGTCTTTCCCAGTCCGGACATGCCGAACAGGAGGACGTGTTTGCGCGGCGCGCTGCGCCAGTCTTGGGCGGTGTCGTAGATCATGGCCATTGCCTAGCGGCGGGCTGATCGGAGGTCCAGCATTATCTGGCGCGGCGAAAGAGCCGCCCGTCGATCACCAGAAGGCCCAGCGCGATCACCGCAAAGCCGAGATAGGCGTTTGGAGCCAGCGCCTCGCCGTAGACAACGGCGCCGAGAAGGATGGCGAAAGGGGCGATGAGCAGGGTGACAAGGCTTACGTTGCCGGCGCCGGCGGTCACTAGAATGCGGTAAAACAGAAGATAGGCCAGCGCCGAGGCCATGACCCCGAGATACAGAAGGCCGGCCCAGGTCGAGGCGGCATAGGCGAAGGCTGGCGTTCCGTCCCGATACAGAGCAAGGGGCAGCATGACGAGCGTCGATGCCGTCAACGTCGCGGCCGCACCGACCTCGCTCCGCAAGCCCGCGAGCGCAAATCGTCCGATCAGCCCCGCCACGGCATAGCTCAGCGTCGCCCCGATCACCGCCATCTGACCGAGCGAATAGGGATCGAACGACGCCCGCGACGATAGGCCGACTGTAAGGCTGACCCCGAAGAACCCCAGGCCGACGCCAATCGCCTTTCGCAGGGTCAGCCGCTCGTCGGCAAAGACCAGCGAGGCCATAAGAACGGTAAAGACGGCCGTCGAGGAATTGAGAATACCCGCAAGGCCCGAGGGGATGTGTTGCTGGCCCCAGACGATCAGGGTAAACGGCACCACGTTGTTGAGAAGCCCCGAAAGCCCGATCAGCGCCCAGCGGCGCGCGCCCTTGGGCAGCGGCAGCCCTTTCCACAGGACATAGGCCCACAACAGCATCGCGGCGACCGTCACGCGGAAGGCCACCACGGTGAACACCTGCACCTCTCCCAAGACGACCCTGTTTGAAAGGAACGACCCGCCCCAGATCGCGCTGAGGGCAAAGAGCATGAGCCACCCCTGAAGGGTGAGCGTCTTTTGTTCGGTCATGGCGGCACGCTATGGGCGAGGCCACGTCGCGGCAATCCGAAACTTGCGCCTTTTTCAGTCCCTGGCCGAGCGGGTGATGTTGAACCAGTTGCCTGCAAAGATCAGCGCCGCGCCAAGAAAGACGAAGACGTCGAGCGGTTCGCTGTAAAACAACGCCCCGACGATGGCGATGACCGGAAGGCGGGCAAAGTCGATTGGCATGACAATCGAAGCCGGTGCAATCCGCAAGGCATTGGTCAGGCAGAAATGCGCCAAGAGCCCCGCGCAGCCGATCAGAACGAGCCATGGGGTCGTGGTCGGATCGGGCAGGGCCAGGTCGCCTTCCCAGCCCGCGAAAGCAAGACCAAAGACCGCCTGCATGGTGGTCAGGTAAAAGAGGATGCAGGTGATCGTCTCGGTGCGGGTCAGACGGCGGGTGAAGACGGCCGTTAGTGCAAAGGCCACGGCCGAAAAGGCCGCCGCCGCAACACCGATGTTGAGGCTTTCGGGGCTCGGCCGGGCCACGATCAGGATGCCAGCAAAGCCGATTGCGGCGGCGATCAGGCCCACTTTCCGGATCGGCTCGGCCAGAAAGATCGGGGAAATCAGGATCACCCAGATCGGCGTGGTAAACTCAAGCGCAAAGACCTGCGCAAGAGGAATCACCGTGATGGCAAAGAACCACAGGTTCTGCCCCGTAAAATGGGCAAGGTTGCGGGCGGCGTGAAGGCCGAGGCTGCGCCGCGTGATTTCACGCCACTTGCCTGTGCTCAGGGCGACAGAGCCGACGATCAGGATGCCGATGAGGCTGCGATAGAACATGATCTCGAAGGTATCGAGCGCAAAGCTGACCGCGCGGCCCGCAATCGCCATGGCCGTAAACGAGGCAATCGCGCCCGTCATCCAGATGGCCGCGCGCAGCGTTGTCGCCAGATCAGTCTTCTGTGATGGCATACCGCCGCTCGATCCCTCTGGTGGCCTGCCCCCACTCTGAAGCGGCAGCCCGTGCCTGATGCGCCTCGAAGGCCGCGCGGTCAGAGAACACCTCTGCGACGTCCCACACAAGAGGATCGGCACTTTGCCGCACCTCGAAGGAGATGCAACCCTGCTCGGTGCGCGAGAGGCGGATGTGCTCGGGAAGGAGGCGAGCAACGAGGGCCGCTTGGCCCTCGCCCGCGCAGATCAGTTGTCCGGCAAGCCGGATCACTCCCACTCGATCGTTCCCGGCGGTTTGGACGTAATGTCATAGGTGCAGCGGTTGATGCCTTTGACCTCGTTGATGATCCGCGTGGCGGTTTCACCGAGGAAGTCGTGGGTGAAGGGATAATAATCCGCTGTCATCCCGTCGACCGAGGTCACCGCGCGCAGGGCGCAGGCGAAATCATAGGTGCGGCCATCGCCCATCACGCCCACGGTGCGCACGGGGAGGATCGCGACGAAGGCCTGCCAGATTTCGTCATAAAGGCCGTGCTTGCGGATCTGGTCGATGAAAACGGCATCCGCCTTGCGGAGGATTTCAAGCTTTTCGCGGGTGATCTCGCCGGGGCAGCGGATCGCAAGGCCGGGGCCGGGGAAAGGGTGCCGGCCGATAAAGCTTTCGGGCAGGCCAAGCTCGCGGCCCAGGGCGCGCACCTCATCCTTGAACAGCTCGCGCAATGGCTCGACGAGCTTGAGGCCCATCTTCTCCGGCAGGCCGCCGACGTTGTGGTGCGACTTGATCGTCACCGAAGGCCCGCCCGAGAAGGAAACGCTTTCGATCACGTCGGGATAGAGTGTGCCTTGGGCAAGAAACTCTGCCCCTTCGATCCCGTTCGCATATTTCTGGAACACGTCGATAAACAGCCTGCCGATGGTCTTGCGCTTGACCTCGGGGTCGGAAACGCCCTCGAGCGCGCCGAGGAACAATTCGCTCTCGTCGGCGTGGATCAGCTTGATGTTATAGTTGTCCCGGAACATCGTGACGACCTGCTCGGCCTCGTTGAGCCGCAAGAGGCCGTGATCCACGAACACACAGGTGAGTTGATCACCGATCGCCTCGTGCAAGAGGATCGCCGCGACCGAGCTGTCCACGCCGCCCGAAAGCCCGCAGATCACATGACCGTCGCCCACTTGTGCGCGGATCTTCTCGATTGCGTCGTCCTTATAGGCGCCCATGGTCCAGTCGCCAGTGAAGCCGGCAAGGCGGACGAAGTTCTCGTAAAGCTTGGCGCCCTTGGGCGTGTGATGCACCTCGGGGTGAAATTGCACCGCATAGAAATGTCGGCTCACATCGGCAGTGATCGCAAAGGGCGCGCCGGGCGATGTGCCGTAGACCTCAAAGCCGGGGGCGATGCGGCTCACATGGTCGCCGTGGCTCATCCAGACCTGCTCGCGGCCCTCGACAAACCATCCCTCAAGGATCGAAAGCTGCGCCTCGGCCGGGGTCACGAAAGCGCGGCCGAATTCGGCTGTGCCGTGGCCCGATTCCACAAGGCCGCCCAGCTCTTGCATCATGACCTGCTGGCCATAGCAGATGCCAAGGATCGGCACACCCATAGTGAAGGCGGTTTTCGGCGGGCGGGGCGAGCCTTCGCGGGTGACGCTGTCGGGGCCGCCCGAGAAGATCATCGCCTTGGGCGCGAACGCGGCCAGAAAGGCGTCGGTTACGTTCTGGTAGGGGTGGATTTCGCAATAGACGTTGAGCTCGCGCAGGCGGCGCGCAATGAGCTGCGTGACCTGGCTTCCAAAGTCGATGATGAGAAGGCGATCATGGGTATGTGTCATGGGCAGGCACTAGACCGGCAAAAGGCCTGTTGCAAGAGTTCTGGCGCGGCGTGAGGCAATATCGCACGTGAGAAAAGCGGTCACTTGCGGTCGGATGTCGCTTTCCGGCGTCAATGGCCGCAATTCCATCGTCGACCGACCGAGTCTGGGGCTATCTGCTAGAGCAATTTTGTGGAGGATTGCCCATGTCTGATCTCGAAACAGCCCAAACCGCGCGCCGTGCTCGTGGCGGCGGCGGCGCCGCCCGCCGCGCCGAGCGGACCGCTGTGAGCGTGGAAACCGCACGCTTCATCGAGCGCAAGATTCCCAACCTCGAGATCCTGAACGAAGAGGCCCTCCAGATCATCGAGCACAACGCCGAGACGGTGCTTGAAGAGATCGGCGTGAACTTTGTCGAAAATCCCGGAGCTCTCGAGCTCTGGAAGGCGGCTGGCGCCGATGTTCAGGGCGAGCGCGTCCGCATTCCCCGCGGCCTTGCACGCGAGCTGATCAAGACTGCGCCGTCAAGCTTTACCCAGTACGCCCGCAATTCCGCCCGCAATGTCGAGATCGGCGGGCGAAACCTTGTTCTGGCGCCTGTCTATGGCCCGCCCTTCGTCCGCACCGCGCAAGGCGGCCGCCGTTATGCGACGCTCGACGATTTCCAGAAATTCGTGAAGCTTGGCTATATGTCGAAATGGTTGCACCACTCGGGCGGCACCGTTTGCGAGCCGACCGACATTCCGGTGAACAAGCGGCACCTCGACATGCTGCTCGCGCATATGACGCTGTCGGACAAGCCTTTCATGGGCTCGGTGACCGAGCCGAGCCGCGCTCAGGATTCGGTCGATATGGCCTCGATCCTCTTCGGCGCGGATTTTGTCCAGCAAAACACGGTGATGACCTCGCTCATCAACATCAACTCGCCGATGGTCTTCGACGGGATCATGATGGGCGCCCTCGAGGTTTATGCCCGCAACAATCAGGCCGCGATCATTTCGCCGTTCATCGTGGGCGGTGCAATGGCGCCGGTGTCGGTGGCAGGCACGCTGACGCAGGTTCTGGCGGAAGTGCTGGCTGGCGTGGCCTACAGTCAGCTGATCCGCAAGGGTGCACCGGTGATCGCCGGGGCGTTTGTGACCTCGATCGACATGAACTCGGGTGCGCCGACTTTCGGCACCCCGGAAGCGGCGCATATCACCTATGGCGTGGGCCAACTCGTGCGGCGCCTCGGGCTGCCCTATCGTTCGGCCGGCGGGTTCTGCGGCTCCAAGCTGCCCGACGCACAGGCCGCCTATGAATCGGCCAACAGCCTCAACATGGGCCTTCTGGCGGGCGTCAACTTCATGCTCCACGCTTGCGGCTGGCTCGAAGGCGGCCTAGTGGCCGATTTCGAGAAGTTCGTAATGGACGCCGATCAGCTCGGCACCCTGCATCACATCGCCAAGGGCATCGACATGTCCGAAAACGGACAGGCGATGGACGCCATCCGCGAGGTGGGTCCGGGCGGTCACTATCTCGGTTGTGCCCACACGCAGGCGAACTTCAAGAGCGCCTTCTGGCGGTCTGATCTCTTCGACTACAAGCCCTTCGAGACTTGGGACGAAGAAGGCGCCCGCGATACGCAGGCGCTTGCCTCGGTGCGTGTCGAGAAACTGCTCGAGCAATATCAGAAGCCAGAACTTGACCCCGCGATCGAAGAGGCGTTGAACGCCTATGTCGCACAGAAGAAGGGCTCGATGCCCGACAGCTTCATGTAGACGACGCCGGGCCGTAGGCGGCCCGGTGAATCCGCGCCTCACCCAGAAGCGCGATCAAGACCTCGACATGCTCGGCGACCGAATATTCGGCGTGGTTGGCGATGCGGTGTTCGTTGATCTCAGACTCGATTTCGAGAATGCACAATATCGCCTCGCCGGTCTTTGCCGGAACCTCGCTTTTCAAGATGCGGCGCAGATGGACATCGCGACGATAGTCGTCCGCGCCGATCTTTGCGGTTCGAACCAGAAGGCCCGGGCGCTTCAGGGCCGAAATCATTCCCAGTAGGTCTCTCATTGTTGCTCCAGAGTGAACAAAAACAGCGTTCATCTAGGCACACTCATAGGTTGTGTTGCGCAGAAAATAATTATCGTTCGGCATCGGTAGGTTTTAACAAGAAATTACCGCGAACACTGTTGCGCAAAGAACGACAATAGACCGCGGCTGAAACTGAATGGAGGCAGCGCAGATATGTCCGGAGAAGATTTCAAAATGAATGGGAGGCCGCCGTCGGAGTCCGCGGCCGGCTGGCCGCAATGGGTGCCGCTTGGGGCGAGGCATTATCTCGCCCATACATCGGAAGGGCGGTCGATCCGCGGACTTGCGCGCCGATCCGGACTGCATCCGTCCACGGTTCTTCGCCAGGTGCGGCGGTATGAGACCCGCCGCGACGATCCGTTGATCGACGATGCGCTGTCCGAACTTGCCCAGAAAATGAACGGCCGCACGTGCGGCGTCGTCAAGGAACTCTCGCACATGGACCACAAACCCGACACGATGCGCGGCACAGCTACGGATGAGCAGACGCTCAGCGAAAGCCGCCTGATAAGCGAATCCCTTCGCATCCTCCGCCGCCTGGTCGAAACAGGCGCCGTGCTTGCGGTCGGTCGCGAGATGGATACCGCCGTCGTCGTCCGCGATGCCCCCGACGATTCGGCGACCCGGTCGGCGGTTGTCGACCGGGTGGTGGCGCAGGCGATGGCGCTCAGAGACTGGATCGCCTGCCATGATCCCGGAGCGCGGGTGGCCCGTTATCACATCACGGCGGCCGGGCGCTCGGCCTTGCGCGAGTTGATCGCCGCAAGCGAGAACCGCGCTCGCGCCTTGGCCGAAGGCCCCGCCGAGTTTGTTCCCGCACGCAATGCAGATATCGAAGACGACCTTCCGCAAGCCCGCGGTCAGCGCTTTGCTGTGGCCGATAGCCCTCTCGTGGGCCTTGCCCGCCGGCGCGACAAGGACGGAACGCCATTTCTGTCTCGGCTCCTTTTGGCGGCCGGGGAGCGGCTCAGGGAAGATTACGAACTGAGCCAGATGGAGGCTGAATGCCAGCGCGACTGGAGCACGGTCTTCAAGGAAAGGGCGGACGCTGGTCCCGTTGGCACGAGCGCGTCGATCGCCGCTTACAGGCGGGTCGAAGACGCTTTGCGAGAGCTAGGGCCAGGCCTTGGGGATGTGGCGCTTCGGTGCTGCTGTCTGCTTGAGGGGCTTGAAACCACCGAACAGCGGCTTGGCTGGGCGGCAAGATCGGGCAAGATCGTCTTGCGCATCGCCTTGCAACGCCTCGCGCGGCATTACGAAGAACAGCACGGACGGTTCGGCCCCCTGATCGGCTGAGCGGAGTGCATGGCTGCCATGCATCAGGCTTGGTTGCCCCAAGGGCCGTTTGGCCGTATGAGGCAACAAAGCGAATGTGATGGAGCCCGCTGCAATGCGCGATCTGAAACTGCCCGACCAGCGCCATCCCGAAAAGGCGCACCGCCCTGATAACGCGCAGCCGCAAAAGCCGTCGTGGATCAGGGTCAAGGCGCCCGTCTCGCAGGGCTACAAGGATACCCGCGACATCCTGCGCACCCACAAGCTTTCAACCGTCTGTGAAGAGGCCGCTTGCCCCAACGTCGGCGAATGCTGGAGCCAGGGCCACGCCACCATGATGATCATGGGCGAGATCTGCACGCGCGGTTGTTCCTTTTGCAATATCGCCACCGGTCGGCCCGATGCGCTTGATGTGTTCGAGCCAGGGCGCGTGGCAGATGCGGTCAAGAAACTCGGCCTCAACCATGTTGTCATCACCAGCGTCGACCGCGACGATCTTGAAGATGGTGGCGCCGAACATTTCGCCCAGACCATCCGTGCGATCCGTCACCAATCGCCCGATACGACCATCGAGATTCTGACCCCTGACTTCCTGAAATGCGGTCCTGAAGTTCTTGAACTCGTGGTCAGGTCCAAGCCAGACGTGTTCAACCACAACCTCGAGACTGTGCCGGGTCTTTATCCTTCGGTTCGCCCCGGCGCCCGCTATTTCCATTCGCTGCGGCTCTTGCAGCGGGTGAAAGAGCTTGATCCTTCGATGTTTACCAAGTCGGGCATCATGGTCGGCCTTGGCGAGGATCGCCAGTCGGTCATGCAGGTGATGGACGATATGCGCGCGGCCGGCATCGATTTCCTGACTATCGGCCAGTATCTCCAGCCGACCCCCAAGCACCACAAGGTCGATCGTTTCGTGACGCCCGAGGAGTTTGCCGCTTACGAGAAAGCGGCCTACGGCAAGGGTTTCCTGATGGTTTCGGCCACGCCGCTGACCCGCTCGTCCTATCATGCGGGCGATGATTTCGCGCGGCTCAGGGCGGCGCGGCTCGCCAAGCTGGCACAGGCCTAGTCGAGCGCGGGAACAGCCTTGAGATAGGCGGCAATTGCCTCGAGGTCGGACTGCGGGAGCCTGGCGAGTCCGGCGATCACTTCGGCCATCTGGCCGCCTGCGGTGTCGAACTCCGGGGTAAAGACGGTTGACAGGAACTCGACAATTTCTTCCGTGCTCCAGCCAAGTTTGCCGGGCGTAATGTTTGGAATTTGCCCCTGACCGGCCGGATTTGGCGCACCTGCAAGCCAACGGCTCCGGTCAAGTCCGCCCAGAATGCCGCGGGGCGTGTGGCATTCACCGCAATGACCAAGGACTTCTACAAGATAGCGTCCACGTTCCATTTCGGGGGACTGGACCGTCTCGAGAACCCAGTCGCCTCGGTTGAAGAACACCTTCCAGACGCCTATCCCCAGACGGATATTGAATGGAAATCCGACGTCATGCGGCTGGTTGGGCGTATTGGCGGGCGGGAGCGTCCGCAAATAGGCGATCAGGTCGGCCGCATCCTGCCGGGTCATGTTGCTATACGCGGAATAGGGCAGGGCCGGATAAAGATGGGTTCGGTTCAGCCCTTCGCCAAGAAGGATCGCGTTGGCGATGTCGATATCGCTCCAGTTTCCAAGGCCTTGCGGCCCCGACGAGATGTTGGGCGCTGCGAATGTGCCGAAGGGGCTGGCGAATCGGCGCCCCCCGGTCAGAACGGGTGTCTCGCTCGGCTCGGCGCCGGGTGCCGTGTGACAGCTGGCGCAGCCCGCGGCGGCAAAAACCAAAGCGCCGCGGTCAGCATCCCCCGCTAGGCCCTCGAAGAAGGTGTTCGCCAGGGGATCCGGTTTGAGCAAGACAACGGCCAGAAGCGCCACTGCTGCCAACAGGGCAGACCATGCGGAGAAGGACACGCCGTCCCGCCGCACTACTTAGTTTGCTGGAGCCCGATATGCTTGGAGACAGGCACCGCACGCTCCTCCCAGGGCCGACATGGCAGCCTGCAAACCTTCAAGTCCACCGCCCGCAGAGCCCGCCATCTCTGCTGTTGCACCCTGCAACTTC